>JBEBSN010000011.1:0-47396 GCA_040394295.1 Microbacterium sp.
TTCTTCTTCCAGATCCACGACCCGTCGACCTTGAACCGTCAGGGCAACGACATCGGATCGAGCTATCGTTCAGCGATCTTCCCGCTCACTCCCGAGCAGGAACAGATCGCCCGAGACACCATCGCCGACGTCGACGCATCGGGCCTGTGGCCCGGACCCGCCGTCACGACCATCGAGCCGGCGGGGCCGTTCTGGGAAGCTGAGCCCGAGCATCAGGACTACCTGATCACGTACCCCAACGGTTACACGTGCCACTTCCCCCGTGCGGGATGGGTGCTGCCGAAGCGCTGACCGGACGTTGCGTTGTCAGGCGCTCAACGTCTCGATATCGATCACGAACCGGTAGCGCACATCGGATGCCAGCACCCGAGCCCAGGCCTCGTTGACCTGATCGGCCGAGGTGATCTCCACCTCGGGTGCGATGCCGTGCTCGGCGCAGAAGTCGAGCATCTCCTGCGTCTCGGCGATGCCGCCGATGTTCGATCCTGCGAAGGAGCGACGGTTGCCGATCAGCGCTCCAGCCTGCACCGGCATCGGCTCGGAGGGGGCGCCGACGTTGACGAGCGTGCCGTTGAGCGCGAGCAGCTTCAGGTGTGCGTTGATGTCGATCGCCGCTGACACCGAGTTGATGATCAGGTCGAAGCGGCCGCGGAGCTCGCGGAACGTCTGCGGATCCTCGGTGGCGAAGTAGTGGTCGCCGCCGAGCGCGAGAGCGTCATCCTTCTTGTTCAGCGAGCGCGACAGCACCGTGACTTCCGCGCCCAGCGCGTGCGCGATCTTCACCGCCATGTGGCCGAGCCCGCCGAGCCCGACAACGGCGACCTTGGTGCCGGGCCCGGCGTTCCAGTGGCGCAGAGGGGAATATGTCGTGATGCCCGCGCACAGCAGGGGAGCAGCCTTCTCGAAGGGGATGGCTTCGGGCACCCGCAGCACGAAGTCCTCGGTGACGACGATGCTCGTCGAATACCCACCCTGCGTGATCGACCCGTCGGCGTCGCGGGCGCCGTAGGTGCCGGTCATGCCCTTGAGGCAATACTGCTCTTCACCTGCATCGCAGTTCGCGCATTCGCCGCATGACCCGACCATGCACCCCACACCGACCCGGTCACCGACGGTGAATCGCGTCACGGCTGAGCCGACCTCGGTGACGGTTCCCACGATCTCATGCCCGACCGTCAGCGGGTAGTGCTGAGGACCCCAGTCGCCGTTGACGGTGTGGATGTCGGAGTGGCAGATTCCTGCCCAGCGGATATCGATGCGCACGTCGCTCTCGCCGACGTCTCGACGTTCGATCGTGCCGATGAAGAGCGGGTCGGTGGCGGACGGCGCGACGATGGCGGGGATCACGGTGGGCATGTCCCGAGCCTAAACCCGTCGGGTGTGCAGGCGCATCCTGTCAGGAGGCGAGGAATTCGAGCGCTGCGTCCTTGAACGCACGCGATCCTGGCGCGTTGAAGTGATGGCGGTCGGGTATCTCGAAGAACGTGCCGTTCGGCGCAGCCTTCGCGAGCGCTCGCGATCCTTCGATGACGCCGTCCTCGGTGCCCGTCGCGAACAGGATCGGGCGAGTGGGCGCGTTGCTCGGGTCAGGATCGACGGTGCGCGATTGACGCATGCCCTCCGCCAGCGCGAGCAGAGATCGCAGATCGTTTCCGGGCACGCGCTCGGTGAGGGCGATGTAATCCAGGGTCGTCGAGTCCTGAACGGGTACGCCGTCTTCGATGAACGCACGTACCTGCTCGACGTCGAGCCGCTCGAGAGGGATGCCGTCGGGCACGCCGCCGAGCACGGCACGATTGATGCGCTGGGGCAGATCGCGCACGACCTCCCAGCCGACGCGAGCACCGAGGGAGTAGCCGACGTAGAAGGCATCCTCGACGAGGTACTGGTCCATGACCGTCTCGACATCGGCGACCAGCGTGCGGATCGCATAGGCGTCCGGTTCGTGGGGTTTGTCGCTGAGACCGTGACCGCGTTGATCGATCGCGAGCACTCTGTACCCGGCGCGCGTGAGCTTTCGCACCCAGCCGGTGAGTACCCAGTTGTCGCGCGCGTTCGAGGCGAAGCCGTGCACGATGACCACGACCGGATCGTCGAACTCGCCCCACGTGTAAGTCGCCAGCCGCGTTCCATCTGCGGCGTAGACGCGCTTCGGCTCCGGCATGTCGGTGAGGTCGGAAAGGAGAGCGGTCACCCCTCCATCATGCCCCTCCACGACGGCGATCGGGTCGCGGCCGAACCGGAACATCATCCTCTGGGTGGATGCGGATGTCGGCGATTCTTCGTAACGTATAAGTACGGAAGACCGGGGGGTCAGAAGAAGATGTCTTCAATCGGAGTGGTAAGAGACTTGGCAGGGTTTTTCCTGTCAGTCGGGTTCGTCGGAGCGTCGATCGCGGTGATCTGCGCGATCATCGCGCTCGTGGCGCTTGCTCGGGGTGCGGCAGGCCTTGCCGGCGGCGCTACCGGATGCTGGATAGTGGGAGCGCTGCTCAGCCTCACCGCGGGTTTCGCCGGGCAGTGGCTGCCGCTTGCCGCAGCCGGCGCTGCGCTGGTCGCGGCCCTCGTGGTCGGCTCGATCGCCCATGCGCTGATCCGCCGGATCCCGGCCAAGCCTGCGCCGGTCGAGGTGAGCGTCGAGACTGACACCGCTCCGGTGACGCGTCCTCGACCTGTCGTTCTGAAGGCGGCGCACCAGCGGTAGTCGCGTCGCTGTGAGCGAGAGTCAGGCCTCTCGCTCACTCAGCACGTAATCGGCGGCGGATCGCAGTACGTCGACTTCCGTTTGAGCGCGCGGACCGGCGGCGGGGAGCGCTTGTGCTATCGACAGCCCGCTGACCACTGTGTAGAGAAATCTCGCTCGGCGTGCGTTGTCGCCCGGCGCGAGCGCACCTTCTTCTTGGAACACAGTCAGGGCGTACTCGATGCGACGGCGCATTTCGGCGTCAATTGCCACGAACTCCTGCCAGAGGGCGTCGGTCGGGGCGGCCCGGCCGTACCTGGCGAGGACTCGGGTCCACGCGTCGTACGGGTCATCTTCTGCCTCTGGGAGAAGGAGCAGGCGCTGAAGGGTGCCGACCAACCGGTCCTTCACCGGTATGGACGAGTCGTTGACTCTGTCATCCGGAAGCACTGAGTCGTAGAGCAAGATGAGCACCTCGTCCATCAACTCGCGCTGGGTGCGAAAGTGGTGTTGCACAGACCCCGCGCTCACACCCGCTCGTGCGGCGACCGCCCGTACGCTCGGCAACTTTCCCGATTCTTCTCCGAGCATCGTGGCGGCCGCCCAGAGGATCTTGTCCCTGGTGCCGAGACCTTCCGGTTGACGTGGTTCCATGCGACTCTCCTTCTACGCGGTACCGATGTTGAGGCTAGCGTCACTGCAGTGCTGACACGTCGGCTACCTACCGAGGTGCATGACGGGTGGGCCAAGGCCTCGCCGTCGTCCTCGAACGCTGACCCTGCCACGTCGCGGAGGCTTTCGCTCACTGCCGAATCGATTCGATACACTGTTCTGTCGCTCGAATCCGGCGGCTGATCCCGTCGTCCCCCGCATCCCGGAAGTTCCGCATGGTCACCTCCCTCACCACGGGCCGCCCCTGGCGCGTCATCCTTGCCTTCAGCGTGCCGTTGCTCATCGGCAACGTCGTCCAGCAGCTCTACCAGGTGGTCGACGCGATCGTGGTCGGCCGTCAGCTCGGGGTGAACTCGCTTGCAGCGGTGGGCGCGACCGGCAGCCTGCTGTTCCTGCTGCTCGGGTTCGCCTGGGGCATGACCACTGGGTTCGCGATCCCGACGGCGCAGGCGTTCGGAGCCCGTGATCACGCCGCCGTACGACGATCAGTGGCTGTCGGCACGCTTCTTACGGGCGGGACAAGCATCGTCATCACCATCGCAGCGCCGTTCCTGACCGCGCCCGTGCTGCACCTGATGCAGACGCCGCCCGAGCTCATGGACGAAGCGGTGATCTTCACGCAGATCAGCTTCATCGGCGGCAGCACGATGATGTTCTTCAACTACCTCTCTGCGATCATCCGCGCCATCGGCGACTCGCGCACACCGCTGGTGTTCCTCACGATCTCGTGCGCCATCAATGTCGGACTTGTCATCCTCATGGTCGGCCCGCTCGCCTGGGGCGTGGCCGGCGCTGCCCTGGCGACAGTCATCGCGCAGCTGATCTCGGTGCTGCTGTGCCTTGACTACGTTCGGCGACGGGTGCCGGTGCTGCACATCAGCCGAAAGGACTGGAAGGTCTCCCGCGCAGATCTGACCGAGCACCTGAGGCTCGGGCTCCCCATGGGTTTTCAGGCATCGATCATCGCGATCGGCACCCTGGTCGTGCAGGTCGCGCTGAACCTGCTCGGATCCGACGCGGTCGCCGCCTACACCGCCGCGACCCGTGTTGACAGCCTGGCGACCGCCCTGCTCGCATCGCTCGGCCTCGCCGTGTCGATGTACGTGGCGCAGAACTTCGGCGGACGCAGGCCCGATCGCATCCGCGCCGGTGTCGTGCAGGCGACATGGATGGCGATCGGGGTGTCGGTGCTGCTCGGCGTAGTGCTCATCGCTTTCGGAACCCACCTCGTGCGACTGTTCGTCGGCGACGGGGCGGAGGAGGTCGTCGAGCTCGCCCATCTCATGCTCGTCATCAACGGTGCGACATACGCGCTGCTCGGCGTACTCTTCGTCGTGCGCGGTGCGCTGCAAGGCCTCGGGCAGGCGCTCATCCCCACGATCACCGGCGTCGTCGAACTCGGAATGCGTATCGGTGCCGCTGTCGTGCTCGGCGCCGCGCTCGGTTTCGGGGGAGTCGCGCTGAGCAACCCGCTCGCGTGGGTGGGCGCGGTCGTCATCCTGGTTCCGGCCTACGTACATGCGCACCGCACGCTGGCCCGCATGCCGATCGACCCGGACGAGGTAACCCTCACGACGCCAATCGCCATCGTGGGTCCGACCGACAGCTCGCTCAACGTCGACGCCGTCGTCACGCAGAACGTCCCTGTCGCCGTGCAGCGGCGGTGGAAGAAATTACTGCGACGCTGACCGCGTCGCGCAGCGCTCAGCGTGCGAGCAGGCCGCTGCCGTCGCGGAGTTCGAACACCAGCTGCGTCTCGGTGCCCCGCACGACCGAGTGGATGGTGATGTGCTCGAGGACGATGTCGCGCAGAGCCGTGGCGTCCGACACCGCGACGTGCACGAGAAAGTCATCGACCCCTGCGACGTGGAACACCTGCAGTACGCGCGGGATCGCGACCAGCGCGTCGAACAGCGCGTTCACCTTCGCGCCGGTGTGATTGGCCAGACGCACCTTGATGATCGCCTGCAGGCCGAAGCCGAGCGCCGCTTCGTCCAGGCGAACGCGCACATCGCGGATGATGCCGCGATCGCGAAGCGCGCGAACCCGATGGGCGCAGGTCGACTCGGCAAGACCCAATTGCGTGGCGAGTGCCTTGTTGGTGGTGTCGGCTCGAGCGCTGAGGGCGGCCAGGATCTTGAGATCGACCTCGTCGAGGGATGCCGTCTGCTGTTGTGTTTTCGCCAATCCGCGTCTCCACCCGTCGCCACTTGTTGCTGAGAATCTCAAGTTTGTCGCAGAATTCGACAGATACTGTCAGATTCTCGCACTTGTGTTGGGATTCCGACAGCATGGAAGTATGACCCGAGAGCTGCATCCTGATACCGTCGCCGTCCACAGCGGACGCTCGGATCTGTCCGAACTGGGCGTGCATGCCCTCCCGATCGACCTGTCGACCACGAACCCGCTGCCCGACATCGAGCGCGGCGGAGACTCCTATGAGGCGATGGCGACCGGCGGCAGGCCACCCGCTGACGGCAGCATGGTCTACGCGCGGCTGTGGAACCCCACCGTCGCCCGATTCGAGGATGCGCTCGCCGAAATGGAGCACGCCGAGGCGTCTGTCGCATTCGCGTCCGGGATGGCCGCGATGACCGCCGTGATCCTCGCCCACGCGGGCGCCACAGGCCTGCGCCATATCGTCGCGGTGCGCCCGCTGTACGGGGGCACCGATCATCTGCTGGGCTCGGCGCTACTCGGCACCGAGACGACCTACTGTCATCCGTCGGAGGTGGGCGTCAGCATCCGCCCCGACACCGGACTCGTCATCGTCGAGACGCCGGCGAACCCGACGCTCGAACTCGTCGACATCGCCGCGGTCGTCGCGGCGGCCGGTTCGGTCCCCGTGATCGTCGACAACACGTTCGCCACCCCGATCCTGCAGAACCCGATCGATCTGGGCGCTGCGATGTCGCTGCACAGTGCGACGAAGTACCTCGGGGGCCACGGCGACGTGATCGCGGGCGTCGTCGCCTGCAGCGAGGAGACAGCCGAAGCCCTGCGCCGAGTGCGCGCCGTCACCGGCGGACTGCTGCACCCGCTCGGCGCCTACCTGCTGCACCGCGGGCTCACCACGCTTCCGGTCCGCATGCGCCAGCAGCAGGAGAATGCCCAGAAGATCGTTCAGTGGCTGATCGACCAGCCTCAGGTCGACGAGGTCTTCTTCCCCGGACTCGACGGCGACCCCGATGGCATCCTCGAGCGGCAGATGCGCGGCACCGGTGCCATGATCGCGATTCGTCTCGCCGGCGGATACGCGGCGGCGAGTGCCGTGGCCTCGAACGTGAAGCTGTTCACCCACGCGGTGTCGTTGGGCGGGGTCGACTCGCTCATCCAGCATCCGGCAGCGCTCACCCACCGGCCCGTCCCGGCTGACGCGCGTCCGGACGCCGACGTGCTGCGGCTGTCGGTCGGCCTCGAGAACGTCGGCGACCTCATCGCCGACCTGGCGCAGGCGCTCGGGTCGTTGACGGCAGAGGACGCCGGACACTTCGACGGGCTCAGCGACCGGCTTTCGACGTCCTGACGTCGGGCGCTTCGGCGGGCTCAGTGGCCGGCGCTTGCTCAGCGGCCGGCGCTCGCTCAGTGGCCGGGGTGTGCGGCAGCTGGCGCCCGCCGGAAGAGGTGGCGCCCGACCACGCCTTGCCGCGGTGCGAACAGGTACACCAGCGCGAACACACACCCCTGCACGACGACCACGAGACCGCCGGAAGCCGCATCGATCCAGTAACTGAGATAGATACCCACCACGCTGCACACCGCTGACATGACGGGCGCGATCACCAGCATCCGTCCGAAACGATCCGTGAGCAGATGCGCGGTGGCGCCGGGAATGATGAGCATCGCGACCACCAGCACGACGCCGACGACCTGCAGGGCCACGACCGCAGTGAGCGCCAACACGCCGAGCAGCAGCGCGCCCAGAAGACGCGGTGAGAGCCCGATCGCGAACGCGTGCGTCGGATCGAACGCATACAGTGTCAGGTCGCGGCGCTTAACCGTCAGCACAGCGAAAGCGATCGCCGCGAGAATCGCGATCTGCAGAAGGTCGCCCTCAGAGACGCCGAGGATGTTGCCGAAGATGATGTGGTTCAGATCGGTCTGACTCGGCGTCACCGAGATGAGAACGAGGCCGAAGGCGAACAGTGTCGTGAAGACGATGCCGATCGCGGCGTCCTCCTTCACTCTGCTGGTGCCGCGGATGAGCCCGATCAGCCCGACCGCGAGAAACCCGAAGACCAGGGCGCCGAGCGCGAACGGGGCCCCGAGAACGTAGGCGATCACAACCCCCGGAAGAACCGCATGCGAGACGGCGTCGCCCATCAACGACCACCCCACGAGTACGAGCCAGCACGAGAGCAGCGCGCACACGACGGCGGCGATGACCGTGGTGACGATCGCGCGCACCATGAAGTCGTACTGCAGCGGCTCCAGCAACCACTCGAGCATCATGCGGCTTCCTCTGGGGCGTCGAGTCCGAACGCGCGCGCGAGCATCTCAGGCTTCAGCGCCTCGTCGACTGGTCCGTGAAAGAGCACGCGGTGCAGCAGCAGTACCGCCTCGTCGGCCAACGACGGAAGGGCGTGCAAGTCATGAGTGGAGACGAGGACGGTGTCGCCGTCTGCTGCGAGCTCACGCAGCAGACGCACGATCGTCGCCTCGCTGCGCTTGTCGACGCCGGCGAAGGGCTCATCGAGAAGCAGGATCCCCGCACCCTGCGCGATACCGCGAGCGACGAAGGCGCGCTTGCGCTGCCCGCCCGACAGCTGCCCGATCTGTCGATCTGCGAGGTGGCTCAGCTCTACGCGTTCGAGCGCCTCGTCGACGGCGGCCCGGTCATCGGGTCGCGCTCGCCGCGTGAGACCCTGCGCGCCGTAGCGCCCCATCATCACCACGTCGCGCACCGAAACGGGGAAGTTCCAGTCGACGTCTTCGCTCTGGGGCACGTAGCCGATAAGCCCTTTCCGCCGAGCCGATGCCGGGTCCGCGCCGTCCAGCCGCACATGACCGGCAGCCGGTCGCACGAGCGAGATGATCGTCTTGAACAGCGTCGACTTTCCCGATCCGTTCATGCCGATCAAACCGGTCACGCGTCCTGCGGCGACCGTGAGTGACACGTCGTCGAGCGCCAGGACATCGCCGTAGCGCACGGTGACGCCTGTGACCTCGATCGCGCTCATGATGCGCCATCGCTCTCACCCGTGAGGCCGGCGACGATCGTGTCGGCATCGTGGCGGATCAGATCCAGATAGGTGGGCACCGGGCCGTCCGCGGTCGAGAGCGAATCGACATACAGCGTGCCCCCGAACGCGGCATCCGTCGCCTCGGCGACCTGCTGCATCGCCTTGTCGGAGACCGTCGACTCGCAGAAGACGGCAGGTACATCGTTGTCCTTCACGAACTCGATCGCTGCGGCGATCTGTCGAGGGGTCGCCTGCTGCTCGGCGTTCACAGGCCAAATGTACGCCTCGGTGAGGCCGGCATCTCTGGCGAGATACGAGAACGCCCCCTCACAGGTGACCAGCGCGCGCTCGTTCTCGGGGAGTTCGGCCAGTTCAGCGACGAGATCATCCTGAACCTGCTGCAGCTCAGCCTTGTACGCCTCCGCGTTCTCGGCGAAGTCGTCGGCGTGAGTCGGGTCAAGTTCTGAGAACGCCGTGACCATGTTGTCGACGTACAGCTGCACGTTCGAAGGACTCATCCAGGCATGCGGATTGGGCTTTCCGGCGTAGGAGTCCTCGGTGATGTCGATGGCTTCGACGCCGTCGGATGCCATCACATGCGGAGCGTCGATACCTTCGACGAATTGTGCGAACCACACCTCGAGGTTCAACCCGTTGTCGATGATGAGGTCGGCATCCGCCGCTTTCCGGACATCACCAGGCGTGGGTTCGTACCCGTGGACCTCCGCACCGACCTTCGTGATCGACTCGACGCGCAGATGCTCTCCGCCGACGTTCTGTGCGATATCAGCGAGCACGGTGAAGGTCGTCAGTACCACGGGGCGACCGTCGTCCTCGCCCACCGGCCCGGCGCAGCCGGCCAGAATCACGCTGCCGGCGAGGACGAGACCGACAGCGGCGTTGGAACTTTTAGGCACACCGAAAATATAGCTTTTAGGTACACCGAAAACAACCGCTCACTCGGGTGATGGTTTCAGGCGGACGGAAGCGTGACCGTACCCGTGCCGGGGTGCTCATGCGGCATCCGATCACGGTTGTACGTGATGGAGGAATACCCGTGCGGGGTGGGGTGCCCGTTCGCGTCGAGGCTGATGAACACGATCTTCTCGATCGTGAGGATGCGCTTGCGAGTGATCATGTTCCGCACCACGGCGCGCATCGTGAGCGAGGTGCGGCCGAAGTGCGTGGCCGTGAGTCCCATCTCGATGAGATCACCCTGCAACGCAGATGCCTCGAAGTTGATCTCCGAGATGAGCTTGGTGACCACGCGGTAGTTGCCGAGCTGCACGATCGCGTAGATCGCAGCCTCTTCGTCGATCCACTTCAGAAGGCTGCCGCCGAACAGCGATCCGTTCGCGTTCAGATCTTCCGGGCGCACCCACTTGCGGGTGTGAAAGTTGATGCCGTCGTCGTGTGCCTGCCATGCCTCTGCCATGTGCCGAGCGTAGAACCGCGATGCTTCGAGGATGTTACGCCGACATCTCCGCCCTCAGCAGAACCGCCGTGAGCAGATTCCGGCGGCGACGCGTGCGACACTTTGGGGGTCCGCCACACGGATGTCGGACGATGTCGCCGGAAACGTCCGCCATCCGCGCGTGACGCCCCCGAACTGTCGCGCGCAGGATGCCGCGGCGCCCTGCTCAGAGCAGAAGTAGCGGTCTGAAGTGCGCCAGTCAGCCTGCCAACTGCTCCGCGAGAAAGGCGGCTTCCTCCTGCCACTGCAGACCCAGCCCGCCCTCGTGCTCGTTGAACGCGTACTCGATGATCTCTGCGCTCCCGCCCCAGTTGTTGCGTGCGGCGTAGACGGTCGACGGCGGGCACACCGGATCCATCAGTGCCACCGAGAACAGTGCCGGTGCGGTCGCGCGGCGTGCGAAGTTCACGCCGTCGAAGTACGACAGCGTGTCGAACGTTCTCTCGGCTGCGCCACGGTGGACGGCCAGATAGCGCACCACCTCGTTATACGGGTCGCGATCGGTCAGACCGACGGCCCGCTCGAAATGACACAGGAAGGGCACATTCGGCATCGCGGCGATGAGCCCGGTCGACAACCCGGCGGCGGCGATCGCGATTCCGCCGCCCTGACTGATGCCGCTCACGGCGACGCGCGCGGCGTCGATCCTCTCCACAGTGCGGATGCTGTCGATGGCGAGCACCGCGTCGGTAAAGACCCGGCGGTAGTAGTAGTTGTTGGGATCTTCAATCCCACGGGTCATGAAGCCCGGCGTGGCGGGCCCTGAGCCGTGCGGGTCTGGGGTGATGCCGCCCGTGCCCCACCCGCTGCCCTGACCTCGCGTGTCCATGAAGAAATATGCATAGCCGGATGCCGCCCAGCCCAGCCGCTCATGGGGCAGGCCTCGTCCGCCGCCGTAGCCGTTGAACTCGATGATGGCGGGCAGCGGCTCGGCGGCGTCGGCGGGAAGCAGTAGCCATCCGCCGACGGCGTCACCGGCGAAGCCGCTGAAGGTGACGTCGTAGACCTCGACCGACTGCAGGGGCGAGTCGATCCGCCGAAGCTGGATCGGACGGGCCAGCGAGCGGGATTCCGAAAGCGTCTGCTCCCAGAAATCATCGAAGTCATCAGGCTCTGCGACTTCAGGACGATAGGAGCGCAGCTGCTCCACGGGCAGGTCGAAACGCGGCATCGCGGCATCCTTCATTCGAGGTCGACGGCAGTTTATCGCCCAACGCGGCGTGAGTCCGGGCGGCCAAGCGGGCCGTGCCGATGCCGGCGCGTGCACGAGATTCATAGTTTTTCGATACTGCTCGACGGTTCCCGTTCACCAGCGCACTCGTTAGGCTGAAGTCACGCTTCGCGCCTCCCCCAAATCTGCGGACCGTCTCCACCGTGCCGATGTGCGGGTGACGAGAGCGGTCAGCATCCTTCCGAAAGGTGTTCTTCCTGTGAACGACTCGACCGAGAACCGCACCGACGAGCAGGAGAGCGACTTCTTCGATCAGCTGGCCACGGGCCAGTCTCGTGATCAGGGCAACTTCACGATCGGTTTCCGTGGCTATGACAAGGGCGAGGTCGACGCGGCGATCGCGGGCCTTCGCATGCAGGTGCAGCGCGCCGACGCGGAACTCGCTGAGGCGCGCGCAGGTGTGAACCGCGACGTCGAGTCGGTACGCAGCGAGGTTGAGGCCGTTCGTGCAGAGAGCGATGCGCGAATCGCCGAGATCGAGGCCGAGAACGAACGGCGCATCGCCGCTCTCGAAGCTGACCTCGCTGCTGCCCGTGCGAAAGCCGATGACGCCGACCAGCAGGTCGCGACGCTGACCAGCGAACTCGTCGACGCCCCCAAGAGCGAGGCCGATGCAGAGGGTTCGCGTCTGCAGTTCGAAGCGGTCCTGCGCGTCGCCGAAGAGCAGGCGACGGTACTGATCCAGAACGCCGCCGTACAGGCCGAGCGTCTCCTTGAGGCCGCCCGCGAAGAGGCAGAGTCTCGGCGTGCCGAGCTGGCCGCCGACGTCGAGCGGATCACGGCGCAGGCCCAGCACGACGCCGATCAGGTGCGCCTGCGCATCGAGACCGAGTACACCGCTCACGAGGCCCGCATCCAGCGCGAGGCATCGCACGCGGCCGAGAAGGTCATCCAGGCCGAGCAGGAAGCGGCGACGGTGCGCACCGAGGCCGAGAAGGGCTCTGCTGCCCTGCGCTCGATGGTCACTCGCGAGACGAGCCAGCAGCGCGCTGACGCCGAGCGCGAGGTGCGTGAGATGAACGCACGCGTGCTCGAATTCGAAGAGACTCTCACTCGCCGACAGGACGATGCGCAACAGGAGTTCCTCCTGCTGCACAACCAGGCAGTCGCCCACGCCGAGCGCATCACGAACGACGCCAACGAGCAGGTTGCGTCCTCACTCGAGCACGCCAAGCGCATTTCGGCCAAGGCCGACGACTACGAGCGCCTGATGCGTTCGCAGGCACAGGCGATCGAGGCCGATGCGCAGATGCGCGCGCGAGAGACCCTCGACCGCGCCCGGATCAAGGCGCAGAAGATCGTCACCACGGTCACCGATCACACGACGGACGTACTCCGCGACGCAGAGGACCGCACCCGTCAGCTGCGCTGGCAGCAGCAGCAGCTGAACAGCTTCATGGCCGAGGTGCGTGAGCTCATCCGCCCCGACGGCGTGCTGAGCGCAGATGCTGCGGACGACGAGGATCACGAGGATGCCGATGACGTCGACGTTCTCGAAGAGGGCGACGAGGTCATCCAGCTCGCGCCCGAGGGCGACGAGGCCGATAACGATGACGATGACGAGGATGAGGACGACAAGAGCTGATCCTCGCTGAACACCGGAAGGCACCGAAACCATCGCGTTTCGGTGCCTTCCGCGTTCTGCGGCTGCGATGGCACTGCACGCCGCCGTAGCCGTAGCCTGGGAGCATGTCGCATCTGGTGAGTGCCCGGGAACTGTCCGACTTGATCGACGCGGGTGCACGCGTTCTCGATGTGCGGTGGAAGCTGGGGCGCTCCGACGGGCGAGAGCAATATCTCGCCGGCCATATCCCCGGAGCCGTCTATGTGGATCTGGCAACCGAGCTCGCTCGTCCAGGGCGCCCCGATGAGGGTCGTCATCCACTCCCCACGACCGAGCAGTTGCAGGATGCCGCGCGCACGTGGTCGATCGATGACGGTGACGTGGTCGTCGCCTACGACGATGCGGGCGGAGCGGCGGCGGCTCGTGCCTGGTGGCTTCTGCGGCAGGGCGGCGTCGACGTTCGCGTGCTCGACGGTGGCTGGGCGGCTTGGCAGGCCGCGGGCGGAGATGTGGAGGCGGGGTCGGTCGAGTACTCCGCGGGCGCGGTCACGCTGAAGGACGTCTCCGGTGGCAGCCTCACGATTGACGAGGCGGCTGCGTTTCCCGCATCCGGTGTGCTGCTCGATGTGCGCGCACCCGAGCGCTTCCGTGGTGAGACCGAACCGCTCGATCCGATCGCCGGGCACATTCCCGGGGCGGTCAACCTCCCGACGACCAGCCACCTCGCCGACGACGGAACACTCCGGGACCTCGACGAGGTGCGCGGCGCATTCGCCGACGCGGGTGTCACTGCCGACACTCCCGTCGCGGTCTACTGCGGTTCGGGCGTCACCGCGTCGCACACGGCGCTCGTCCTGGCAGAGCTCGGCATCGACGCGCAGCTGTTTCCCGGTTCGTGGAGCCAATGGTCGAATACACCAGGACGCCCGGTCGCGACGGGGGAGTGAAGTCTGCGGCGCGCTTAGCCACGCGTAGACTGGGAACATCATCCCGGAGGAATAGTCATGTCTGCCCCAGTCCGCGCCTTCACCGTGCGTCATGTGCAGCTGCTGCGCGCCCTTTTCGCGGGAATCGCAGCGCTCATGATCACCTTCTCTCCGGACCACTCCGCCGCGATCGGCTTCGCCGTCTTCGGCGGTTTCGTCGCGATGAGCGCTGTCGCACTCGTTCTCGGCGCCTGGCTCGCCGTCCCGGTCGGCTCCCGCTGGCCGTTCGTTCTGCTTGCCGTCGTCGATCTGCTCGCCGGGTTCCTCAGCAGCGTGCCGAGCTGGCGCACAGAGGCGATGTTCTTCATCGTCGTGATCGTGTGGGCCGCAGCATCCGGTCTGATCGAACTTCTCGCCGGTCTCCGCGCCCGCCGCACGGACGCCGCAGCCAAAGACGCGATCACTGTCGGCGCGCTGGGACTGATCCTCGCGGTCATTCTGCTTCTGATCCCGGTCGGCTACCGACTGTCGTATTCGGTCGAGGGCGCCGGAGCGCTGACGCTCACGGGCATCATCCTCGCCGTTGGCATGTTCGGCGGTTACGCCGCGATCGTCGCGGTGTTCCTCGCGATCGCCGGGTTCTCGCCGCGTCGCACGGCGACGCAGGCGACGACGAACGACAAGGCGTCGACGGATGCTGCGACCGGAGCCGCCACGAGCGCGCCGGTCGAGACAGGAGGAGCCGCGTGAGCGACGACAACAAGACCAACCGCCGAGAGCTGCTTCGTCCGCTGCACCTGCTCGGCATCGCCCTGGTCTGCGGAATCTTCGCGGCGGGCGTCACGCTGGTGTCGACCGGCGCTTTCACGTCGCGGGTCAACATCGCGATCGCGAACGGCAATTACGAAGGCCTCACCCCGGTCATGCTGGGCCTGGTCATCGGCGGAGGCGCGTTCATCGTGACCCTGCTGATCATGTCGATGCTCATCCTTGCGGTCGATCCGCGTGAGTACGAGAGCAAGACCCTCGAGCGTCCCGTGCTCTACGACGAAGAGCCCGATGACGCCTCGGCGTCGGATGCATCTTCCTCCGATGCGGCGGACGGCAAAGGCTCCGCCGCATCCTGAGGCGCCGCGCGACTAGTTCGCGAGGCGCTCTGCGATACCGGTGTAGGTCGAAGGGGTCAGCGCGAGCAGTCGCTGCTTCGCCGCGTCACCGATCTCGAGCCCTTCCACGAAGGATGCCAGCTCTGCCGCTCCCACGCGGTGACCGCGCGTGAGCTCTTTCAGCAGCGCATAGGGGTCGCTGATGGTCGAGCGTCCGGCGACGACCTCGGCGCGGATGACGGTCTGGATCGCCTCGGCGAGCACTTCCCAGTTGACGTCGAGGTCGGCGAGCAGCACGTCACGGGCGAGCGAGATCTCGTTCAGTCCGCGCCCCAGGTTGTCGAGCGCGAGCAGCGAGTGCCCGAACGCGACACCGATGTTGCGCTGCGTGGTCGAGTCGGTGAGGTCACGCTGCAGGCGCGAGGTCACCAGCGTCTGCGACAGCGAACCGAGCAGAGCAGCCGAGAGCTCGAGGTTGGCCTCGGCGTTCTCGAAGCGGATCGGGTTGATCTTGTGCGGCATCGTCGATGAGCCGGTCGCACCGGCGATCGGAATCTGCGTGAAGTAGCCGATCGAGATGTAGGTCCAGATGTCAGTGGCGAGGTTGTGCAGGATGCCGCCGGCATGGCGTACGTGGTCGTAGAGTTCGACCTGCCAGTCGTGCGATTCGATCTGGGTCGTGAGGATGTTGAAGTCGAGACCGAGGCCCTCGACGTATTCACGAGCGATCGTGGGCCAGTCCGCCTCAGGATCAGCGGCGATATGGGCTGACCAGGTGCCGGTGGCGCCGGAGAACTTGGCGCGGAAGTCGGAATCGGCGATCTTCGCGCGCACGCTCTCGAGGCGCCAGGCGAAAACGGCCAGCTCTTTGCCCATCGTGGTCGGCGTCGCGGGCTGCCCGTGCGTGCGCGAGAGCATCGCGGCATCTGCATGCTCGACGCCGAGTTCGCGGAGCTTGCGGATCACACCATCGAGGGCGGGTAGCCACACGTTCTCCACGGCGCGCTTGACGGTGAGCGCATAGGAGACGGAGTTGATGTCTTCGCTCGTGCACGCGAAGTGCGTCAGCTCGGCGATGTGGTCGAGCCCGAGGGTCGACAGACGATCGCGTACGAGGTACTCGACAGCCTTCACGTCGTGGCGGGTGACGGCTTCCTTCTCGGCGAGCCAATCGATCTCAGCCTGGCCGAAATCGCGGTACAGCCCGCGGAGGCGGTCTTTGTCGGCGTCCGCCAGTGGCGACGTCTCGAACAGTGAACGGTCGGTCAGCGTGATGAGCCACTCGACCTCTGCCTCGACACGGGCGCGGTTCAGGCCCGCCTCGGAGAGATAGTCACCGAGAGAGGAGACAGCACGGCGGTAGCGCCCGTCGAGAGGGCTCAGCGGCTGGACGGGGAAGGAGTTCGGGGAAGTCAGGGGAATCCTCCTGATCGGGCCCTCAGAATCGGGGCGGGATGCGGCGCTGACGCAGGGCTGGTTCGAGCTGGCGGAACAGGCCTCGGGTCGCGGTCTCAATCATAGCGAGCACCGAGTGGAAGGTCTCCATGGCTGCGTAGTACGGGTCGGGTACGTCCATGGTGTCGGCATCGCGGTCGAATGACATGAGGAGGGTCACCTTTCCCTCCTGGTCCTCGTCGCGTGCCCACTCGCGGAGGATTCGCTCGTGGGTGCGGTCGAGCGCGACGACCAGGTCGTTCTCTGCGAAGGATGCTGCGGTGAACGGCTGCGCCCGATGAAGAGAGCCGTCGTATCCACGGCTCTCGAGCGCTTCGAGCGTTCGCTGGTCGGCGCGTTCGCCGACGTGCCATTCGCCGGTGCTCGCGCTGCTCGAGACGATCCGGGAACTCAGGCCGTGTTTGTCGGCAAGGTCGCGAAACACCACTTCTGCCATGGGCGAGCGGCAGATGTTTCCCGTGCATACGAAGATGACGCGGAAGGGTTCCGACGAAGTCACGCGTCCATTCTGCCTTCCAGAGCAGGACTTGCACAGCCGAGGAATGTGTTCTGCACACTTGCGCAAGTGTGCGACTTGTCCACGGCTCGGGGCTGGTGGGTCCCGGTCGCTGAGAGCGAAGAAGCATCCTGGATGCATGTTCAACATCGATGCTGCTGGGGCCTGGTCCTCAGACAACCTCTGGGCCTGGTACTCGGCGCGGCGCGCCGTGTGTGAGGCGATCAGCGCGTTGGAGGACACAGGTGCGTCACTGCTTCCGCTCGTCGCCGAGAGCGACTGGCAGGCAGAGGGCGTGCGAGCGCTGCACGAGCTGATCATCGACCTGAAAGACCGCACGGCGGGCGAGTGCGCACAACTCGGCAGTCGGCTCTGGGAGATCGACGCGATGGAGCGGCTGTGAGCGACGACGTCGACATCACCCACGGCGGGGTGATCGCCGTCGATCCCGCTGCGCTGCGCGCGGTCGCGAATGCCATCAATCGCCTGGCGCCGAGATTCGCGGATGCCGCAGCATCGGTGCGCACAGCGCACGCGGTCATCGTCAACGAGCCAGGTTTCAGCAGCCGCACCGACACTGTGGCGCTGTGGGCGAGCGGCACCCGCGCCGATACGCTCAGCGATGAATGCCTGCTCGCCGCAGAGAACACGCTGCTGATGGCTGACGCCTACGAACTGGTCGATCTCAGGGCGCAGCTCGCCGCGCTGGCGATTCAAGATGCCGCAGGCGCCGCGGCCCTCAACGCGAGGATCGCCGAGCTCGAGGCCTCCGATGAACGCCTGCCGGTCATGGCCGACTATCTCGTCGCCGGCTGGGAAGAAGGGCGCTACGAGGGCTTGGACGAGCAGATGGACCTGCGCGGAATCGTCGGCGCATGGGGGCTCGCACCGCTCATCTCCGCGGCTGCGGTGGTGGGGACAGTCGGCGGGATGGGAGTCATCGCTCCGGGAACGAAGCTCTCAGGCACGGCCGATCCGGTGTCGGTCACGCCGTTGAAGACATCGTCTCCGGTCGGACCGCCCAACAACCTCGCCGAGGCGTTCCGGCGCTTCCCGACGACCGACGGCGCGCAGCTCAGGATCGAGCGCTACACGATGGCCGACGGCAGCAGCCGATTCATGGTCTACGCGAAGGGCACGCAGTCCGGGTACTACGGCGCGGGCAACCCCTTCGACATGAAATCGAATCTCGAGCTCTACACGAAGCAGCAGTCCGCCTCGTATCAAGGCACGGTTGACGCGCTTGAGGCAGCCGGCGCGCAACCGGGCGATCGCGTCGATGTCTATGCACACTCACAGTCCGGAATCATCGCGTCGCACCTGGCGATGGAGAGCGAGTTCGAGGTCAAAGTGGTGGCACTGGCTGGCAGCCCCACTGAGCCGACACTCGGTGACGACCAACTGCTGATCCAGATCGCCCACACCGACGACCCGGTTCGCGCGCTCGCCGGCGGCGGTGCTCCGAACGGCACCGGCTCACCCGACAGCATCGTCGCTACGCGAGAGGGGTCCCCCGGCAGGCAACTGGAAGACATCACGCTCGATGCGCATCAACTCGAGACATATATCGAGACGGCAGAGATGATGGATCAGTCGGGAGACCCGCGCATGGATGCCGCCCAGCAGTCGTGGCGTGAGCTGACAGAGGCCGTCGAGCGCGAATCGACCGAGTATCGGGTCGATCGCACCGGATGGTCGCCGGAGTGATCGAACAGCGGAACTTCAGCGGCGGCGCTTCTTCTGCGGCCGCAGGATGCCACCGAAGACGGCATTGATGATCGCGATGATGATCGCGGCGAGCACGCCCCACCAGAAGGAGCCCACGGTGAGTCCCCAACCGAAGCCGGAGGTGATCCACGCGGTCAACCACAGCAGAAAGCCATTGATGATCAGGCCGATGAGGCCCAGCGTGAGGATGTAGAGGGGGAACGCGACGATCTTTATGACCGTGCCGATGATCGTGTTCACGAGGGCGAAGATCGCGCCGACCGCGAGCAGTGTGAATACGAACTGCAGCGTCTCGCCGGGCTCGAAGGCGGTGATATCGATCTGGAGCGCGGGGATCAGCGTCACGACCCACAGGGCGAAGGCGTTGACGACGACTCTGATGATGAAGCGCATGGTGCATCCAGTTTTGCACGATCAGCGCCGCCTTGGGCGTGTATGTGCAGGGGTCGATGCCCGCGCGCACGATCCGCGCTCCTTGCCTACGGTGGCAACGGCGCCGAACGCTCGTAGACTCAAGATCGTGACCGACCCGATCCTTCCCCGCATCCGCCCCGAGATCGCTGCCCTTGCACCGTACAAGCAGGGCAAGCAGGCCGGGCCCGACGCGTTCAAGCTCTCGAGCAATGAGAACCCCTTCGAGCCGTTGCCGTCGGTGCTCGATGCGCTGGCGCACACAACGCCGATGAACCGTTATCCGGATGCCTCGGCCGCTCGCCTGCGCGCACGTCTCGGCGCACGCTATGGCGTCACCCCCGACCAGGTGCACGTCGCCAGCGGCAGCGTCGCGATCCTCTACCAGCTGGTGCAGGCCGCGGCATCCGTTGGCGATGAGGTCATCTACGCCTGGCGTTCGTTCGAGGCCTACCCCGGGCTGCCGCTGGTCGCAGGCGCCACCGGTGTGCAGGTTCCACTTCGACAGGCCGAGGGCGGCGGCGGCGGTGGCCGTCACGACCTCGACGCGATGGCGGATGCCGTCACCGAGCGCACTCGCGTGATCATCCTCTGCACTCCGAACAACCCCACCGGTCCGATCATCACGCAGGCAGAGTTCGACGCGTTCATCGCCAGAGTTCCCGCCGACGTGCTGGTGATCCTCGACGAGGCATATGCCGAATTCGTCACGGCGGAAGACGCCGTCAACGGCCTCACCACGCGCGTCTACGACGCACACCCGAACGTCGTGGTGCTGCGCACCTTCTCGAAGGCGTACGGTCTCGCCGGGCTCAGGGTCGGGTACGCCATCGGCCACCAGGCGGTGCTCAACGCCGCACGTGCGACAGCGGTTCCCCTTTCGGTCACGGCTGCCGCCGAGGCCGCGGCGATCGCCAGCCTCGACGCCGAGGCCGAACTCATGCAGCGCGTCGCAGTGATCGTCGAACGACGCACGACGCTCGCGACGGCTCTTCGTGCGCAGGGCTGGGCCGTCCCCGACACCCAGTCGAACTTCGTGTGGCTGCCCACCGGCGAGCACACCGATCAGGTCGCCGAAGCCTTCACCGCAGCTGATATCGTCGTCAGGCCCTTCTCCGGCGACGGCATCCGCATATCCGTCGGAGAGCATGAGTCGGTGGAAAAGGTCCTACAGGTCGCAGAATCCGTTGTGCAGACCCTCCAGCTGTCGACAGACAAGCTCGGATAGCGTGGAACGGTGAGCACTCCAGAAACCGATCTCGTCCGCATTCTGGAAGCGGACGGCCGTTTCGCGCCGAGCCCTGCCGCCGAACAGTACCTGCCACTGATCGAGGCGATCAGCGACACGGAACTCGAGCAGTTCTACCGCGACATGGTCGTCATCCGCGCCATCGACAACCAGGCCACCAACCTGCAGCGCCAGGGGCAGCTCGCCCTGTGGCCGCCGAGTCGCGGGCAGGAAGCCGCCCAGGTCGGCTCAGCGCGCGCCGCTCGGCCGCAGGACACCCTGTTCCCCTCGTACCGCGAGCACGCCGTCACCCGGATCCGCGGCGTCGACCCCGTCGACATCATCTCCCTCATGCGCGGCGTCTCGCACGGCGGATGGGATCCGACCGATCCCAAGAACGGCAACACGCGTCTGTACACGCTGGTGCTGGGCTCGCAGGTGCTGCACGCCACCGGTTACGCGATGGGGCTGAAATTCGATGACAAGAGCGGAACGGGCGACCCCGAACGCGACGAAGCAGTGATCGCCTACTACGGCGACGGCGCATCGAGCCAGGGCGATGTGCACGAGGCGATGGTCTTCGCGGCCAGCTACCAGGCGCCGACGGTCTTCTTCCTGCAGAACAACCAGTGGGCGATCTCGGTCCCGGTCTCCACGCAGACCAGAGTGCCTTTCGCTCAGCGCAGTGCCGGCTACGGCATCGAGAGCATCCGCGTCGACGGCAACGACGTGCTCGCCAGCTTCGCCGTCTCACGCGTCGCCCTCGACGACGCGCGCGCAGGCAAGGGGCCACGCGCGATCGAAGCCGAGACGTACCGGCTCGGGGCGCACACCACGAGCGACGATCCGACGAAGTATCGCGGAAGCGATGAGGAGGAGTCGTGGGCGCTTCGCGACCCGATCATCCGCATGCGCGCCTTCCTCGAAGGCAAGGGCGCAGGCGCGGCTTTCTTCGACGAGGTCGAAGCCGAAGCAGCCGCCGCGGCCGACGATCTCCGTGTGCGCACCCTGGCGCTGGAATCACCGTCGGCCGACAAGATCTTCAACCACGTGTACAGCGAACCGCATCCGCTGATGGACGAACAGCGCGCATGGCGTGCCCAGTACGAGGCGTCGTTCGAGCAGCCGGGAGCCCACGCATGACCCTTCAGACGATGCCCTTCAGCAGGGCGCTGAACGCCGGCCTGCGCAAGGCCATGGAGGATGACTCCCGTGTCCTGCTCATGGGTGAGGACATCGGCAAGCTCGGCGGTGTGTTCCGCATCACCGAGCACCTCCACCGCGACTTCGGCGACAAGCGCGTGCTCGACACACCGTTGGCAGAGTCGGGGATCGTCGGAACGGCGATCGGATTGGCCATGGCCGGTTTCCGTCCGGTCATCGAGATCCAGTTCGACGGGTTCGTCTTCCCTGCTTTCGATCAGATCACCACGCAGTTGGCGAAGCTGACCAACCGCCACGAGGGCGCGCTGTCGATGCCGATCGTGATCCGCATTCCCTATGGCGGGCACATCGGTGCCGTCGAGCATCACCAGGAGAGCCCCGAGGCCTACTTCGCGCACACTCCGGGTCTCCGAGTGGTGTCGCCGTCGACGCCGAACGATGCGTACTGGATGATCCAGGAGGCGATCCAGTCGAAGGATCCGGTGATCTTCCTCGAGCCGAAGAGCAGGTACTGGCAGAAGGGCGAAGTCGACGTGGAGCAGTCGGCCGCTGCACTGCACGCTTCGCGCGTGGTGCGCACCGGCAGCGACGTCACTCTCGTCGGCCACGGCGCGATCGTGACGACGCTGCTCGAAGCCGCGGCCATCGCCGAAGCCGAAGGCACCAGCTGCGAGGTCGTCGACGTGCGCTCGCTGTCGCCGGTCGATTACGGCCCCATCCTCGATTCGGCACGCAAGACCGGCCGGGTGGTCTACGCGCAGGAGGCCCCTGGCTTCGTCAGCGTCGGCAGCGAGATCGCCGCGACCGTGATGGAGCGCGCCTTCTATGCCCTGGAAGCTCCGGTGCTGCGTGTGTCGGGCTACGACGCCCCGTTCCCGCCCGCGAAGCTCGAGGGCACATTCCTGCCCGATGCCGACCGCATCCTCGAGGCTGTCGACAGGTCAATGGCCTACTGAAACGTCCCCATCCGCTCCCGAGCTCCCACCCGCTCCCTGAGCCTGTCGAAGGGCACCACAATGAATTCGCAGAACTTCAACCTCCCCGATGTCGGCGAAGGCCTGACCGAGGCCGAGATCGTCGCGTGGAAGGTCGCTCCGGGCGATGCCGTCGCGATCAACGACGTGCTCGTCGAGATCGAGACGGCCAAGTCGCTGGTCGAGCTGCCGTCGCCGTACGCGGGTGTCGTGGGCGAACTGCTTGCGGGCGAGGGCGCGACCGTCGAGGTCGGCGCTCCGATCATCAGCTTCGTGTCGGATGCCGCCGCCGCGGCCCCTCAGCCTGAGGAAGGAGCCGCAGCCGAAGCCGGCGGCGGCTCTGTGCTCGTCGGCTACGGAACAGGCGCCGGTGCGACCTCGCGCCGTACCCGCAAGGTCGAGCGCCCTGTGCGCTCTTCGGTCGGTGTCATCGCGAAGCCGCCGATCCGCAAGCTCGCCCGCGACCTCGATGTCGATCTGTCGGCAGTGACCGCGACCGGTGTCGATGGCGAGGTCACTCGCGACGACGTCATGAAGCACGCATCGCAGGCCAGCGTCTTCCGCAACATCGAGACCCCGGAGTGGGGAACCGTTCGCGAAGAGACGGTGCCCGCGCCGCAGAGTGCCCCGGCCGGACTTGCCCGCGGCATTGCGCCGGCCCTTCGACAGGCTCAGGGAACGGAACGTCAGGCGCCGGCGGATGCTGAGCGCACCGAGTCGATTCCCGTGAAGGGTGTGCGCAAGGTCAGCGCGTCGGCGATGGTGCAAAGCGCCTACAGCGCGCCGCACGTGACGGTGTGGAAAGAGGTCGACGCGACCCGCACGATGGAACTCGTCAAGCGGCTCAAGACGTCTCCCGACTTCGCTGACATCAAGGTGTCGCCGCTGCTGATCGTCGCGCGTGCCGTGATCTGGGCGGTGCGCCGCAATCCGATGGTCAACGCCGCCTGGGTCGAGACGGATTCCGGTGCTGAGATCTCAGTGCGCCACTACGTCAACCTCGGTATCGCTGCGGCGACCCCGCGCGGCCTGCTCGTGCCGAACATCAAAGACGCGCAGACCCTCGGGATGAAAGACCTCGCCCGTGCCCTGAATCGTCTGACGCTCACCGCACGCGAGGGCAAGACCGCACCTGCCGATCAGCAGGGCGGCACTATCACCATCACCAACATCGGTGTTTTCGGAATGGATGCCGGCACCCCGATCATCAACCCCGGAGAGGCCGGAATCGTGGCGATGGGCACGATCAGCCAGAAGCCGTGGGTCGTCGACGGTGAGGTGCGTCCTCGGTTCGTCACCACTGTCGCGGGATCGTTCGATCACCGCGTCGTCGATGGCGACGGCATGAGCCGCTTCATCGCCGATGTCGCCAGCGTGCTCGAGGAGCCCGCCCTGCTCGTCGACTGAGCGTCAGCAGCAGAACCCGGCCGGAGTCGGTGCTGCACAAACGGGCTGGATGTGCGCTCAGCCCAGCAGGGCCTTGGCCACCTGCACGGCTGCTGGGCCGTCGAGGGCGGGGTGATCGCCCCACTTTCCGCCGGTAACGGTGATCTCCGCGTACGGCAACCAGACGGTGGTCACGATCGCCGTAGCGACCGCGGTCTCCATCGTCATCGTGTAGGCGACGCCGTCCTGCTGTGCGACCCAGGCGTCGTCGACCGCGGTGATGGCATCGGATGCATCGGTCAGCAGGGCGAGGTCGGGCTTCTCCAACGGCTCCGGGCTGATCCCGACGCTCACTGAGCGATTGTTCGCCCAGTCCGTCTCACCCTCTGCCATCTCCCATTGGCACGAGACGCCCCATTCGTCCACGACGTTGCTCTCCATCGCGACGAGGTTCTGGATGTACGGCGCGACCACTGCTTCGACCGTGTCGCAGCTGCCGATGCGTGCGACGGCGTCGTCGGGGGCGTCGTTCGACTGGTCCTCATCGGAGGGGGCGTCGACCACAGCATCGGCCGCGGTGTCTTTTGCTGTCGGTACGGCAGATGCGCAACCGGTGAGCATGAGCAGAGACAGCGACGCGGCAGCGAGCGAGGAGGTTCGAATCACTCTGTGAGAATAGCGAGCGTCTTGCATGCGGTGAGAATGGTTATCATTAGCCTGTAGAATGTGTCCATGAAGAAGTCCGTCTCAGCTTTCGCCCTTGCATCCGTGTCCGCCGTCGTTCTCGCCGGCTGCGCGTCGAGCCCCGAGGCGAGTGGTTCGGACGACGTCATCCAGGTGACCGCATCGACCAACGTCTATGGTTCGCTGGTCGAACAGATCGGCGGCGACCGCGTCGAGGTGACCTCGATCATCAGCTCCGCCAGCCAAGACCCGCACTCGTACGAGGCATCGGCTCGCGATCGCCTGGGCATTCAGAACGCCGACCTCGTCATCCAGAACGGTGGCGGCTACGACGCCTTCATCGACACGCTGCTTGAGGGATCCGACGCGCATGTGCTCACCGCCGCGGAGTACTCGCACGACTACCCCGGAGCCGACGGGCACGACGAGGAAGAGCATGACCACGCCGACGAGCACGCGCACCAGGCAGAAGAGAACCACGAGGGCCACGACCACATCGAGGGGTTCAACGAGCACGTCTGGTTCGACCCGCACACGATGATCCACGTCGTCGAGGGCATCGCTGAAGAGCTCGGCGAAATCGACCCCGATGGCAAGGCAGAGTTCACTGCTGCAGCCGATGAGATCATCGGCGACCTGGAGGGCTTCGAAGCCGACCTGGAGACTCTCGCCGCAGATGCGAACGGGGCGCCCGTCTTCATCACCGAGCCACTTCCCGGCTACATCGCCGCTGCGGCAGGCCTCATCGACGTGACGCCTGAAGGCTTCGCCGAAGCCGTCGAAGAGGGAGGCGATGTGGCACCGGCCACTCTGCTCGACGCACTCGAGGTGATTGACGGCGGTGAGGTGAAGGTGCTGTTGACCAACGCCCAGACAGGCGGGTCCGAAACCCAGCGAGTCGAAGCCGCCGCAGAAGCCGCCGGGATCCCTGTCGTCGCTTTCACGGAACTACTCGAGGACGGATCGTCGTACGCTGAGTGGATGCGTGTTGCGATTCAGAACCTCGCCGACGCACTCGATTCGTGAGTGCGGCCCGTCGATCGCTGAGCCCGTCGAAGCGTCAGGGAACGGAGGGCGATAGCTCCGTCCTCGATATTCGTGGCGCAGCGCTTCAACGCGATCGCCGAGAGCTCTGGTCAGGCCTCGATCTGACCGTCGAGCCGGGTGAGTTCATCGCGGTGCTCGGCCCATCAGGGTCTGGCAAGACGACCCTGATGCGCGCGATCCTCGGGTTGCAGCCGCTCAGTAGCGGCAGCATCCACGTCGCCGGTTCACCGGTGCACCGGGGTAACTCGCGCATCGGGTACATCCCGCAGCAGCGACCGCTTCCGCCCGACACCAGCATGAGGGCACGTGACGTCGTCGCGCTCGGCGTCAACGGCACCAGGTTCGGACTGCCGATCCCGCGTCGTGGTGACCGCGAGCGCGTCGACGCGCTACTCGAAGGTGTGGGCGCCGCCCACTTCGCCGACCGTCGAGTCGGATTGCTTTCCGGCGGTGAACAGCAGCGACTGCGCGTGGCCCAGGCTCTCGCCGATGAGCCGATGCTTCTGCTCTGCGACGAGCCGCTGTCGAATCTCGATCTCGCGAACCAGCTCGGCATCACCGACATCATCGACCGCCAGCGCCGAGAGCGCGATGCCGCAGTGCTGTTCGTCACGCACGACATCAACCCGATCCTCGGCCGTGTCGACCGCATCCTTTACATCGCCGGCGGCCGGTTCGTGCTGGGAACGCCTGATGAAGTGCTCCAGAGTCGTGTGCTCACTGACCTTTACGGCACGCCGGTCTTCGTGCTGCGCGCCGGTGACCGCCTCGTCGTCGTCGGAGTGCCCGATGCCGAGCCGCACCACGACCACGACGCCGAGGACGACGCATGATCGACGCGCGGCGGATGGCACCTGCACAGCCGGCCCGCGGCGGGCAGCCACTTCGCAGGACGGCACCGAACTCGCAGATACTCGGAGAAAACGTGCGAGTTCGGCGCGATTTTGCGAAGTTGGCGCGCGTGCGTGCGGCGGGAGAGCGCGCATGATCGCCGCATCCGGACTCTGGCGCGCGGTCGACTGGGGCGACGTCTTCTCCTTCCAGGACTACGGCGCACTCGTCGCGCTCCTGGCGAATTCGATCGTCGCCGGTGCCGTCCTCGGCATCGTCGGCGGACTCATCGGCGTCTTCGTGATGCAGCGCGATCTCGCCTTCGCCGTGCACGGTGTCAGCGAACTTTCCTTCGCCGGGGCGGCAGCGGCTCTGCTGTTCGGTGGCAGTGTGGTCGCCGGCTCGCTCGGCGGGGCGGTCGTGGCGGCGATCCTGATCGGACTTCTCGGATCCAAAGCCCGCGACCGCAACTCGATCGTCGGAGTTCTGATGCCGTTCGGCCTCGGCCTCGGCATACTGTTCCTGTCGCTCTATGACGGACGCAGTGCGAACCGCTTCAGCCTTCTCACCGGCCAGATCGTCTCGGTCTCGAGTCCTGATCTGGGCTGGCTGATCGGCATCAGCGCGTTCGTGCTGGTGGGTCTGCTGCTGGTGTGGAACCCGCTGCGCTTCGACTCGCTTGACCCGGTGGCTGCAGGTGCGCGCGGTATTCCGACCAGAGCGCTGAGTCTCGGGTTCATGGTTCTGCTCGGACTCATCGTCGCCGTCAGCGTGCACATCATCGGTGCGCTCCTCGTGATGGCGCTGCTGGTGACGCCCGCAGCTGCGGCTATGCGCGTCGCGGCGGGGCCGCTGTCGGTTCCGCTGCTGGCCGCACTGTTCGGGTTCGTCTCGGCCGTCGGTGGCATCCTGCTCGCGCTCGCCGGCTCGCTCCCGGTGAGCCCCTACATCACGACGATCTCGTTCCTCATCTACGCCGGATGCTGGATCCTGCAGCGCTCCCGCAATCGGGTGCGTCGCTCCGCCGCCGCATAGGGTCGTCGCTTCGACCCTTCGACAGGCTCAGGGAGCGAAGGTGCGGCTCAGGGTGCGAAGGGCAGAGCGCCGGTCGCTGAGCCTGTCGAAGTGTTCGGTGCGGCTCACGGGGCGCCGGCCCCAGGCACAAGCCGCCTCACGCCTCGATCGTCGCCTGTGCGGGCAGGTCGGGGAAGGCCGCCGCCACACCGGCGTACTCGATCCGGCCCTCGCGCGTGTTCACTCCGCGCGCGAGCGCGGCAGAGCCCTCGAGCGCAGCACTCACCCCGGCGTCTGCGATCCTGCGGATGTAGGGCAGCGTCGCGTTCGTGAGTGCGTGCGTGGCGGTGCGCGGCACGGCGCCGGGCATGTTCGCAACGCAGTAGTGCCGGATGCCGTCCACGTCGAAGATCGGCTCGGCATATGTGGTCGGTCGTGACGTCTCGAAGGCTCCGCCCTGGTCGATGGCGACGTCGATCAGCAGCGATCCGGGCTGAAGAATCCGCAGCTGATCGCGTGTGACGACCTTGGGTGCTGCCCGTCCGGGCACCAACACGGCACCGATCACGACGTCTGCGTGTGCGAGTTCGTGTTCGACCGTCGCGGCATCCGACATCAGCACTCGTGCGCTCCCGCCGAACTGCTCGGTGAGCTGGCGTACGCGCGTCGGCGACATGTCGAGGATCGTCACCTCAGCCTGCAGCCCGACGGCCAGCAGGGCCGCCTGCGTGCCGACGACTCCGCCACCGATCACCACCACGCGGCTCGGCGCCACACCGGGCGAACCACCCAGCAGTAGGCCGGGGCCGCCGCCCTGGAGCGTGAGGTGATGGGCAGCCGCCTGCGCCGCGAGTCGCCCGGCGATCTCGCTCATCGGCGTCAACAGCGGCAATCCTGTCTCGTCCTGCACGGTCTCGTAAGCGATCGCGAGGGTGCCCGATTCGAGGAGTGCCTCGGTCAGGGGGCGGTCGGCAGCCAGGTGCAGGTAGGTGAACAGCGTGAGGTCGGCGCGCAGGAAGCGGTACTCCTCAGCGATGGGCTCCTTGACCTTCACGAGCAGTTCGGCTGATGCCCATGCATCCTCCTGGCTGACGATCTGTGCGCCGGCGACGACGTACTGCTCATCCGGATATCCGGCCTTGATGCCCGCGCCCATCTCGACGAAGACCTCGTGGCCGCGTCGAATGAGATCTGACGTTCCGGCGGGGGTGAGTCCGACTCGTGCCTCTTGCGGCTTGATCTCTGCGACGACCGAGATGCGCATGTACGTTCTTCCTTTGCTGGTTGGTGCCGTGGGTCAGATGCCGCATCAGGCGGTGGCCCGACGGGACACGTTGTAGAAGCGGATGCTCTGGTATTCCTCGAGTCCTTCAGCGCTGCCCTCGCGCCCGAGGCCGGACTGCTTCAGTCCCCCGAAGGGGGCTGCCGCGTTGGAGGGAACACCCTGGTTGATGCCGACCAGGCCCGTCTCCAGTCTGTCGGCAACGTTGAAGGCGCGGTCGAGGCTCTCGGTGAACACATAACCTGCGAGTCCGAACTCGGTCGCATTCGCGCGCCGGATCGCTTCGGCCTCGGTGCGGAAGCGCTGAATCGCGGCGATCGGGCCGAAGATCTCGGTCTGCGCGATCTTCGCGGTCTCGGGGACCCGGTCGAGCACGGTCGGCGCGAAGAAGCTGCCCGCGCCGGAATGCGTCTCGCCGCCCGCGCACAACACCGCTCCGAGCGCGAGCGCATCGTCGGTGAGTTCATGCATCTGTCGCACCGCCCGGTCATCGATCAGCGGGCCGACGGTCGTGCCCGCATCGAATCCGCCACCGACGACGGACGAGCTCAGGCGTTCGGCGAGTGCGGCGACGAAGTCTTCGGCGATGCCTTCCTGCACGTAGATGCGGTTGGCGGCGATGCACGACTGCCCGCCGTTGCGCAGCTTCGCCGCGACCGTGCCTGCGACAGCGCGTTCGAGATCTGCGTCGTCGAACACGAGAAGCGGCGCGTTGCCGCCGAGTTCCATCGAGGTTCGCAGCACGTTCTCACTGGCGAGCGCAAGCAGGGTCTTCCCGACCGGAGTAGACCCTGTGAAGGACACTTTGCGCACTCGCGCATCCCGCAGCACCGCGTCGCTGAACGCAGAGGAACTTGATGTCGTGACGACATGGACGAGTTCCTCGGGAACACCGGCCTGCAACGCCAGTTGCACCGCATAGATCGTCGTCAGAGGGGTGAGCGTGGCCGGTTTGATGACGACCGGGCAGCCGGCGGCGAGCGCAGGCGCGATCTTGCGGGTCGCCATCGCGAGCGGAAAGTTCCAGGGGGTGATGAGTACGGACAGGCCCACGGGCGCACGGCGGGTGATGATGTGTGAGCCGCCGTCGGGCGCCTCGCGGAAGTTGCCGCCTGGCCGCACGGCCTCCTCGGCGTACCAGCGCACGAAATCCGTGCCGTACTTCACTTCGCCGCGCGATTCTGCGAGCGGCTTGCCCATCTCACGGGTGATCAGATGCGCGAGCTGCTCGGTGTTGTCCACGAGCAGCTGCCACCAGGCGTGCAGCACGTCGGCGCGCTGACGTGGGGTGGTCCGTGCCCAGTCGCGTCCGGCGCGATCGGCCGCGGCGACGGCGTCGAGCGCCTGCTCGACGCCGACATCGGGAACCTGCGCGATGGTCTCACCCGTCGCCGGGTCGCCGATGGCGATGCCTTCGGCGGGCAAGGCAAGCGAGCCGATGACGGCATCGGCGAGGGCGAGCGCGTCGGATGCGGCGCGCGAGGGCAGCAGCGTGGCGTCGGTCATCGGTTCTCCTCAGTCTGGATCGCCTGCTCGATCGCTTCGATGAAGCTGCGCAGTTCACTGTTGCTGACAATGAACGGCGGGCTGATCTGCAGGGTGTTTCCGCGCAGCGGCCGGGAGATGAAGCCCAGTTCGATGACCTGGTCGGCCACGCGTTCTGCGGCGAGATGTCCGGCGAGTGTGACGCCGCCGAGCAGCCCGGCAGATCGCACATCGATGACGGCGCTCTGACGCTCGGCGAGGGCGGCGAACTCATCTCGCAGCACGACCTCGAGCTCACGCACGCGCGGCACGAGCTGGTCGCGCTCGAGGATGTCGAGGTGGCGCAGCGCGACTGCTGCCGCCGTCGTGTGGCCGGCGTAGGTGGCGCCGTGGCGGAAGATCGGAGTATCGGGGGAGTCGACGTAGAACGGCTCCCAGATGCGCGGCGCGACGAGCACCCCGCCGAGTGGGGCATACCCCGACGTCACGCCCTTGGCGAAGGTGACCATGTCAGGGTCGACGCCGTAGCGCTCGGCGGCGAACATCTGGCCGGTGCGACCGAAGCCGGTGATCACCTCGTCGAGGATGAGCAGGATGTCGTTGTCGCGGCAGAGGCGCTGCACAGCCTCCAGGTATCCCGGGGCGGGTGGATTCACGCCGCCCGTTCCCTGCACCGGCTCTGTGACGAAGGCGGCGATGTTCTCGGCGCCGAGTTCGGCGATGGTCCTCTCCAGCGCCGCCGCGTCGTCGAAGGGCACGCGCGCGGTATCGGGGACGAGCGAGTCGGTGCCATACCCCTCGCGGTTGAAGTCGAGACCGGCGATGCTCGTGCCGTAGGCATGCAGCCCGTGGTACGCGAACTCACGGCTGAGGATGATCCGCTTCGCTGTGCGGCCTTCGCGCTGCCAGTGCCGACGAGCGAGTTTGCAGGCGACGTCGATCGCGTCCGAGCCGCCGGAGTTGAGGATCACTTTGGCCCGCTCGACAGGGGCGATAGCGGCAAGGCGCTCGCCGAGGGCGAGGGCCTTGTCATTGCTGAAGCGCGCGAAGATATGGTACGTCTCCAGCTGCTTCATCTGTGTGAAAGCGGCCTCGGCGAGCTCGGGATGCGAGTGGCCGATGTTGGCGTGCCACAGACCGGCGGTTCCGTCGAAGAGGCGTCGGCCATCGGTGGTGAAGACGTACGAGCCCTCGCCGCGGTCGATCACCAGTTGTCGGCCGATGACGCTCGGCACGTGCGCCTGTGCCGGCCAGAGGGCGGGGCCATCGATCAGGGTGGCCGAGGGCGCTGCTGCGGATGCGGTGTCGATACTGGTCATGAGAACACTCCTCTGCGCAAGTCTTGGCGACGGCCAGGCCCCGTCACGGGGCGCTGACCGTCACCACCGACCCTACGTACGGTGATCCGTAAAGAAAAGCGATCTTTGATGACCGGAATTCGTCAGTGGTGCTTATATGTCTTTGGGGCTTCGCAGCGCCTGTGCCACGGCATCCCCGATGGCGGCGAGCGCCGGCCTGCTCTCGGCGCCTGCGCGCACGAGAAACACGACGCTGCGGCGCTGATCCGTCGGCAGCGCGGCAGTCGGGGGCACGGTCAGGGCGGCTTCGCGCACGACCATGTCCGGGAGGAAAGCGGCGGCGAGGCCCTCTTCGACCATTCGCAGGTGAAAGAGCAAGTCGGATGACTCGTGCGCCACGATCGGTTCGAAGCCGCGCGCGCGGCACACCTGTACTGCCCACCGCGCAGCCGCAGAACCACGCGGCTCCATCACCCACTTCATCGTGCGAAGTGTCTCGAGGCTCGCACCCTCAGCCCACGCAGGCAGGTATCCGCGAACCGGGTCCTCACTCAGCACCGTCTGGGTGATGCCCTCGGTGGTCGGCGGCTCAGTGCCGGGGTAAGAGTCGGTGATCACGGCATCGACCTGCCGCGACACCAGCCGGATCATCGCCGCTTCGGGGTCGTACAGCTGCAGTCGCACGTCCAGTTCCGGGTAGCTCTCGGCCAGCGCCGACAGCGCGCGGGGCATGATCGTGCGGCTGATCGAGGCGAACGCCGCGACCGTCACGACGCCATGCGGCACCGAATGCGCAGAGGCGAGATCTGTCTCCGCACGCTCGACGGCAGAGAGGATGGCATCGGTGTTGCGCACCAGGGTTTCGCCGGCGGCGGTGAGCTTGACCCCCCGGCCGACCTTCTCGAGCAGAGTGACCCCTGTCTCCTTCTCGAGCAGCGCCAGCTGCTGCGAGACAGCGGAGTGGCTGTACGAGAGTTCGCGAGCGGCAGCGGTCATGCTCCCGCGCAGCTTCACCTCGCGAAGCAGGACCAACCGATGCAGATCAAGCACGCTCTGAGCCTATTCAGTCGCCGCGTCGGCGACGACCTCTTTCAGATGGCCCAGTAACGCCGCCACCGCCGGGCGAATCGCTCCGCCGCGCCGCGTCACCGCGTACACGTCTCTGTACAGCTCGCCCCCACCCCATTCGACGCGGTGCTCGGGAATGTCGAGCAGGTCGTCCGGGGTGCCCAGCAGCATCCTCGGAAGGAATGCGGCCGCTCGCCCCGCCTGCACGAGTGAATGGTGGACGCGAAGGTCCGCAGAGGTGAAGCGCACGATCGGCTCGACCCCCGCTTCGCGGCAGGCGCGGGTGGCCCACCGCGCTGCATCCGTGTCGGCCGGCTCGAAGATCCATGGCACCTGAGCCAGCTCGGCCGGATCCTGCACGGGAAACGGCGCGTACACCTCGATCGGGTCGCGAGCGAGAAGCGTGCGGGTCATGTCGGTGTCGACGGCGCGCGGAATGTGCGGATACTCATCGGTGACCGCGAGGTCTGCCCGGCGACGAGTGACCGCGTTCAGGGCATCGGTCGGATCGACCTGGGTGAATTCGACGACGACATCCGGGTGCGAGAGCGACATGCACTGCAGCACCTCGGGAAGATAGCGCAGTGCGAAGGTGCTGAAAGAAGCGAAGCGCACGATGCCCTGCACGCGCATGCTGGTCTGTTCGAGCTCGGCCTCGGTCTGCTCGAGAAGCCGGATCACCTCGTCAGCGCGTCGAGCGAGGCCGACGCCGACCTGGGTGAGCCTGACCTGTCGACCGACCGGCTCGAGCAGCTTCATGCCCACTTCGGCTTCGAGCTTGGCCAGCTGCTGCGAGATCGCTGACGAGCTGATCCCGATCGCGCGCGACACCGCGGCGATCGACCCCCTGGTCTCGAGCTCGCGCAGCATCGCAAGCCGGTTCAGATCAAGCATCACCCCTCGAATCCTTAAGGTGAGCTTCACAATATACGCAAGCGCCAGGCCCTTCTTCGAGCCGTCCGCGTGAGCCTAGCCTGAACCGGTATGCGACAGGCGCCCACCGGCGCCTCCGTCTCGAAGGAGTGGGCATGGCGCCTGAGAACCAGTTGACGCGGCCGCCCGCGTTCGCAGCTTCCGAGTATTCCGCTCGGCAGGCGCGTGTGCGCGCGCGGGCTGCCGAGCACGGCTTCGACGCCCTTCTCATCGCCGATCCGTCGAATCTCTACTACCTCACCGGCTATGACGCGTGGTCCTTCTACACGCCGCAGGTGCTGCATCTGCCGGTAGAGGGCGCTCCCACGCTCGTCATGCGGGCGATGGACGCACATGGTGCGTGGCGCACCGCCACAGGCATCGCGGCATCCGACATCTTCGGGTACCCGGAGATACTCATCCACAACGCCACAGCGCACCCGGGCGACTGGATGGGGCAGTTGCTGCGCGAGCGCGGCCACGGCGGACGGCAGCGCGTCGGCTACGAAGGGGAAGCGCACTTCTTCACCGTGCGCACGTATCTCGCCTTCGCCGCGGCGCTGCCCCAGTGGACACTCGAGGACTGCAGCGACCTCGTGAACTGGGCACGCCTGGTGAAATCACCCGCCGAGATCGACATCATGCGCGGCGCCGGCCGCGTGTGCTCGGAGGTCATGCGCATCGCGATCGCGGCGATGCGCCCCGGCCGGCCGCAGAACGAAGTCGCCGCTGAGATCCTCGCCGCGCAAGCCAGAGGCACCGCGGGCACCGATGGCGACTACCCGGCGATCGTGCCGCTGCTGCCCACGGGGCCCGGCGCCGATACGCCGCACCTGACGTGGACGGAGGAGCCGACGCCGATCGGAGCGCCGATCTCGCTCGAACTTGCGGGTGTGCACCGTCGATATCACGCCCCGATGGCGCGCACAGTCGTCATCGGTCGCGCTTCCGACGATCTGAAGCGGCTCGCGGCCGCCACGGTCGAAGGGCTGAACGAAGCGCTCGCCGTCGTGCGGCCCGGCGCGCTCGCGCGCGATGTCTCGGCCGCCTTCACCCGGGTGATCGCCGCGGCCGGCTACGAGAAGACGTCGCGTCTGGGGTACTCCATCGGTATCGGCTACCCGCCCGACTGGGGAGAGCGCACTGTCAGCATCCGCTCAGAGGAGCAGGCCGTTCTCGCCGAGAACATGACGTTCCATCTGATCGCCGGAATGTGGCTGGCCGACTCGGGATTCGAGCTCTCGGAAGCGATCCGCGTGACCGACTCAGGCGTCGAGGTGCTCACCGACGCGCCGCGCGAGTTGATCATGCTCGACGAAAGAAGGCTGTGATGACCATGTCCGCACCAGCAATCCGCCTCGCTGCGCGCGCCGAGCGCCTCACCGGATCTGTCATCGACTCATCGACGTCGCTGCTGGCGAGTCAGACCCACGACATCGTACGTTTCGCGATGGGCGCGCCGAATGCAGATCTGATTCCGTCCGGCGATTTCGGGCGACTGTTCGCCGACGCGCCGACGGGCATGTACGACTACGGCGCGACTGAGGGATTGCCGGACCTCATCCGCGAGGTGCACGAGTACCTGCTGCGCGAGGGAGTGCCGACCGATCCCGAACGGCTGCTGATCACCACCGGTGGCATGCAGGGGCTCGACATCGCGTTCAAAATGCTGATCGATCCCGGAGACGTGGTCATCGTGGAGGCGCCGACCTACACCAACGGCATCGGCACCGCGTCGAGCTATCAGGCGCGCATCATCGAGGCGCCGATGGACGAGAACGGCATGATCGTCGAGGCGCTGCCGGGCATCGTCGCCGCTGCCGGTCAGACGCCCAAGGCGATTTACACGATCCCCAACTTCCAGAACCCCTCCGGCACGACCCTCAGCGAACCACGTCGAAGCCTGCTGCTGGAACTCGCCGAGCAGTGGGATGCCGTCATCATCGACGACGACCCGTACGGCGCGCTGCGCTTCGACGGTGAGCACGTTCCCGGTTTCGCGCAGCTCAGCCCGGGAAACCGTCGCGTGATCCAGGTGCGCACGTTCTCGAAGGTGCTCGCTCCGGGACTGCGGGTGGGCTGGATGGACGTGGACCCCGCGCTTCACCAGCTCGCCATCAACGCCAAGCAGGCGATGGACACGTGTACGAATCTGCCGATGCAGCACGTCATCGCCGGGTACCTTCGCGAGCGCAGCCTCGATGCTCACCTCGCCGGACTCCGGTCGGTGTACCGCGAGCGGAAGATCGCGATGCGCCACGAGCTCAGCAGCCGTTTCGGTGACGACGTCGAGACCACCGACCCGCAGGGCGGGTTCTTCATCTGGCTGACGCTGAAGGGTCGATACGCCGAGGTCGACACCGAAGAGCTGTTCCCCACGGCATTGCGCCACGGCGTCGCCTACATCCCCGGCCCGGCTTTCACTCACACCGGCACGTTCCGAAACGCGCTGCGCGTGTGCTTCGCGACCTCGACGCCGCAGCGCATAGCGGAGGGCGTCGCTCGGCTGGGCGCTGCGCTCGACGAGCACTGCGGCCTGGTCGCCGCCGGAGCCGCTCGCCAGACGGAGGCACGTTGAATCTCGAACAAAGGGTGCTCGCGCGCATCGACCGTGAGGCCGTCGCCCGACTCACCGAGGACCTCGTGCGGGAGGCGAGTGACAACCCCGGCGGCACGGAGGCGGGGGTCGTCGAGGTGCTCGCCAACGCCCTCCGGGTTGCGGGGGCCGAGGTCTGGCGGGAAGAGGTCAAACCGGGGAGGCCGAATCTTCGTGCGCATGTGGGCGCAGACGGCGGCGGCGGGGGAGTGCTGTTCCTCGGGCACAGCGACGTGGTTCCGGCAGGAGTGGGCTGGACAGGCGATCCCTTCACACCGCGCCGCGACGGCGACGATCTGATCGGGCGCGGGGTGACGGACATGAAGGGCGGACTCGCGGCGATCGTCGTCGCGCTGGCCGCCGTGCATGCCGAGGCGCCCGAGGTACCGATCGCCGTGCTGTGCACCGTGGACGAAGAAGCTGACGCGCGCGGCATCCTGCACCACGTCGCCCACGCCCCGCCGTCTCGCCACGCGCTGTGCATCGTGGCGGAGCCGACCTCTATGACGACGATCACCGGATGCCGCGGGGCGGCGAACCTTCGGATAGAGCTTCGCGGGCACAGCGCACACGCGGGCCGACCCTCAGACGGTGCGAGCGCCATCCTCGCGGCGGCGGAGCTCATCGCGGTGATCGACGCGGACCATGCCCGACTCGGCGCGCACCCTCATCCCGTGTTGGGGGCGGCGACCTGGAACATCGGCACGATAGACGGCGGCCACGGAACCTCCATCGTGCCCGACCGCTGCACGCTCACCGTCGACCGCCGAACGCTTCCCCATGAGGACCCGGAGCGTATCCTCGACGCTCTCCTGGCCGAGACGCGCGAACGGGTGCGCGCCAGCGGCCGACCGGGAGCCGACAGCATCGAGGTGAGCGGAATAGTCGAGATGTCGATGCCAGGGTTCTCGATCGACCCCGGTGAGTCCGTCGTGCGACGCATTCGTGAGGTGGTCAGAGAAGTAGGCGGCGCCGGAGACGCAGACGTGTGGACGGCATCGTGCGAGGGCGGCTTCATCTGCCGACACCACGGTGTCGACGCAGTCGTGCTCGGCCCCGGCGACCTTCCCGGCCAGGCGCACCAGCCGGACGAGCGGGTGAGCGTCACGGAACTGTTGCGTGCCGCCCGGGCGTACGCCCTGCTCGCGTTGCGCACCGCACCGTCATCCACACTCCCTCTGAACGAAGAGCCCCGTGTCTCGACGAGCCCACTGCAAAGGAGCAGCCATGCGATCTGAGAACCGACCGGAAGCGGCGGCCAAACTGCCCACCATCACGCGTGACATCGATCTGACGCCGCTGCAGCGCAGCACGACGCGCAGATCGGTCGCAGGGGCCGCGGTCGGCAATGCGATCGAATGGTTCGACTACGGCGTGTACGGCTATCTGGTCGTGTACATCTCCGCGCTCTTCTTCACCTTCGACAGCGACGCCGGGGCGCTTCCACGCATCTTCGCCTTCGCCACCTTCGCGATCTCGTTCCTCGTCCGTCCACTCGGCGGCATCATTCTCGGACCTCTCGGAGACCGGATCGGGCGCCAGAAGGTGCTCGTGTTCACGATCATCATGATCAGCCTGTCGACGGCAGCGATCGGCCTTCTTCCGACCTTTGATCAGGCCGGCTTCGTCGCCCCGATCCTGCTGGTCCTGCTGCGCATGGTGCAGGGCTTCTCTGCGGGCGGCGAATATGCGGGGGCTGCAGTCTTCATGGCCGAGCACGCTCCAGACAACCGGCGCGGCTTCTACGGTTCCTTCCTCGAGTTCGGGACGCTCAGCGGCTTCAGCGCCGCGGCGATCCTCTGCACCACCTTGACGCTGATCGTCGGCGAGGACGGCATGATGGCCGGCTGGTGGAGGCTGCCGTTCCTGCTCACGCTCGTGCTGGGGCTTGTCGGACTGTGGATGAGGCGCCACCTGGCAGAGTCGGAGACGTTCACCGAGGATTCAGCGAGAACCGACGCCAACGACTCTGCGCCGAAGGCGCTGTTCACACTGCTGCGGGAGTACCCCGGCCAGGTTCTGAAACTGTTCGGCGTCGTCATCCTCATCAACGTCGCCTTCTACCTGGTGCTGACGTACATGCCCTCATATCTGGCTGCCACGCTCGGGCACGGGGTGGCCGAGTCGAACTTCGCGCTCGTGATCATCCAGCTTCTGATGATCGCGGTGATCGTGCCGTTCGGTGCGTTGAGCGACCGGGTCGGGCGCCGTCCGATCCTGCTGTGTGCCAGTGCCGGTTTCGTGCTGTTCTCGGTGCCCGCGGTCATGCTCATCCAGCAGGAGACGATCTGGGCGCAATTGGCCGGGATCGGAATCCTCGGACTGTTTCTGGTGATGCTGATCTCGGTGATCTCCGCTTCGTTGCCCGCACTGTTTCCCACTGCGGTGCGGTACTCGGGCTTCGCGATCGGCTACAACATCTCCACGGCGCTGTTCGGCGGAACCGCAGGCGTCGCCAACGAGACGCTCGTCGAGGTCACCGGAAACGTGCTCGTGCCAGGGTGGTACCTGACCGTCGCCGGTGTCATCGGCCTGGTCGCCGTGCTCACCTTCAAGGAGACCGCGGGACGATCACTGCGCGGCAACGTCATTCCTGGTAGCGATGACGCCCTCCGCCTGGCGCAGGGGGAGAAGCTCGTCGGTCACGTGAACCGCTCGAAGACAGGAGACTCATGACCGAACCCGCCCCGCCCGTCACCAGCCCGCCGGTCGCCGTCGTGACCGGGGCCACCTCCGGCATCGGCACGGAGATCGCCCGACGCCTCGTCACGGACGGCTTCACCGTGATCGTGCACGGCCGATCTGTCGAGCGCGGTGAGCGCGTCGCCGAAGAGATCGGCGCGCACTTCATCGCCGCAGACCTGACAGTCCAAGGTGCCGCGGCAACCTTGATCACCGAGGCAGTGCGGGTGGCAGGGCGACTGGATGTGCTGGTCAACAACGCCGCGATCGATCACACCGGCCCGCTGCTGGAGACTCCTTCCGCCGAGATCAGAGCGACCTTCGAGACGAACACCTTCGCGACGATCGCCTGTCTGCAGGCGGCAGGCAGAGTGCTGCGCGATCAGGGCACAGGTGGGGCGATCATCAACGTGACCTCCAGGTTGGCCAGCATCGGGGTACCCACGATGGGCATCTACTCGGCGAGCAAGGGGGCCATCCTCGCGCTCACGACAGCGGCTGCGGTGGAGCTTGCTCCACTCGGCATCAGGGTGAACGCTGTGGCCCCGGGGATGACCAACACTCCGCTGTACGCGGACTGGGTCGCCGAGCAGGACGATCCGGATGAGACCGTGCGCCGTGTCGCGAGCGCCATTCCCCTTCAGCGCATCGCCGAGCCTGCCGATGTCGCAGCGGCCGTGTCGTACCTGGCGAGCCCGGGGGCGTCGTACATCACCGGTGTCTCGCTGCCGGTGGACGGCGGTTATCTCGCCACGTGAGCGGCTTGACGCGGGCTCACGGCGAGTTCCGCGCGCCGTGCGTGGATCGCCGCATGCGGTCTCTGATCGGTGGTCGCACGGGTGTGCGTTTCGATGACGTCGAATCCGGCCGTGCGCAGGACATCGCTGAACGCGGCTACAGGCCAGCGGTATGCGGGAGCGATCGCGTGTTCGAACCGCTCGACGGCAACCCCCTCGAAGAACCCCACGAGTAACGTTCCACCGGGTCGCAGCACCCGGTGGAACTCACGCAGCGGAACGTGGATGGCGTCGGGCTCGTGATGGATGAGCGAGTACCAAGCGAATACTCCGCCGACTGACCCTGCGCGGATGTTGAGGGCGTCGATGTCGTCCAGGTGAAACGTGCAGCGTGGAAACGTTGCGCGGGCGCTGTCGACGAACTCGGACACCCTGTCGATCCCGCGCGCCGTGAGCCCTCGTTCGCGGAGGAAGTCTGTCCAGTGGCCCGGCCCGCACCCGGCATCGATCGCTTCGCCGTCGATGCCATCGGCCCAAGTGGCCGCGAGTTGACGATCCGATGGATGCATCGTGCTCATCGAACCGAGGAGCTCGATGTACTCGCTCGCGCGCTGGGAGTACGCGAGCTCGACCGCGTCAGTCATTGGATAAGCATACGGACGGCGAGAGGATCATCCTCTGGGATGACGCCGATGCGTCGCTGGGCCGACGCGCAGACGTGAGGGCGCGAGAGACGCTGGGGACATGCAAGAGAGCTCCCCCTCGAAAGCGATCGTGTCCACTGACGCGATCCGCCGCAACACCGCCCGTCTCCGCGACCTCTGCGACACTCCGGTGATGGCGGTGGTCAAGGCCGACGGCTTCGGCCTCGGCGCTGAACGTGTGGCGCGCGCGGCGCTCGCCGGAGGGGCGAGTGAACTGGGAGTGGCCACCTGTGAGGAGGCCATCGCGCTGCGCGAGGCCGGATTGGACGAGCCGATCCTCGCTTGGCTGATCCATGACGGGGCACCGCTCGCAGATGCTGTGGCACGCGGCATCCGGCTGTCCGTGACGTCCGTCGCTCAACTCGAGCAGATCGCCGACATCGCGCAGACCCAGCATCGCCGCGTCGAGATCGAGATCGAACTCGAAACGGGAATGCACCGTTCCGGTTGCGCGCGCGATGACTGGGAGGCTCTCTTCGACGCGGCTTCCGTCCTGGAAGATCGGGGGAGCGTGCGCGTGATCGGTGTGTGGACACATCTCGCCGGCGCCGACCGTCTGGCCTACACCGCGGCGTTGACCCTGCTCGATGAGGGCCTTGCCCGTGCGCGTCGCGCCGGACTGCGCCCGCGCTCGCACGCGGCATCTTCGGCGCCAGCTGTGGCTGACCCTCGCACGAGGCGAGACATCGTGCGACTGGGTGCCTCGTTGTTCGGCATCGAACCGCAGCCCCAGCGACCTCTCGGACTGCACCCAGTGCTGCAGTGGGAGTGTCGCATCAGCCAGATTCGAGATGCGGACGTCGGTGCAATGGTCGGCTACGAACGACACCGTGTCACCCGCGCGACTCGCCTGGGCCTCATCCCGATCGGCTACGCGGACGGGCTTCCTCGGCGGGCATCTGCTGTGCTGCAGGTGGGGGTGGGTGACGGCCGTGCGCCGTTCCTCGGAGCGATCTCGATGGATCAGTCCGTGATCGATCTCGGGGCGTCGACGGCCCAGGTCGGCGACCGTGTGACGCTGATCGGCGATCCGGGACGGGGTGAGCCGTCGCTCGAAGAATGGGCGGGCGCACTGGGCACCATCGCGCAAGAGATCCTCACGGGACTGGGTCCGCGGGTGGCGCGAGTCGAGGAGGTGCGCGTATGAGCCGGGTCGTCGTGCTGAGCGGGGGAGTGAGCACCGAACACGAGGTGTCGCTGGCATCGGGCGCTGACGTCGCCGCCGCGTTGAGCGAACGTCACGACGTCGTCTCCGTCGTCATCGACGTCGATGGCACCTGGCGAGTCGAGGGGTACGCCGCTGACAGCCCGGAAGAGGTACTGGACGAGATCGGTTCGGCGGATGTCGTCTTCCCCGTGCTGCACGGGGGCTGGGGTGAGAACGGCGGGCTACAATCCGTGCTCGATGCGCGCGGCATCCGCTACGTCGGCTCGCGCGAGGCGGCATGCCGCACCGGAATGTCCAAACTCGCCACCGCTCGCGCCGCGGCATCCCGAGGCATCTCGCCCATCCCCGTGCGAGTGCTGCACCGAGAAAGATTCCTTGCCGACCCCGACCTGCTGACATCCGCCCTTGTGCGCGGCGCAGACCTGCCGCTCGTCGTGAAGCCCGACACCGGCGGCTCGAGCGTCGGCGTCAACGTGGTGCACACGGCCCCACAGCTGCGCGCGGCACTGGATGAGGCATTCCTCCTCGACCCCGTCGTGCTCCTGCAGCCGCTCGTGCATGGGCAGGAGATCAGCGTGGGCGTATGGAGCGACGACGACGGAACCATGCGAGCGACCGGAGCCTCTCTTCTGCACCTGCCCGCAGGCGAAGCAGCATTCACCTACGCCCACAAGTATGAGGATGCCGGGGGCTGGCTCGAGATTCCCGCGCAACTGCCGGCGCCGCAACTGGCCGAACTGCAGCGGATCGCGCTTGAAACAGCCGAGGCCGTCGGCATCGCCGGCCTTGCCCGCGTCGACGTCTTCGCAAGTGAAGACGGAATCCTTCTGAACGAGATCAACACCATGCCAGGGCTCCGCAGCACCTCCCACTTCCCTCGCCTGGTGGCCGCGAGCGGTCGGTCATACCCGGACCTGCTCGACAGCCTCGTTCGACAGGTGGCGCGCCTGCGCACCGCCGCGTGACAGAAGGCTGCGGGATCGACATCGCTCCGCGTGCCTCACCCAGCCGACCCTAAGCGGAACGGCCTAGAATCGGCGGTATGGCTCAGCGGAACACCTGGCAGCGCGAACGCGTGCGCGAAGCGCTCGACGACGCGCGCGGTTTCGTGAGCGCGCAGAGCCTGCACGCCACGCTCCGCGAAGAGAACACCGGAATCGGTCTGGCGACGGTCTACCGCGCTCTCGCGGGCCTCGCCTCCTCCGGCGATGCCGATTCTCTGCAGAGCCCAGAAGGCGAAGCGCTGTATCGCGCCTGCTCGAGCGAGGGTCATCACCACCACCTCATCTGCCGCTCCTGCGGGCTGACGGTCGAGATCGAGGCGAAAGACGTCGAGGCGTGGGCGCATCGCACCGCGTCGCTGCACGGCTTCACCGCAGCAGAGCACGTCGTCGACATCTTCGGCCTGTGCACGCCATGCACCAACAAGCGCGCCGCAGCCGAGGAGCCAGGCTCCGCGTGATCACCGGCACCTCCGCACGCCCGTCGACTGCGCAGCATCACGGAGACCGGACTCCGCGCTCGCCGTGGGTCGCCCTGGCGATCGGCATCGTCATCATCGCGGCACTGTTCCTCATCGACTGGTTCGCACCCGCCCTGTTTCCCGAGGCACTTCCCGACCGCGCGCAGGACGGACTGACGCTCGCGCTGAGCGTGCTCATCGAAGCCCTGCCCTTCGTCGTCCTCGGCGTCGTGCTGTCGATCGTCGTGCAGGTGTGGCTGCCGGCCGACCTCATCCATCGGTGGCTGCCCACCCGCGGTTGGGCGCGCCGTGCGGTGCTGTCCCTACTCGGGATGCTGATTCCCGTGTGCGAATGCGGCAACGTGCCCTTCGCCCGCGGCCTCATGATGCGCGGTCTCGCACCTGCCGAGGCGATGACCTTCCTGATCGCCGCGCCCATCGTCAATCCGATCGTCATCATCACCACCCACGCCGCCTTCGGTTGGGACGGCGGCATCCTCGTCGCCCGCCTCGTCGGCGGCTACCTGATCGCCAACCTCATCGGCTGGATCTACAGCCGCCACCCCTCGCCCGACGCCCTGCTGACGCAGCAGTTCACCGCGACCTGCGAGCGGGTCACCCATGAACACGGCACGCCGACCCGTCGCAGCCTCACGCAGTTCCTCGTGGAGCTTCGCGCGGTGATGCCTGCGCTCGTCATCGGCTCTGCGCTCGCTGGAGCGGTGCAGGTACTGATCCCGCGTGACGTGCTGCTGGAGATCGGCTCGAACCCGGTGCTGTCGATCGTCGCGATGATGGCGCTCGCGATGACTGTCGCGATCTGCTCGAACGTGGACGCCTTCTTTGCTCTGTCGTTCGCGTCGACGTTCTCCTCCGGAGCGCTGATCGCTTTCCTGCTGGTCGGACCGCTCGTCGACATCAAGATGCTCGCGCTCCTACGCACCACGTTCACCGCGCGCACGTTGGCCGGCGTCGTGGCCGTCGTGCTGATGAGCGCCTTCGCGATCGGAATCGGGGTGAACGTCTTTGGCTGAGTCGCCCACACGCTCGCGAGTGCGTGCCGCCGCATCGCGCTGGCTCGGACTCGGCCTCGCCGTCGTCATCTCGATCGTCACGCTGGGCCTGGCCGTCACGGACCGGCTCACCCTTTACATCAGCCCTGAATCGATCTGGTTCGCCTGCGCAGGCGCCGTCGTCGTGCTGGCTGGGGCGATCTGGTCGTTTGCTCTGCCCCTCGGAGCCGAATCCGATCATGGGCATGATCACGGGCAGTCGTCTCATTCGACCGCTGACGCGTCGACGGACGCAGCCGACGAAGCGTCCGCGGTATCCTCGCGTCGGACCCTGACAAAGGTCGGCACGATCTCCGCAGGCGTCGTCGCCAGCGGCATGGTCGTCGCCTCCCTCGTCCTGCCGCCCGCGTCGCTGTCCGTCGAGCTCGCGATGTCGCGGGCGGATGCCGGTGGCACCCTGTTCGCCGGAGCCGACACGCCCACCCTGGGCGTCGCCGACACGACCACCTTCGGGATCGGGGAGTGGTCGAGCGTGTTCGCAACCGCGACGCGCCCTGAGGCCTATGACGGCTCAACCGTCACGCTCACCGGGTTCGTCACGCCGAGCGACGATGCGGATGCGGTGAACCTCACCCGCATGATCATCACGCACTGCGTCATCGATGCTCAGCCTGCCGCCGTGCCGGTCGACGTTGATTCGAGCGAGTTCGGCACGGGGCAGTGGATCGAAGTCACCGGCACGGTAAAAGCCGACGAGGATGGATCGTTGCGCATCGTTCCGACCTCGACCGTCGCGATCGACGAGCCCGGAGATCCCTATGAGTACTGAGGGCGCTGAACCCGCACCGCGCACTCGGGCAGAGGCGCGCGCCGCACGCGAGGCCGCCGAGCGGGACGCCGCGGTTCCTCCCATCCCGCGCGCAGAGCAACCGGTCGAGGTCCCGGCGGCTCCGCCGGAGGTTTTGCCCGCTGGGGCGGATGCTTCGTTCGCTGGGCCGGAGGTTTCAGCCGCTGAGCCTGGGGTTTCGGCCGCTGAGCCTGTCGAAGCGTCCGATACCGCAGACCGAACTCTTCGACACTCTCAGGGATCGGGTGCATCCACTGTTTCTGCCGCGTCGAGTACGCCTCAGGGCGCGACTGCTCGGAAGGACCGCCGCTTTCTCTACGCCCTGCTCGCCGTCGTCGGAATCCTGGCGGTCGTCGTGGCGGCGCTGGGTGCCATCAGCCTCCTCCAAGGCCCCCGGATCGGCCAGGTGCAGGTCGATGCTGCCGAGACGATCGACGTCTCGGGCAGCCGTGTCATCCTCACCGCCAACCAGGCGCTGCAAGAGGTCGACGCGTCGCAGGTGACGATCGAACCGGCAGTGCCGTTCACCGTGGATGCGGCGGGTCGAAACATCGGCATCCGCTTCACGGTTCCCCTCGACGATGCGACCGAGTACACGGTGCGGGTCGGCGGCGTCGTCGGCGCCGGTGGTGGACCGGCATCCGATCTTCAGACTTCCTTCACGACGCCCGCCGCAGAGATGTACTTGCTCAACCGCACCGCGGAGGACGACAGGATCTTCCGCACCGACCTCGCGGGCGACGGCGTGCCGGTCTTCAGCCACCCACGGATCAACGACTATCGGGCAACGCCCACGCACCTCGTCGTCGCCGTCGAAGACGAGGAGGGCTCGAGAATTCTGGTGATGGATCGCAACGGCGACAACGCCCGCGAGCTCGCACTGCCCGGTGACGGGCACGTCAGTTCGGTGCAGATCTCAGACCGCGGGGCACTGGTCGGATACATCTACTCCGATCGCGAGATCAGCGAGACCGACGGCCGAGCCAGTGTGCTGGTGACTCAGTCGCTTTCTGGCGCAGGCGAGCCTCGCATCGTCGAGGTCGGCGAAGAAGAGGCGAGTATCGCCGAGTGGCAGTTCGTTCCTGACTCCGCGGCGGTGCTGTTCATCGACTTCGCCGGCACACTTTCGCTGGATGACCGTTCGGGCACCTCGGGCGCCCAGAATCTGGGAATCGCGATGCGGTTGCTCGGCGTCTCCCGTGGCACCTACACCGCCATCGTCGAGAGAGTCGACGGAAGCACTGTCGAACTCAACCTCGCCGACGGATCGGAGACCCCGCTGGCGGAGGTCGATGCAGATTTCGGCGATGTCACGAGCATCACGCCGCATCCCGGTGGCACTCTTCGCCACGTCGTATCCCGCGATGCCGACGGTCTGCCCACCGGGCAGGCGGTCATCCGTGTCGACGACGACGGCAGTGCAGAACCGCTCATCGAGATCGCCCCAGGCAACGCCATATTGCAGACCTGTGCTTCGCCGAGCGGACAGTATGCCGCGGTCACCGTGGCGCCGAAGCTGGCCGAGAACCCGTACGACGACATGCTCGTCCCGCTGCCGCAGACGCTGGAAACGCACCTGTTCGACCTGCGCTCGGGTGAAGCCCTGCCTGTTCTCACCGGCTTCGACATCTCCTGGTGTCGGATGGCACCGGCATTCTGACCGTATGACTCTTCGCCCTGCGACCAGAGCAGACCTCGAGAAGCTTCCCCTCGAGGTGGCGCCCCTGCTGTTGGGCGCGCAGCTTCGTGTGGTCGTCGGCGGCGAAGAGGTGTGGCTGCGCATCACCGAGGTCGAGGCTTATCACGGGCAGGGCACAGGACCGGTCGCCGACCCCGGATCCCACGCCCGTATGGGCCAGACCGCTCGCAACGCCACCATGTGGGGCGAACCAGGGCATCTCTACGTGTACCTGAGCCATGGCATCCATTCGTGTGTGAACGTGGTGTGCGCACCTGAGGGCATCGCAGGCGGTGTTCTCCTGCGAGCCGGCGAAGTGGTGGCAGGGGTGGATGCTGCGACTGCACGATCGAGGCGGAGCGGACGCGACCTCGCTCGAGGTCCTGGTCGATTCGGGCAGGTGAGTGGGCTGCGGTATCCGATGCACGACGGCATCGATGCCGTCACCGGAGACGAGCTCGCGGGGGCGAGGGCGCAGCTCTGGCTGGGCGAGCCGCTCGCCGAGGTGGCCACGGGGCCGAGGGTCGGTGTCGCGGGAGTTGCCGGGACCGGCGCCTTTCCGTGGCGGTTCTGGGTGCCGGGCGACCGCACCGTCTCTCCGTTTCGTTGGGGCCGAGGCGCGGCAGACGCTCAAGCCGTGCTAGAGTAGTCCGGTCTGTGCACACTCCTGTGCGCAGTTCGTGTGCTGTTCCTCCATCTGATCCCCCGATCCCTGAGCCTGTCGAAGGGTTGTCGAAGGTTTCGAATGGGCGGCGCGCAGACAAGGGATCTTGGGTGAGGCCGTCCGGTCTCACGGTAATGAAGGAGTAATCACATGGCAGCAGTGTGCCAGGTGACAGGAGCTGTTCCCGGCTTCGGTCACAACATCTCGCACTCGCACCGCCGGACGAAGCGTCGCTTCGACCCGAACGTGCAGAAGAAGACCTATTTCGTGCCGTCGCTCGGTCGTAAGATCACGCTGAACGTGTCCGCCAAGGGCATCAAGGTGATCGACGTGCGCGGTATCGAGAACGTGGTCAAGGACCTCCTGGCGAAGGGTGTGAAGCTCTAATGGCGAAGAAGGCCCAGGACATCCGTCCGATCATCAAGCTGCGTTCGACCGCGGGCACGGGGTACACCTACGTGACCAAGAAGAACCGTCGCAACACCCCGGACCGCCTCGTGCTGAAGAAGTACGACCCGGTCGTCCGCAAGCACGTCGAATTCC
>JBEBSN010000012.1:0-44415 GCA_040394295.1 Microbacterium sp.
GAGGTCGAGAAGGGCCTCGACGGCGCCGTGCCGCTGCTCGCCGAGCTGTTCCCCCAGTTCGCCTCCCGCCTGATCCGCAACCGCGGCACCTTCGGCGGCAACCTCGGCACCGGCTCCCCCATCGGCGACACTCCCCCTGCGCTGCTCGCCCTGGGCGCCCGGCTCGTGCTCGCGAGCGCGGGGCCCGACGGAGACGTCGTGGAGCGCGAGGTCGAGCTGTCGGAGTACTTCACCGGGTACCGGCAGACCGTCCGCCAGCCCGGAGAGCTCATCAAGTCGGTGCGCATCCCGCTCCCGCTGGCGGGGGTCACCGCCTTCCACAAGATCGCCAAGCGACGCTTCGACGACATCTCCAGCGTCGCCGTCGGGTTCGCCCTCGACATCGAAAGCGGCATCGTCACCGCGGCGAAGATCGGCCTGGGCGGCGTCGCTGCGACACCGCTGCGCGCCCGCGCAACCGAAGATCGACTGATCGGGCAACCGTGGAACATCGCCACCGTGCGCGCAGCATCCGAGGTGCTCGGCAGCGAAGGCACCCCGATGTCCGATCACCGCGCGAGCTCTGACTACCGTGCGCTCATGCTCAACACCGCGCTGTTGAAGCTGTACAGCGCGACCTCGCTCTCTCCTGCAGAAGGCACCGAATCGAAGGAGGTCCCGGCATGAGTTCTCTCGCTGACCGCCCCCAGAACCCCATCGTCGGACACCGCGCCGCCCACGAGAGCGCGGCTCTGCACGTGACCGGTGCGGCGATGTACACCGACGACCTCGCCGCTCACACCGCCGGCGTGCTCACCGCCTGGCCGGTGCAGTCCACCAACGCGCATGCGAAGGTCGACATCGATGTCTCCGGCGCCTATGAGGTGCCAGGGGTCGTGCGCGTGCTCACCGCCGAAGATGTGCCCGGTGTCAACGACGCAGGCATCAAGCACGACGAACCGCTCTTCCCGTCTGAGGCGATGTTCTATGGCCATGCGCTGGTCTGGGTGCTCGGCGAGACGCAGGAGGCCGCCCGTCTCGGCGCGGAGGCCGTCACGGTCGACTACACCCCTCTTCCCTCCCTCATCACTGTGCAGGACGCCATCGACGCTGAGTCGTACCAGGGCATCGCGCGCACCGTGGAGCGGGGGGATGCGGCATCCGCTCTGGAATCCGCGACGCACGTCTTCGAAGGCGTGAGCGAGTTCGGCGGACAGGAGCACTTCTACCTTGAGACGCAGGCCTCTCTCGCGCTGCGCGACTCCGAGGGGCAGTACTTCGTGCAGTGCTCGACGCAGCATCCGTCCGAGACACAGGAGATCATCGCGCACGTGCTCGGCATAACCTCCAGCGAGGTCACCGTGCAGTCGCTGCGCATGGGCGGCGCGTTCGGCGGTAAAGAGATGCAGTCGCACGGTTTCGCGGCGATCGCCGCTCTCGGCACCAAGCTCACCGGACGCCCCGTCCGACTACGCCTGAATCGCACGCAGGACATCACGATGACCGGCAAGCGACACCCGTTCCACATCTCGTGGAAGGTCGGTGTGGACGCCGACGGCATGCTGCAGGCACTGGATGCCCTCCTCACCTGCGACGGCGGCTGGAGTCTGGACCTGTCAGAGCCGGTGCTCGGGCGCGCGCTCTGCCATCTCGACAACTCCTACTGGATCCCCAACGTCCACGCGCATGGGCGGATCGCGAAGACGAACAAGGCGTCCAACACCGCATTCCGTGGGTTCGGCGGGCCTCAGGGCGTGTTCCTCATCGAAGACATTCTGGGTCGGATCGCACCTGCGTTGGGCATCGACCCGATGGAACTTCGAGAGAAGAACTTCTACGCCCCCGGACAGTCGACTCCCTACGGTCAGCTCGTGAAGGATGCCGACCGCCTCGGTTCGATCTGGAATCAGCTACGCGATGAGGCCGACGTCGATGTGCGTCGTGCCGAGATCGCGGCGTTCAACGCGAACAGCGCACACACCAAACGTGCTCTGGCGATGACCCCGGTGAAGTTCGGCATCTCGTTCAACTTCGCCGCCTTCAACCAGGCCGGCGCGCTTGTGCACGTCTACAAGGACGGCTCGGTCCTCATCAACCACGGCGGCACTGAGATGGGCCAGGGCCTGCACACGAAGATGCTGCAGGTCGCCGCCACCGCGCTCGGGCTCGAAATGCACCAGGTGCGCCTCGCACCCACCCGCACCGACAAGGTGCCGAACACGTCTGCCACGGCCGCGTCCTCGGGAGCTGACCTCAACGGCGGCGCGGTGAAGAACGCGTGCGAGCAGATCCGCGAGCGGATGGCCGCTGTCGCCGGTCGGCTTCTGAACGTCGATGAGCGGGATGTGCGCTTCTCTGCCGGGCTTGTCACCGGCCTCGGCAACACCGAGAAGACACTGACGTTCGCCGAGGTGGCCGAGGCCGCCTACCTGCAGCGGGTGCAGCTTTTCGCGGCAGGCTACTACCGCACCGAGGGTCTGCACTGGAATCCCGAGATCATGCAGGGCTCGCCGTTCAAGTACTTCGCATATGGGTGCGCGGCATCCGAGGTGGAGGTCGATGAGTTCACCGGCGCCTACACGGTGCGCCGGGTCGACATCGTCCACGACGTGGGCGACTCGCTCTCCCCCATGCTCGACATCGGCCAGGTCGAGGGCGCGTACGTACAGGGCGTCGGCTGGTTGACGCTGGAGGAACTGCGCTGGGATGAAAGCGACGGCCCGAATCGCGGCAGGCTGCAGACTCAGTCGGCCTCGACCTACAAGCTGCCAAGCTTCTCGGAGATGCCTGCGGAGTTCAACGTTCGCCTCTTCGAGAACGCCCGCGAGGATGGCGCCGTCTACGGTTCCAAAGCCGTGGGCGAGCCCCCCTTCATGCTCGCCTTCAGTGCGCGAGAAGCCATCCGCGAAGCCGTGGCCAGGTTCGGGCCGGAAGGACACTCGGTCGAACTCGGCTCGCCGGCCACACCGGAGGCAGTGTTCTGGGCGGTGCGTGCAGCTCAGAAGGCTGCCGAGGTGGCAGCCGCCCCTGCTCGCGCCGGAGCGCACGAACTCGCCGCCGTTCGCTGATCGGAACACGCATGGACTGGCTTGACGCACTGCAGCGGCTGCGCCTTGAGCGTGTGCCCGCCGTCGTCGTGACTCTGGCGATGGTGCGAGGCCATGCTCCGCGCAATGGCGGCGCGAAGATGGTCGTCTCCCCCGACGAGGTGTACGGCACCATCGGGGGCGGCAACCTTGAGGCCACGGCGGTCGACCGCGCCAGGGCGATGCTCGCGGCGGGCTCTGCCGAGCCTGAACTTCTCACGCTGACGCTGAGCGACAAAGCTGTGACAGAGTACGGTGTGCAGTGCTGTGGAGGAGAGGTGACGATGATGCTGGAGCCGATGCGTGTCGTACCGGCCGTCGCCGTCTTCGGAGTCGGCCACGTGGGGCTCGAACTTGCCCGCATCCTCGCCAGGCACGAATTGGATCTGCATCTGATCGATTCGCGTGCGGAGATGCTCGGCGCTGAACGGGTGGGCATCCCTTCCCAGAGCGGCATCCTCGCGGACGCCGTCGCCAGGGTGCATGTCACGTACTCCCCCGTACCGGAGGCAGCGCTGGCCGATCTACCCCAAGGCACACACGTGCTGATCATGACGCACGATCATGTCGAAGACCTTGCCGTCGTCGATCAGTCTCTGCGCGCAGAGGGACTCGGTTCGATCGGCTTGATCGGTTCGACGTCGAAGTGGGCGCGGTTCCGCAAGAAGCTCATGGAGCACGGACACACCGAGGATGATCTCCTCCGCGTCACCACACCGATCGGGGTGCCCGAAGTCGCAGGGAAGCGGCCCGCCGTGATCGCGGTGAGCGTCGCCGCGCGCATCCTGCAATTGATCGACGAGGCGGCTCCGGTCGCTGTCGAGGATGCTGCGGGCACGGGTCCGAGCGCATGACGATTCCCTCCGCCGTCGTCACCGGTGCCGGCAGCGGCATCGGCCGCGCCATCGCCCGAGCTCTTCTCGCCGACGGATTCGGCGTGACACTGGCCGGCCGCCGCGGCGCTCCCCTGAGAGAAAGCGCCACAGCCGACGGCATTCTCCACCCTGACGCCTTCGTGATCGAGACCGACGTCACTGACGCGGCCCAGGTGCAACAGCTCTTCGCCCGCCACGTCGAGCGCTTCGGACGGCTCGATGCACTGGTGAACAATGCCGGCGCGTTCGGACCGAACGCGGATGTCGGCGATCTCACGCCCGCAGACTGGGAGGCGACGCTCGCCGTCAACGTCACCGGCGCGGTGTTGTGCGCCGGAGCAGCATTCCGGCAGATGCGCGCGCAATCGCCCGCCGGCGGACGGATCATCAACAACGGTTCTGTCTCGGCACAGACGCCGCGGCCGCGCTCCGTCGCCTATACGACCACCAAACACGCGATCGCGGGGCTGACGAAGTCGATCGAACTCGACGGTCGCGCCCATCACATCACAGCCACGCAGCTCGACATCGGCAATGCCCGCACTGAGCTCCTCGACGCTCTGGTCAATGACGGCGCTGTGCAGGCCGACGGTTCTAGGCGGCCAGAGCCGACGATGGATGTGAGTCACGTAGCCGATCTCGTCGTGCGCCTTGCGCGGCTGCCGCTGGAGGCGAGCGTGCCCCAGCTGACCGTCACCGCCGCCGGCATGCCGTTCATCGGCCGCGGCTGACCGCGAGCGATGAAAGCACTTCGATGGGGCCGCGCACGAAGTAGAGCATGAAGCCGACGGAGACGACCGCCTTCAGAGGCCCAAGCTTCAGATCTAATTCACCCCGCCGTCACCTGCGCGAAGAAGTCGCGGATGAGGTCCGCGACTTGGGCCACGGCGCTCTCAAGCAGAAAGTGCCCGCCGGGCAGCAGGTGGACATGGGCGCCGGGCAGGTCGCGGGCGAAGGCTCGCGCACCCTCCGGACCGAAGATCTCGTCCCCCTCGCCCCATACCGCGAGCAGCGGCACCTGGCTCTGGCGGAAGTACTCGTGCAAGCGCGAGTAGAGCTTCACGTTGGTGGCGTAGTCACGAAATAGCGCGAGCTGGGCGCGGTCGTTGCCTGGCCGGGAGATCAGCGCATGGTCGTGCACCCAGGTCTCTGGGTCGATCAAGGTGGGGTCCGGTTCACCGGTGACGTACTGCCACCGGATCGCCTCCAAGCTCAGCGCGCCGCGGATGGCAGCTTCCGTCTCCGGGGTCTGCTCACGCTGGTAGGCGGTGACCGGTTCCCAGAAGCTTTCGACGAAGCCCTCCTCGTAACCGTTGCCGTTCTGCGTGATGATCGCGGTGATCGCCTGCGGGTCACGCAGCGCCAGGCGCCAGCCGATCGGAGCCCCGTAGTCCTGAACGTAGATAGCGTAGCGATCCACCCCCAACTCAGCCAGCAGCGCTTCCGTGACGTTGGTGAGAGCGTCGAAGGTGTAGGGGAAGTCCGCCGGGGCGTCGGACAGGCCGAAGCCGATGTGGTCGGGAGCAATGATATGGAACCTGTCCGCAAGGAGCGGGATGAGGTGACGGAACATGAATGAGCTCGTCGGGTACCCGTGCAGCAACACGAGCGTGGGCGTGGCGGGGTCGCCAGCCTCGCGGTAGAAGACTTCACGTCCGTCGACGGTGCGGAAACGGTGGTGAACGGCAATCATAATCTAACCCCTTAGGTACGCAGTGAGTGGTTACCCGCAGATTACGCGGGATCCCCTAACCTGTCAATTAAGTTTCATCGGTTATACTTCTTGGATGAACTTGGACGGCGATACTCTGCTTCTCGAGCTGATCAACACCACCCCTGTGGAGCACGGCGAGCCGACCGACGCGCTTGAAGACGACCCCGCTGCCGAGGCCTGGATGAAAGCACGCGGCGGGTCGGGTACAGCCGAGGAGATTGCGCTCGTGCGCGAGGTGCGCGACGCACTGCAGGACGTCGTGCGCGGGCAGGAGCGCGCCGACAGGCTCGCCGGCTACCTAAGCCGCGCCGCGATGGTCCCCGTGCCGCACGGCGGCGGGCTGGAATGGCACTTGGAAGCCCCGCCGGGCCGCGAGCTGGCCGTGCGTGCGGTATTAGCCTGGTACGAGCTCGAGGAGTCCCGACCCGGCCGGCTGCGCCCGTGCGGCAACCCCGAGTGCCGTCGCTTCCTCATCGACCGCAGCCACGCCAACCGGGCCCAGTGGTGCTCGATGGCCGTATGCGGCAACCGGATGAAGGCACGGCGCCATTATGAGCGCAGCAAACGCCCAACACGAGCCACGTCCACGCGCTGACGAATCCCACTGCGCGCACACGAGAAAGGACTTCCCGGTACCGATGCGGTCGGCGTCGGGAAGCCCTTCTGTTGCGGCTGACCGCGAGCGATGAAAGAAGGGTTTCCCGGGTTCCGATGCGATCGGAGCCGGGAAACCCTTCTGCCATCCGAGTGACGCGGCAAGCGCGCAACGCTCAGCCGGCGAGCAGCACTTCGATGGGGCCCCGCACGAAGTAGAGCATGAAACCGACGGAGACGACCCACATCAGCCCGTGCACCTTGCGCGCCCGCTTGGAGAGGACGTTGATCAGGGTCCAGGCGATGAAGCCGACACCGATGCCGTTGGCGATCGAGTAGGTCAGCGGCATGGTCACGATGGTGAGGAAGGCGGGCAGTACGACCGCGAAGTTGTTGAACTTGATCTCCTTGATCTGCGCCATCATCATCGCTCCGACCACGACGAGGGCTGCGGAGCCGACCTCGATCGGCACCGTCAGGGTCAGCGGAGTGAAGAACATCGACAGCAGGAACAACGCACCGACGACGACCGAGGCCAGGCCCGTTCGAGCGCCCTCGCCGATACCGGAGGCGCTGTCGACGAACACCGTGTTCGAGGAGGACGATGTCGCCCCACCGGCAACCGCACCGAGACCCTCGACCACGAAGGCCGAGCGCAGACGCGGGAACGTGCCGTCCTTGTACGCGAGACCGGCATTCTTCGCGAGACCGGTCATGGTGCCCATCGCGTCGAAGAAGTTCGTGAACAGGAGCGTGAAGACGAGCATGGTCGCGGCAAGTGCCCCGATTCGGCCGAAGGAGCCCATCAGATCGAACTGACCGACCAGGCCGAAGTCCGGGATCGTCACGAGGGCGCTCGGAAGCTCGGGGATCGTCATATGCCAACCGCCGGGCTCCACCGCGCTCGGGCCGAGCTTCAGGAAGGCCTGCGAGATGATCGCCGCGATCGTCGCGACGATGATGCCGATCAGGATGCCGCCCGGCACCTTCCGAGCGACGAGAACGGCGATGAGCACCAGCGCGAACAGGAAGATGAGCGTCGGCACAGACGTGATCGAACCGCCGTCGCCTAGCTGCACCGGAGGCCCGCCGGGGGTGCGGGTGACGAAGCCCGCGTCGACGAAACCGATGAAGGCGATGAAGAGGCCGATACCGACGGTGATCGCCGCTTTCAGCGGCGCCGGGACCGCGTTGAAGATCGCGGTGCGGATGCCGGTGGCTCCGAACAGGACGATGAGAAGTCCGTTGATCACGACGAGACCCATCGCCTCGGGCCAGGTCACCTGTCCGACGACCGACACGGCGAGGAACGAGTTGATGCCGAGGCCGGCGGCGAGAGCGAACGGCAGCCGAGCGAAGACTCCGAACAGAATCGTCATGACGCCGGCGGTGAGCCCTGTTGCTGCGCCGATCTGCGCAGCGTTGAGGGCGTTTCCTGCGACGTCCTCCGTGCCGCCGAGGATCAGCGGGTTGAGGATGACGATGTAGGCCATCGTCACGAAGGTGACGATGCCGCCCCTGATCTCGCGACTGAAAGTCGATCCGCGTCGTGTGATCTCGAAGAAACGGTCAAGTGCGTTCTTCGGTTCACCGTCGGTTGTCGTGGTCGCACCAGTGGGAAGCGGCGGATACTCCACCGGCTTGGCGGACTCGTCCTCGGACTCGCCACGCAGAGAGGTTGTTGAAGACACCAGTGGCTCCAGTCAGTAGTCGATTCGAGTGGCCGTGTTGGTCCACTCGGTGAAGGGCGCGATGCGCTGAGCAGGCGGAAGTGTCTCCTGCGCGACGGGCATGAGAGAGCGGTCTTCGACGCCGCCTTCGAAGTAGCGATAGAAGACGGCGTCGTCGAAGCCGGCGTCTGCCGCATCGTCGCGGTTCGCAGCGAAGTACACCCGTTCGATACGCGCCCACAGCGATGTCGCAAGACACATCGGGCACGGCTCGCAGCTCGTGTAGAGCACGGCTCCGGTGAGGTCGAACGTGCCGAGCTGCTGGCAGGCGTTGCGGATGGCGGTGACCTCGGCGTGCGCCGAGGGGTCGAGGTTGGCGGTGACGCGATTGAGGCCTTCGAACACGCGGCCGTCTGCCGAGACGACGATGGCGCCGAACGGGCCACCGTTGTCTCGGACGTTCTCGGTCGCGAGGTCCACTGCACGCGCCAGGTACTCGGCCGGAGTCGGGCGGCCTTCTGTCGCTGTGGCTGCGGTGGACGTAGTGATACCGATGGTGTCCATGGTGAAGAGCTTCCTTGCTTTCGACGCAGAAACGAGGAGGAGTTCACCGGAGAGATCCCCGCATGATCTTCTTCGATCCGCTTGCGATGTGATGTTCTTCCTGACCGAATTCCTCGTGGGGGTTCCGGCGGCTTTCCGAGAATAACAGCGAAATCGCGTCCAGTCCATCATTTTTGGAAATTGACTTCCACGATGTGAGATTCAACCTTGCACATCCGCATGTGCGGAGATACATTCGTCTTTATGGCGCAATTTCGGATCAGCGAGGCCGCATCGCTCCTCGGAGTCAGCGACGACACCGTCCGCAGGTGGGTAGCCGACGGCATCCTGCCCGTGACGCGCGACAGCGCAGGGCGACAGATCATCCCTGGCGCTGAACTGGCCGAGCATGCCAAAGCGCTGAGCGCCGATTCGACCGATGTCGGCAACGTCCACCGCAGCGCCCGCAACCGTTTCACAGGGCTGGTGACGAAGGTCGAGATCGACGGGCTGATGGCGCAGGTCGAGCTTCAGTGCGGTCCGCACCGCGTGGTCTCGCTGATGTCAGCCGAAGCGGCACGCGAGATGAGACTCGAAGTCGGCTCGAAATCCGTCGCCGTCGTCAAAGCGACGATGGTCATTCTCGAAACAGCCCGCGAGCCGCGCATATGAGTGGTCGGCCTGCTCCGCGAGAACGCGCGTCTCGCTCCGTCGCCGTGGCCGCCGGCGCGCTGGCCCTGAGCGGCGTCATCGCCCTGAGCGGTTGCACCGCTGCAGACGACGGACAGTCGGTGTCCGGCGACGAGATCGGCGGCACCTTGACGGTATACGCGGCGGCATCGCTGACGGGTGCGTTCGATGAGCTCGCTGCGCAGTTCGGAGCCCGCCATCCCGACATCGACGTGCTGCCGATCTCGTACGACGGGTCATCGGTGCTGGCGACCCAGCTGATTGCGGGCGCACCCGCCGACGTGTTCGCCGCAGCCGACGAGAGCACCATGGCAAAGGTCGTGGAGGCGGGGCTCGCCGATGAGAGCGCACCGTTCGCGACCAATACGCTGCAGATCGTCACGGCGGCCGGCAATCCGCACCGAATCGATCGTCTCGACGATCTCACCCAGCCCGAGCTGACCGTCATCGTGTGCGCTCCGGAGGCGCCGTGCGGCAGTGCGTCTCGCGCCCTGCTCGATGCCGCCGGTGTCACGCTCGCACCGGCCAGCGAAGAGCAGAACGTGACCGCTGTGCTGGCGAAGGTGAGATCCGGCGAAGCCGACGCGGGGCTCGTCTACCAGACCGATGTCGCAGCTGCGGGCAGCGCTGTGACGGGCATCGCGATCGATGGAGCAGAAGAGGCGACGAACACCTACCCGTTGGCTGCGCTCGAGGGCGGCTCCAACCTCAAGGGCGCGCACGCGTTCGTCGAGTTCGTGCGCTCTGATGCCGGGCAGAAGGTCCTTGCCGACTTCGGGTTCGGAGCGCCGTGAACGCTGACCTCGCGCCTGCGCGGTCCGGCGGGCACTCGCTCGCTCGCCGCATGCCCCCATGGCTGGTCATCCCCGCGTCGCTCGGCGTGCTGCTGCTCGTGCTGCCGTTCATCGCCCTGCTCATACGCCTGGACTGGGCGGGAGTGCCGGCCGCGATCACGTCGCCTGAGGCACTGCAGGCGCTGGGCCTGTCACTGTCGACCGCGGCCGTCGCGACGACGCTGTGCCTGATTCTCGGCGTTCCTCTCGCGATGGTGATCGCGCGCAGCCACGGATGGTTGCCCGCAGTGCTCAGAACCCTGACGACGCTGCCTCTGGTGCTGCCGCCACTGGTCGGCGGCATCGCGCTGCTGTCGCTTCTCGGCCGCAACGGGATGCTGGGCGGAGCCCTCGCCTTCGCCGACATCCGCATTCCGTTCACCACAGCGGCAGTCGTCATCGCGCAGACCTTCGTCGCGTTGCCGTTTCTGGTGGTGTCTGTCGAGGGTGCGTTGCGCGCGGTCGGCACCGGGCATGAGCTGGTGGCGTCGAGCCTCGGTGCGAGCAGGTTCACCGTCTTTCGCCGGGTGACGCTTCCGCTTGCCGCACCGGGCCTGCTCGCCGGAACGGTGCTCTGTTTCGCCAGGGCACTCGGCGAGTTCGGCGCGACAGCGCTGTTCGCAGGGAACGCGCCTGGCGTGACGAGAACGATGCCCCTCGCGATCTACACGGCGTTCAACGGTGCGGGTGTTCGCGAAGACACCGCCATCGCCCTGTCGCTCATGCTTATCGTCGTCGCCATGGCCGTACTGCTGGGCATGCGCAGCTGGCGAGCGGATGCTGTGCGATGACTCTCGACGTCGACATCCGCGCACGCGTCGGAGGCTTCACGCTGCACGCCGCGCTGACCGCGCATGGGGGTGAGGTGCTTGCCGTTCTCGGCCCCAATGGCGCCGGTAAGTCCACTCTGCTGGGAACCATTGCGGGGCATCTGCCCACGGTTGACGGGCAGATCGAGCTGGCCGGACGCCTGCTCGAAGCCCGGGCCACATCGATGAGCAGACGAGTGTCGCTGCCGCCCGAACGCAGGCGGGTCGCGCTGCTCGGGCAGCGTGCGATGCTGCTGCCGCACCTGAGCGCACTGGAGAACGTCGCCTTCGGGCCTCGTGCGCAGGGTGTGCCTCGCACCGCAGCTCGCACCCGCGCTCTGGACTGGTTGGGCGAGGTGGGCATGGGCGGGCACGCGGAGCGCCGCCCCGCAGAGCTCTCGGGCGGACAGCAGCAGCGCGTCGCGCTGGCTCGTGCCCTTGCCGCGGAACCCGATGCTCTTCTGCTGGATGAGCCGTTCACCTCGCTGGACACCCAGACGGCGACGCAGGCTCGGCGATTGATCGCGGAGCAGCGCGATCGCACCGGGGTGCCGATGATCCTGGTCACGCATGACCCGATGGACGCCGTCGTGCTCGCAGCGCGCACCGTCGTGCTGCGAGAGGGGCGCATCGAGCAACAGGGCACGACGGCTGAGGTGCTCGGACACCCGCGCTCGCAGTTCGTCGCGGCCATGGCGGGTGTGAATCTGATCGCTGCGACGGCCGACCGCGACGGCGCGCTGCGCTCCGCCGACGGGCTGCGGTGGCACGGCTGCGGAGACCGCGTACCGACCGGTGCGGCGGGCACGTGCGTGTTCGCGCCCGCATCGGTGCGGATTCATCTGTCGGACGGACAGGGGTACGCAACGTCCGGCGCCAACAGCTGGAGCGGCACGGTGTCTGCTGTGGATCCGGTCCCCGGTGGCGTCAGAATGTCCACCGCGGAGCACCCCGACATCACAGTGGAGTGCCCGTCGACGACGGCCCTGACCCTCGGCATCCGTCCAGGGCTCGCACTGACGTTCGCGGTCGACGCACGAGATGTATCCGTGCGCCGCACACGGTAAGCGGTGCTACGGTTGCCAGTCGAAAGGGGTGAACGATGTCGATCACACCAACTCCCGCCGCCGGCGGCGGCGCGAGCGGCGCTTCTCGCCTGCCCTCGACGGGCGTGATCGATCGCCTGGACCGCCCCCTCCGCGACCTGCGCATCTCGGTCACCGACCGATGCAATTTCCGCTGCGTGTACTGCATGCCACGGGCAGTGTTCGGCCGCGACTACGCCTTCTTGAACCGCGATGAGCTGCTCAGCTTCGAAGAGATCGAGCGGATCGCGGCCGTCGCTGCAGCCCACGGCGTACGCAAACTGCGCCTGACCGGAGGTGAGCCGCTGCTGCGCCGCGGCATCGAAGAGCTCATCGCACGCCTTGCCGCTCTTCGCACGCCTGACGGCAAGCGGCTGGAGTTGGCGCTGACCACGAACGGGTCCGCGTTGGCTGTCAAAGCCCAGTCGCTGAAGGACGCGGGCCTTGACCGGCTGACCGTATCGGTCGATTCGCTCGATGACGAGCTGTTCCAGCGGATGAACGATGTGCGCTTTCCGGTCTCTCGCGTCTTCGACGGCATCGATGCGGCTCATGCGGTGGGCATCGGACCGATCAAGTTGAACATGGTCGTCAAGCGGGGCCTGAACGACGGCGAGATCGAAGCGATGGCGACGAGGTTCAAGGACACCCCGTACACGTTGCGTTTCATCGAGTACATGGACGTCGGCACGTCGAACGGTTGGTCTCTCAACGAAGTCGTGCCCTCCGCAGAGATCGTCGAACGCATCAACGCGCTCCATCCGCTCGAGCCTCTCAGCCCGGCTGCTCCCGGCGAGACCGCTCAACGCTGGCGGTACCGCGACGGCACCGGAGAGATCGGCCTGATCTCATCCGTCACGAACACGTTCTGCGGCACCTGCAACCGCGCGCGCATCTCTACCGAGGGCAAGCTGTTCACCTGCCTGTTCGCGACCGAGGGACACGATCTGCGCGCGCTGCTGCGCGGCGGCGCGAGCGATGAAGAACTGGCTGCGGCGATGGCATCGATCTGGGGCGCCCGCGACGACCGCTATTCCGAGATCCGTTCGTCGTTGACGCCTGAGCTGCGTGCCGCACGCCCGCGCATCGAGATGAGTTACATCGGCGGGTAGGGCGGGGGCGTCACAGCCCTACCCACTCGGATACGCCGTCATCGTAGTGCTGGCGCTTCCAGATCGGCACGCCGCTCTTGATCTCCTCGACGAGCATTTCACAGGCCGCGAACGCCTCGGCCCTGTGTCCTGCAGAGGCCGCGGCATAGAGGGCGACATCACCGATGCGCAGATCGCCGACGCGGTGTGCAGCGGCGACGAGCAGCCCGGTCTCGGCATGGATGCGTCCGACGATGTCGGAGAGGAAGCGTTCAGCATCAGGGTGCGCGCGATAATCCAGCGAACGCACCGTTCGGCCGCCGTCATGGTCGCGCACGACACCGCAGAAGGTGACGACAGCGCCGTGAGCGGGCGAACCGACGGCGGCGCGTACGGCGGCTTCGTCGAGAGGTTCGTCAGAGATGACGGCTGTGCTCATGCGCGTGCTTCTTCCTGATGGCGGATGCTGGTTCCCTCGACGTCGCCGCCGATGGCGACGAACGAGCGGATGCCACCGGCGAGGTAGGTCACATCGTATCCGCGCTCTTCCAGAACCCGCGCTGCGCGACGCGAGCGCGGATCCTGCTCGCAGTAGACGACGATCGGTCCGTCGACCGCGGGATTCTCGCCGGATTCGACGCGACCCACAGGCAGCAGCTCCGCGCCAGGAATGCGTCGCGCGTCTGTCTCATGAGGTTCGCGGACGTCGAGCAGGTGCACGAACTCTCCAGAGCGGATGCGATGCAGAAGCTCTGCGGCGCTCACCGCATCCGTATCCGCATCGTTCGACGTACCGCAGAAGAGCTCGTAATCGATGAGTTCGGTGACCGGGTCGCGATCGGCATCCGCGTCGAAGGAGATCTCTCGGGTGCGTGCGGTGAGCGCGTCATAGAAGAGGACGCGTCCGAGGAGCGGTTCACCGACTCCGGTGACGATCTTGATCACTTCCGTGGCGAGAAACGACCCGATCGCCGTGCACAGGCTCGGCAGCACGCCCCCGAGCTCGCACGACAGCGTCTCGTCGGCGGGCGGAGGGGCAGGGAAGAGATCGCGGAATGTGGGACCGTGACCGCGCCACGCGACTCCCACCTGTCCGTGCCAGCGCAGGATCGAGCCCCACACGAGCGGCTTGCCGGCGAGTTCGGTCGCATCGTTGGCGAGGTAACGGGCGGGGAAGTTATCGCTTCCGTCGACGAGCAGATCGTAATCTTCGAGGATCGTCGGCAGGTTGTGCCGCGTCATCCGCTCAGGATGTGAGATCACGGTGCACTCCGGATCGATCGCGCGAACAGTCTCGGTCAGCGAATCGACCTTGGGCCGACCGATGTCGGCGACGCCATGGCTGAGCTGGCGATGCAGGTTCGACAGTTCGACGACGTCATCGTCGATGATGCCGATGGTCCCGATCCCCGCTCCGGCGAGAACAGGCACGAGCGCACTGCCCAGTCCTCCCGCACCGATCACGAGCACACGAGCGGCGCGAAGTCGACGCTGCGCGAGCTCGCCGAAGCCGGGCAGCATCAACTGGCGGCTGTAGCGAGTGATCTGGGCGGGCTCCAGGGCCGGCCCCGGCTCGATGAGCGGGCGCATGGCGCCATTGTACCGGCGTGTGTCCACCCTGCGATACTTATCTTCCACATAGCGAATATTGATTTCCACGCATCGAGTAGGCTGTACGCATGGCCATCGTGACGGTGCGATACTTCGCCGCAGCAGCAGATGCGGCAGGTCGCGAACAAGAGCAGATCACGCTCGACGCCGACCTTACCGTCGGTGCTCTCCGAGACGAACTGCTGCGTCGTCACGGTGATGCCATGGCACGTGTCATGCGCTCGGGCTCGTTCCTCGTCGACGGCACCGTGCGCCGCGATCTGGCTGCGCCCGTGGGCAACGCCGTCGACATCCTCCCCCCTTTCGCGGGCGGCTGAGCCGATGCCCCGTTCCACGCCGACCCCGCAGGATCACGCCAGGGAGATCGCGGATCTGTTGGCCCCGCTGTTCGCGCGGCTCGCCGATCCGGCGGAGGCTGAGCGGCTCGGGCTCTCCGACGCCGTGGCCGCGACCGGACGCGTGCTCGCCGCGGATGTCGTCAGCACGATCGCTGTACCGCCGTTCACGAATTCGCAGATGGACGGCTATGCCGTGCGCGCGGCGGATCTGGCGTCTGCAACAGCCGAAAGCCCTGTGCGCCTGGCGGTCGGTCCGACCAGTGCTGCAGGCGACCCCGTGCGCACCCATGTGCCGGGCACCGCGACCCCGGTGATGACAGGAGCAGCGATCCCCGACGGCGCCGACGCCGTCGTGCCGATCGAGGTCGTCGATCCACCGTTCTTCGCTGGCATCGGCGAGGGCAGTCACGACGCACCGCTCGGCACCACGGTCGCGTTCTCCGCACCGGTCGGACCCGGAACGTTTCTGCGCCGAGCCGGCGTCGACCTTCAGCCCGGTGCGACGATCCTGCCCGCCGGCACCCGGCTCGGGCCCGCCCAGCTCGGCTCACTTGCCGCCGGCGGCGTGAGCTCGGTCGATGTCAGGCCGCGGCCCGTGGTGCTGCTGCTGTCGACCGGGCACGAACTCCGTGACCCCGGCGAAGACCTCGGCCCCGGCCAGATCCATGACGCGAACACGTCCTCACTCACCGCGGCGCTGCACGAGGCGGGAGCCGTACCGGTATCCGTGTCGACACCGGATGACTCGGCAGCCGTCCTCGCGGCGATCGACGCCCACGCGGTAGCAGATCTCATCGTGACCACAGGAGGGGTGAGCGCCGGAGCGTTCGAGGTCGTTCGCGATGCGCTCGAGCCTGTAGGCGTGCACTTCGGCCACGTCGCCATGCAGCCCGGCGGACCGCAAGGATTCGGTATGGCCCGCCTGACGACAGCATCAGGAGAACGTGAGGTGCCTGTCGTCGCGTTTCCCGGCAACCCCGTGTCTGCGCTGCTCTCCTTCGAGATGTTTCTCAGGCCCCTACTGCGCGCAGCCGCAGGGCTGCGTGCTGAGCGAGAAACTGCGATGGCGGTGCTGGCGCACACGATCACGTCGCCGCTCGGCAAGCATCAGATACGTCGCGGAACACTGCGCACGGACGGTAGCGTCGAGGTGGGAGCCCCCGGTTCGCATCTGTTGCACGACTACGCACGAGCGACAGTGCTGGCGCATGTGCCGATCGGCACCGCGGAGCTTCCGGCCGGTGCCGAGGTGGAGATCTGGAGAATTGATGAGTGAACTGACACACCTGCGCAGCGACGGTTCGGCGCACATGGTCGACGTCACAGAGAAAGCGGTGACCCGCCGCGAGGCACGCGCCCAGGCGGTGCTCGTCACGACGGAAGAAGTCGTCGCGATGATCGCCGACGGCTCGCTCCCCAAGGGTGAGGCGCTGGGCACCGCGCGGCTTGCCGGCATCATGGGCGCCAAACAGACCTCCACGCTCATTCCCCTGTGTCACCCGCTGCCGCTGACGAAGCTGGCGGTAGACCTCGAGCCCGAGGGTGACAGGGTGCGCGTCGTCGCGACCGCCGTGACGAACGGCGTGACCGGTGTCGAGATGGAGGCGCTGACCGCCGCGAGCGTCGCCGCCCTGACTCTTTATGACATGATCAAGGCGGTCGACAACCGCGCTGTCATCACCGACGTGCTCGTGCTCGCGAAATCCGGCGGCAAGAGCGGCGACTGGTCGCGCGAATGACCAGGACGGCTACTGTTCTCGTCGTATCGACCCGGGCGGCAGCGCAAGTGTACGAGGATCGCACGGGACCGGTGATCGTGGACTGGTTGCGTGAGCGGGGGTTCACCGTCGCCGACCCGATGATCGTTGCGGATGCCGACATCACCGAGGTGCTGTCCGCCGCCGTCGCAGATCGTCCCGCCGTACTGCTCACGACGGGAGGCACGGGGGTCTCACCCGATGACCGCACGCCGGAAGCGACCCGCGTGCTTCTGGACGCCGAGCTGCCCGGTATCGCCGAGGAAGTGCGCCGACGCGGGGCCGTGGTCGTGCCGACAGCGATCCTCAGCCGTGGGGTCGCCGGCGTGGCCGGTCGCACGCTCGTGATGAATCTGCCCGGCTCCCCCGGAGGGGTGCACGACGGACTGGGCGTGCTCGACGGCGTACTCGATCACGTGCTCGACCAGCTCAGCGGAGGCGGGCACGCGCAGGCGTGACGCCAGGGGTTCAGGGCGCGGCGAGTCGATTCCGCTCAGCGCGCGAGTGCATGACGCACGCGATAGCCGCGATGAGCGTGCCCACCCACGCGACGGCGGCGATGCTGAGTGCGACGTTGAATGCCGCTACGGTGGCATCGTCGCCCAGAACCCCCCACTCCGAGAGCACAGAGCCGTACACGCCGTCGTCCCCTCCGTCCTGCATGGTGAAGCCCATCACGATGAACGCGATCCAGAGGACGTAGTTGGGAATGTCGTACGCCAGCCGGCTGGTCTTCGCCGCCGCTGCGTCCTTGTCGAAGACGAAGACGACCGCTGGCACATACATCGCGAGTATCACCACCGGCGAGAGGACCAGACCGATCATCGCCAGCCACCCCATCGGCGCACCGAGCAGCCCCGGGCCAAACACCGCGAATGCCGGAAGCAGCACCGGCGCGATCCATCGGAAGACGCGAACGAAGCGATTCGTGAGTCTCATACCGCCGAGGGTAGCGCCTCATCAGCCGGCCTCGTCGTTGATACGGCATCCGCTTGGCGAACCGGCCCGCATGTGCGAGAATAACTAAACGATCGGTCAGTAAAGCGCGAAGGAGCGATGATGACCACCGCCACCACGGAGCCCACCGACCAGCAGCGGCGCTTCGACGAGATCATCTCCGCAGATTCGCGCGTGGAGCCACGCGATTGGATGCCGGCGGCATACCGCAAGACGCTCATCCGTCAGATCTCGCAGCATGCACACTCGGAGATCATCGGGATGCAGCCGGAGGGCAATTGGATCACCCGCGCACCGAGCCTCAAGCGCAAGGCGATCCTCATGGCCAAAGTTCAGGACGAAGCCGGCCACGGCCTCTACCTCTACTCGGCGGCGCAGACCCTCGGCATCACCCGAGATGAGATGACCACCCAGCTCATAGAAGGCACGGCGAGGTACTCCTCGATCTTCAACTACCCCACCCCGACATGGGCCGACATGGGCGCGATCGGATGGCTTGTCGACGGCGCCGCAATCTGCAACCAGGTGCCGCTGTGCCGCGCGTCGTACGGTCCCTACGCCCGCGCGATGGTGCGCGTGTGCAAAGAGGAATCCTTCCACCAGCGGCAGGGGTTCGAGATTCTGCTGACGCTGATGAACGGAACCGACGCACAACGCCAGATGGCGCAGGATGCCGTGAACCGCTGGTACTGGCCGAGCCTGATGATGTTCGGCCCACCCGATGACGACTCGCCGAACTCTGCGCAGTCGATGGCGTGGAACATCAAGCGCTTCTCCAACGACGAGCTGCGCCAGCGCTTCATCGGCATGCTCGTTCCCCAGGCAGAGATCCTGGGCCTCACGCTGCCCGACCCCGCGCTGCACTTCGACGAAGAGACGCAGCAGTACGTCGGCGGCGAGATCGACTGGACCGAGTTCTTCGAGGTGCTCGCCGGCCGCGGTCCGATGAACTCCGAACGGCTGCGTGCGCGTCGCAAGGCGCACGAGGACGGCGCCTGGGTGCGTGAGGCCGCCGCCGAGTACGCCCGCAAGCAGACCCTTCGACAGGTTCAGGGAGCGGACAGCAGGGAGGTGGCGTGATGTCGAATTCTGACCTCCACTCCGCCTCATCGAACGGAGCATCCGAGCCCTGGCCGCTCTGGGAAGTCTTCGTCCGCGCGAATCGCGGGCTCAGCCACGTCCACGTCGGCTCGCTCCACGCGCCCGACGCAGACCTCGCCGTGCGCAACGCGCGCGACCTCTACACCCGGCGCGGCGAAGGAACGTCGATCTGGGTCGTGCCCGCGGATGCGATCACCACGAGCGATCCGGATGTCAAGGGCGCCTGGTTCGAGAGCCCCGCGGGCAAGAACTATCGGCACGCCGTCTACTACACGGCGTCCGAGGGGGTGCCGCACCTATGAATGCTCAGCGTGGGGCCCGGACCCTTCGACAAGCTCAGGGACCGGGGCCGGGTCAGCGACCGGGGCCGGGTCAGCGACCGGGGCCGGGTCAGGGGCCGGGGCCGGAAGAGCCGCTCGCTGAGTCGGGCGTGGGGATCGAAGCGCACGGATCGGTGACCGTCGACGACGTCGACCTGGCGGCCGAGCTCAGCGGCGCGGAAGGCGCCACAGCGTCCGCAGCCGTCGCCGAGTATGCGCTCTGGCTCGGCGACGACGCGTTGATCCTCGCCCAGCAGCTCGGTGCGTGGATCGCCCGCGCCCCGGAACTCGAAGAAGATGTCGCCCTCGGCAACATCGCCCTCGATCTGCTCGGCCATGCCCGCTCCTTGCTGCGATACGCTGGCACCGCCGATGGACGCAGCGAAGACGACCTCGCGTACTTCCGCGACGAGCACGAGTTCCGTTCGGCATGGCTTTTCGAGCAGCCCAACGGCGACTTCGCGCAGACGATCATGCGGCAGCTCATCGCGTCGACCTACATGTTCGAGCTGTACTGGGCACTCCGTCGCTCTGCCGACACCACGCTCGCCGTGATCGCCGAGAAGTCACTGAAGGAAGTCGACTACCACCGCGACCACGCGATCCAATGGACGCTGCGCCTCGCCCGTGGCACAGACGAGTCACGCACCCGCATCGTCCGTGCCCTCGGCGATGTCTGGCCGTACGTCGAAGAACTCTTCCGCGACGACCCACTGCTGGCGCAGCTCGACGGCATCGCCGTGCGACCCTCCGCTCTCCGCGCGGGGTTCGACGAGGTCATCGCCGCCGTGTTCGCTGAGGCGGAACTGACGGTGCCCGAGGGGCACACCGCGTCCGGCGGCGGACGCCGAGGCTCGCACTTCTCGACGTTGGGCTACATCCTCGCCGAGATGCAGGTCTTGGCCCGACAGCATCCGGGGGCGAAATGGTGACCCTTCGACGAGCGCAGGGAGCTCAGAGCCGCCGTGACGAGGCGTGGCACGTCGCGGCGGCTGTCACCGACCCCGAGATTCCCGTCCTCACGCTCGAAGACCTCGGCGTCCTCCGCGGGGTCGACGTCGACGGCGGACGCGTCACTGTCACACTCACGCCCACGTACAGCGGATGTCCCGCCCTCGACACCATGCGCGACGACGTGATCCTCGCGCTCACGGCTGCCGGTTTCGGCGATGTCCGCGTGCAGACCACCCTCTCGCCTGCGTGGACGACGGATTGGATGACGGATGCCGGCAAGAAGAAGCTCATCGATTTCGGCATCGCCCCTCCGACCGGGCGCTCCGCGACCCTTCGATCCCCACGCGTGGGCTCAGATTCGCGAGCGCGAGGGCCGATCCGGCTTCGCCTTGCCGTGAAATGTCCACGCTGCGAATCGCTCGACACCCGTGAGATCACCCGCTTCGGCTCGACATCGTGCAAAGCGCTTTACGAATGCCGCACCTGCCTCGAACCCTTCGACCACTTCAAGGTGCTGTGAGCACGGTCACGCGCCGTCGCGCGCGATTTCATGAACTCAAGGTCGCAGAGGTCAGGCCACTGACCAGCGAGAGCATCGAGGTGACCTTCATCGTGCCGCCCCGGCTTCGCGACGACTACGACTACCTGCCCGGGCAGTACGTCGCGCTGCGGGCGATGGTCGACGGGCGCGAGGTACGGCGCAGTTACTCGATCTGTCGACCGCCGACCCCGTCGACCGGCTCAGCGAACGGTGCCATCAGCGTCGGGATCAAACGCGATCTCGGCGGGCTCTTCTCCGTCTGGGCGCACGAGAACCTGAAACCGGGTGATCGCATCGACGTGATGAGTCCCGAGGGCTCGTTCACCTCGATGCTGCCCGACCTCGACCGTGCGCATATCGCCGGGATCGCCGCCGGCTCCGGTGTGACACCGATGATGGCGCTCGCGGCGCACGTGCTGCGGTCCTCTCCGACGGCGCGGTTCAGCCTCGTCTACACCAACCGAGCGACTGCGGATGTGATGTTCCTCGAGGAGCTCGCGGACCTGAAAGATCGCTACCCCGGCCGGCTGGCGCTTCACCACGTGCTATCCCGTGAGCAGCGGGCGGCGCCGCTACTGTCCGGCCGCATCGACGCCGAGAAGCTCGGCGCCATCCTCGACGGCCTGCTGCCTCCGGCGACGGTGACCGAATGGTTCCTCTGCGGCCCCTTTGACCTTGTCGCGCTCTGCCGTGCGACGCTCGAGCAGCGCGGCGTCGGCGCCGACAGCATCCGTTTCGAGCTGTTCACGACGGACGCCGACGGCCCGAGGGTAGACCGCGGACGACCCGTCGTCGCGCGCGAAGGCGACGAGACGCGACGCATCGAGTTCACCCTGGACGGACTGTCCTCGACGGTGCAGTCGCCCGTCGCGGCGAACGAGGCGATTCTGGATGCTGCGCTTCGGGTCCGCGGCGATGTGCCGTTCGCGTGTGCGGGTGGCGTGTGCGGAACATGTCGCGCGCGTCTCGTCGTGGGCGACGTGCGGATGACCCAGAACTTCGCCTTGGAGCCGGAAGAGCTCGAACGGGGATACGTGCTGACCTGCCAATCCCACCCGACGACCGAGCGCGTCGTCGTCGACTACGACGTGTGAGGAGCCACTCATGATCGACCTGGCCATCGAAGATGACGTCGCACATGTCGTGCTGGATGCCCCTGCCAAGCGCAACGCGCTTGACGAGGCAGCGCTGGCCGAACTGGGCGCCGCATACGACGAGGCGGCCGCGGCCGGCGTGCGCGCCCTCGTCCTGCGCGGTGAGGGTGCGGCGTTCTGCGCAGGACGCGACATCTCTGCCGTCGAACCGACCACCGACGATGTGACGGGGTATCTGAGCGGTCTTGTCACTCCGCTGCTGCAGAAGATGGCCGGCTTTCCCGCCCCGACGTTCGCCTCCGCGCACGGCGCCTGTCTGGGCGTAGGGCTCGGGCTGCTGATCGCCACAGATGTCGTCTACGTCGCCGATACCGCGAAGATCGGCTCGCCCTTCGCAGCGCTGGGAGCCACTCTCGACTCCGGTGGGCATGCGCTCTTCTACGAGCGACTCGGAGCGCACAAGACACTGGATCTGATCTACACGGGCAGGCTCATGACCGGCGCAGAGGCCGTGCAGTCAGGACTGTTCTCGCAGGTCTTCCCTGCGGAAGAGGTGCAGGGCGCCACAACTGCAGCCGCCGACCGCGCCGCCAGCGGAGCCACCCGGTCGTTCCTCGCCAGCAAGCAGCTCATCGCGCGGATTCGTGACGAGCGCCTCACGCTGTGGGATGCCGTGGCAGAAGAGAATGCGAATCAGGCGTCGCTGCGCGACACCGACGACTACCGCGAAGGCTTCGCCGCTTTTCAGCAGAAGCGCCGACCGACGTTCACGGGGCGCTGAGCGGCCTCGCATCCCGGATGTGTCCGAGAAGATGCCACTCGCATGCATCTTCTCGGACACCCGAGGGCGATCGGACCACTACTGCCGGCGACGCTTCCTGAGAATCAGGATCACGACTCCGCCGACCAGTAGCAGACCGGCGATCACCAACAGCACGACCGGCACGCTCTGGCCTGTCCCGGCGAGCCCGTCGTCACCAGGATCTGTCGCATCGCCCGGTTCAGAGGGGACAACCTGGCCTTCGACGATGAACTCCGTCCAGCCCAGCAGCACGCCATCGACATCCTGCACTGCCAGACGGTGCGCACCGGGCTCGAGATCCGACGGCAGAGGCGCAGTCAGCACACCATCCGCGTCCGCCTGGAACCAGCCGAGCTCGATCGGCTCTGAATAGACGTACAGGAAATGCCAGGCCGAGGGAGCCAATCCGGAGACGGTCACCACGCCATCCGCCACCTGAATGTCGATCGCGTCGCGCGCGTCATCCGGCAGAGCGTCACCGTCCGCGGCGGGCGGAGTCGGGGCATCCTGCGTCGTCACCGGCTCTGATTCGGCGGATGCCGCACCAGCGCCGATGTCGTTGACCGCCGCCACCGTCGCGGTGTAGGCAGTGCCGGAGGCGAGACCGGTGAACCGGGCTGACGTCTCGGGCGCAGCGACGGTCACCGTCAAGACGGAGCCTCGGTCACTGCGAAGGGTCACCGTGTACTCCGTCACATCCACGCCGCCGTCGTCGGTCACCGCATCCCACGTCACCGCGATGGAGGCCGGCCCGTCGAGCGTCGCCGACGGCGCATCCGGCTGGGCAGGAACCGTGGGCGGGGCAAGCCGCTCGATCGCCGCGGCGAGCGCGTCGTGTGCTGCCGTGAACTCCGAGTGCGTCGATTCTGCGGGCAGCGCCTTTGCCTCGGCGATGGCTGCGTTCAGCGCGTCTACGCTCCGCTGGGTGTAGCCGGTGGTGTCCAGCGCCTCCGCGGCGATCACGAGAGAGGCGAGTTCGCGAACCACCGTCCACTCAAGCTGTCCCTGCGCGGCTTTCAGCACGCGCATCGACTCATCGACATCGGCCTGGGATGACGTCGCATCGGCGGCAGTCACTCGGGCGTCATGCAGCGCCTTCTCGAAGACGCCGAAGTCTGCGGCGATGTACAGCTGCTGATCGGACTCGATGGCCTCGGCTGCGGCGATGCCCTGACGGAGCGCGGCGAAGTCCGCCCCATCGAATTCGAACCAGTCGAAGTTCGACACGAAGGGTCGAGCTGAATTCGTCTCGGCGCGCATGGTGACGATCAGCGTGTGCGTGCCCGTGACATCCTCGGGAAGACCGACGGTGATGGTACGATACGCACTCCAACTGGTGCCGGTCGACGGCAGCGGCACAGTAGCGATCGGTGCACTGTCGGGGTCATCCACCCGCACCTCGACGCGCGGGTCAGGGCCGGTGCGACCGGAGTTGTTCGCGTACCTGACCGACACGGTGCTGAACTCGCGCGCCGACAGGTCGACGCCATCGAAGGTGAGCGTTCCGCCGTTCCAGGTGCCACCGACGTTGCCGATCCTGTTTCCGGTGTCGTCCGTGCTCGATTCAGCTTTGAGCCCGTTGCCGTTGGTGCTTGTGAACTCTTCGGCCTCGATGCGCACGGCGGCGGTCTCGGACTGGTCACCACCGCCGAACTGCACCCAGTCTACGTTGCCGATCCAGGGACGACTGTCTGAGGTGGAACCTTCGAACACGAGGTAGAGAGTGTGCGAGCCCGCCAGCAGGGAGGGATCGGCGAGTGTGTGCTCGACCGTGACGTAGGAGTTCCAGTTGCTTCCTGTCGCGGGCAGATCGACGGTGTCGACGAGCGGCCCGTCCGCAGCGTCCAGCCTCAGCTGCACCCGGGAGTCCGCCGCACAGCGGCCGCTGTTGTTCACGTAGCGAACGCTGAACGTCTCGGGCACAACCTCATCGAAGGTCACGTCGCCGAAGGCGATCCAACTGCCGTCGCTCACGCCGCCCAGGTTGCCCAGCGATACGCCGCTGGAGTCGGTGCTCGACTCGCGCGCCAGAGAGCCGCCAGACCAGTCATCACTCGCCTCTGCCTGCATCTTCCGATAGGGCGACTGCGCGATACCGAGACCACCGACCGCGGTCTCGAGCGCGTAAAACGCCGTCTTCAGCTGCTTCTCTGTGGCGTCATCGTCGGCCAGAAGCTCGGCTACACGCGCACGAGCGGCATCGAATGCCTCGTACGACACAGACGCATACGCGCCCTTGACGATGTGCTTCACCTCGTCGTAGAGCCCTGCGAGCTGCGACCGCCACTGCTGGTCGATCGCAATGGTGAAGGTGCTGAGCCCGACGCCGTCGCCACCGACGGTCGATGCGGCCACCCCTTCGAATGCGGTGTCCGCGAACGTGAGCGCGAAGTTTCCCCCCGCCAGGTTCTCGACCGTTCCTCTCACGCGCAGCGCGAGGCTGCTCGGTCCGATCTTCTCGGCCTGTGCGGACAGTCCCGCAGGCAGTCCCCGCAGTGTCAGGTCGCCATCGGCGATGAGGTCGCGCCCCTCGACTCCGGCGAACCGTGCGCCACTCAGGGTGAGGGTGACAGAGTCGTCGAGCACGCCTTCGGCATCAGCGGTCATCGTGAGGCGCTGCGCACTCAGCGACGCCCCGAGGAACGTCACCTTCAGATCGAACGTGCGCCTGTCTGACGCCGGAGGCTGCGCGAAGGCGGCATCGGTCAATGTCAGGCGCAGGTCATCGACGCTGTCAAGGCGATCAGATGATTCTGCCTTTCCTGCGAGCGCGAGCTCGACCGTCCGGTCGTCGACGCGCGTCGCAGCCAGCGTGAGCCCAGAGGGCACTCCCTGGGCATCGATTGCGCCGGATGCGGCCAGATCGTCGCCGTCGACCCCGGCGAAGCGCCCGTCGGCGAGCGACAGCTGGAGCGTGCTTCCGATCGCCCCGTCACCGCTGTTGGCTTCGACGAACTCGCGGGAGCTGAGCGCGATGTCAGAGCCGCGCTGGTAGATCGAGCTGTCCACGCGGTCGCTCAGAGACGGCGGCGCGACGCTTTCCGCAGCCCAGCCGGAAGGCTCAGAGCCCATTGTGAAGGCCAGTTCGCCGCCGGCCATCATTTGGTCGTAGGTGACCCAGGTGCGGTCGAACGATGAGCCGTTCAGATTTGCCGACTGGATGTAATACGAATCGGCTGAGACACCGTGTGCGGACACTGTGAAGGTCTTGCCCGAGGGATAGGAGATCGAGGTGCGCTCGAAGAACGGGCTCCCGATCTGGTACTCGTCGGATCCCGCGTTCACAGGGAAGAGGCCGAGGCCGGCGGCGACGAACATCGATGACATCGTGCCGGTGTCATTGTCCATCGTCGGCAGGAATCCCTGCGGGTCGAGCTGGTACACCTTCTGCTTCACCGGCGGAGTGAACTCGCCCCTGCCCGAAGGCGCGTGGCTCGTCGAACCCGTGCCGATATACCGGTTCCACGTCTCTTTCGTGTAGATGCTGCGCACCCAGTGCTGCGTCTTCGCCGGTGCGCCCACATAGTTGAAGAGGTAGGGCGACTGCAGATCGATCTCGTTCGCGTTGGAGTGCAGCATCCGCGTGCCGTCATCCGGTGCGTGCTCGCCGAACATGTAGCTGAGCGCGGCGAGGGTGTTCTCCTTGCCGCCCATCATCTCGATCATCCCGCCCATGTCGGGCGCCATGTACCAGTGGTACTGCCAGAGGGTGCCCTGATAGAGGTTGCCGTCCTCGAAACGCTCGGGGTCGACGTCGAAGAAGCTGCCGTCTGCGCGGCGCGGGGTGTTCAGGCCGACGCGAGTGCCGTCGGGCAGTTCGACGGCGTCCTGCTTGAAGACATTGGTCCAGTTCGTCGCGCGGTCGAGGTACATCGCAGCTTCGTCTGTGTGGCCCATCGCCGCCGCGATCGTCGACATCGCCCAGTCGTCATAGGCCGTGCCGAGGGTCTCGTCGACCTCGTTCTCGATGTAGCCGAGTTCGACGTTGCGCTCGTCCGCGTAGCGTCCGGCGGACTCCTTCTTGAGCCCCTCCCACGCGTCATCGAGTCCCTCGAGTTGCGCCCCCTTCGCGATGGCGTCGGCGATGACGACAGCGGCGCGCTCGAAGCGCACGGTGGGCACCGCGTGGGTGAGATTTCCGAGGCGAGAGGCCCCGGATGCCGTGAAGCTGCCGAACAGGTTCACGATCGACTGCGCCATATCGGCGTAGATGTCGGGATATACGACCGCGATGGCTTCGTACTTGCGGAAGTCGTCCCAGAAGCCCCAGCCGTCGTAGTGGGTGTATCCCTCGGCCTTGCGGATCGTGCCGTCGAGGCCGCGATAGGTGCCGCTGGTGCTCGTCGCATTCACAGGGGATGCGAGCATCCGGTACAGATGCGTGTAGAACAGCCTGCTGAGTGTGCCGTCGGAGTCGCTCTGCTCGGAAGTGGAGATCGCGACCCGTGTCAGCAGAGCCTCCCAGTCGGCGAGCGTGTCGGCACGCACCTGGTCGAACGTGCGGTCGGCCATCTCTGCATCGAGATCGACCCGCGCCTGCTTCTCGCTGATGGTCGAGATCGCCACTCGCAGGCCGACCTGCTCACCGGCATCCACGTCGAAGTCGAGGATCGCGCCGATGTCGGTGCCCTCGCGATTCATGGTGCTTGCGCTGAGCGACTGATTGCCGCCCCACGTGCGTACGGCAGTGGCGGCCACCGTCGTCTCCGCGTAGTAGTACAGCTGGTATTCGTAGCCGTTGAAGAATCCGACCACATCGCCGGACAGCGCGGCGCGCCCATCGCCCAGAGTCGTCACTTCGAGACTGGCGCCGCGGCGGTTGGTGAAGTTGTTGGCGAGGTCGACGACGATCGACGCGTCGCCTGCCTCGGTGAAGGTGAAGCGGTCCTGTCCGGTGCGGACATCAGCGGTCGCCTCTGCGACGATAGTGCCATCGGGCGTCTCGAGGTCGACGCTGTAGTAGCCCGGAGATGCTTCTTCGGCGTCGTGCGAGTAGTCCTTCGCGTAGGAGCCCCGGCTCGGGCGCTCGGAATATTCGTTGTAGGTCGGCACCACGAGCAGATCGCCCGCACCACCGCTGCCGCCCACGCCGTCGAGGTTCGTGTGGGTGAACCCGGCGATCTGATCCTCGGCGTAGTCGTACCCGCTGTGTGCGCGATCGGGCGTCGTCATCGGATTGATCTTGATGAGCGAGTTCGGCGCCTGTGCACCGGGAAGGTCTTGGCCGAAGTCGTCTTCCGTCGACACGAAGGGATCGACCAGCCTCGTCACATCCGTGACGGGTGCGGCCGTCGCGGCATACGTGGTCGGCGCGGCCCCCTGGGCCGAAATGGCGCTGCTGGTGATCAGCGCGAAGGTCAGCGCCGTGGTGGTCACGGCGGAAGCCATTGCTCGGGCATTGCGAATGGGCACGGGCGATCTCACTTGCGTCGAGGGGCGATCGGGAAAGCACGACTGACAGCGTTGTCATGCCAATCGGCACAGTAGCACGCACGGATAACCACTGGAAGAGTTCTGCTGAACTCCGGATGAACCAGAACGCGAGAAAGGCCGTCCGGAAAACCCGGACGGCCTTTCTTCTTCAGCGTTACAGCGCGCGCAGGATCTCGTCCACGCGTTCCTTCGCGTCGCCGAACAGCATCTGGGCGTTCTCGCGGAAGAACAGCGGGTTCTGCACGCCTGCGTAGCCGGACGCCATGGAGCGCTTGAACACGATCACGTTCTCGGCCTCCCACACCCGCAGCACTGGCATCCCCGCGATGGGGCTCGAGGGGTCCTCCGCGGCCGCCGGGTTCACGGTGTCGTTCGCACCGATCACGAGAACGACGGCGGTCGCAGCCAGGTCGTCGTTGATCTCGTCCATCTCCAGCACGATGTCGTACGGGACCTTGGCCTCGGCCAGCAGCACATTCATGTGCCCCGGCAGGCGTCCGGCGACCGGATGGATGCCGAAGCGTACGTCGATTCCGCGATCTCGCAGCTTCTGCGTCAGCTCTGCGACGGGGTATTGCGCCTGCGCCACAGCCATGCCGTAGCCAGGAGTGATCACGACAGTCGAGGCTGCGCCGAGCATGTCAGCCACGGATGCCGCATCGATCTCACGATGCTCGCCATGATCCACATCCGCGCCCTGTGGGGCGGCGATGCCGAATCCACCGGCGATCACCGAGATGAACGACCGGTTCATCGCTTTGCACATGATGTACGACAGATAGGCACCAGACGAACCGACCAGCGCGCCGGTCACGATGAGAAGGTCGTTGTTCAGCAGGAATCCGGCCGCGGCGGCCGCCCAACCCGAGTAGCTGTTGAGCATCGACACGACCACGGGCATGTCGCCGCCGCCGATCGAGGCCACCAGATGCCAACCGAGCGCCAGCGACAGCAGCGTGACGACGATGAGCAGCCACAGCACCGGGTTCATCACGTACCAGACGGTGAGGGCGATGAACACGACGATCGCGCCGAGGTTGAGCACGTTCTTGCCCGGAAGCATCAGCGGTCTCGACGAGACGCGGCCCGACAGCTTGAGGAAGGCGACGATCGACCCCGTGAAGGTCACCCCGCCGATGAAGATGCCGATGAAGACCTCACCGTGGTGAATGTCGGCGAGGGCTCCGGTGTAGCCGGGGGCGGCGAGGTGTCCGTTCCAGCCCACCAGCACTGCCGCGAGCCCGACAAAGCTGTGCAGCAGGGCGATGAGTTCAGGCATTCCCGTCATCTCGACCTTGCGTGCCCGCCACAGCCCGACGGCCGCACCGACGACCATCGCGACGATCAGCAGCACCAGACCGACGACGGCGTGCGGCTGACCCCACGCGCCCTGGAACGTCACCCAGATGGTCGCGGCGAGAGCGATGACCATGCCTGCGATCCCGTAGCCGACACCTGAACGCGCAGAGTCGTGCCGGCTGAGACCGGCCAGGCTCATGATGAAAAGCAGTGCAGCGACGATATAGGCGGCTCCGGCGACGGACGCCGCGATCTCGATGGCGCTCATCGGCCGGTTCCCTTCGCTGCGGAGGACTCATTGCCCTTCGAGAACATCTTCAACATGCGGCGCGTGACCGCGAACCCGCCGAAGATGTTGATGGATGCCACGAGCACCGCGACGGCGGAAAGGATCTGCACGAGCAGATTCGGGCTCGCGATCTGCACGATCGCGCCGACGATGATGATGCCGGAGATCGCATTGGTGACACTCATCAGCGGCGTGTGCAGCGCGTGCGCGACCTTGCCGATCACGTAGAAGCCGATCACGACCGAGAGCACCAGCACCGTGAAGTGCTGGGGCAGCGGCGCAGGAGCGACCGCGTTCACGAGGAACAGCGCGGCGATGCCGGCGATGGTCAGCACGATCTTTCCACGCGCGGTGATTGTGGTCTTCTTCGACGCGGCGTCGCTCCCTGAGCCCGTCGAAGGGCCGACGGCACCAGCGGGCTTCACCGCAGGCGCAGCCGACACCTGCACTGGTGGCGGCGGCCACGTCTCTTCGCCCTCACGAACGACGGTCACCGCCCGCTGCACGACGTCATCGAAGTCGAGCGTGAGCTGACCGTCCTTGGCGGGCGTCAGCAGTTTCATGAGGTTGACCACGTTCGTGCCATACAACTGTGAGGCCTGCGTCGGCAGGCGCCCTGCGAGGTCGGTGTAGCCGAGGATGATGACACCGTTCTCGGTGACGATCCGCTCCCCCGAGATCGAGCCCTCTACATTGCCGCCTTGACCCGCAGCCATGTCGACGATCACACTGCCGGGCTTCATCGCCCGCACATCGGCTGCTGTGATCAGCCGAGGCGCGGCGCGCCCAGGGATCAGTGCGGTGGTGATGATGATGTCGACGTCGGCCGCCTGCTCCGAATAGATCTCTGCCGCGCGACGGTTGTATGCGTCGCTCGTCGCCTTGGCGTAGCCGTCAGAGGAGACCTCCTTCTGTTCCTCGGGCACGACGACCTCAAGGTATTCGCCGCCGATCGACTTCACCTGATCGGCGACCTCAGGACGCGGATCCGTCGCACGCACGATCGCGCCGAGGCTCGATGCCGCCCCGATCGCTGCGAGGCCGGCGACGCCGGCGCCTGCGATGAGAACCTTCGCGGGCGGCACCTTTCCGGCTGCGGTGACCTGTCCTGTGAAGAACCGGCCGAACTCGTGCGCTGCTTCCACGACGGCGCGGTATCCGGCGATGTTGGCCATCGAGCTCAGCACGTCCATCGACTGCGCCCGCGAGATTCGCGGCACCGCGTCCATGGCCAGCGCCGTGATGCCGCGGGTCTCGAGCGCCGCGCGCAGTTCCGGGCGCAGAGCGGGACTCAGCAGCCCGATCACCGTGGCATTGTCGGCCAGGCGGGTGATCTCAGCATCCGTCGGCGCATTGATCTTGAGCACGATCGGCGATGACCATGCCTCGTCCCTGCCGACGACGCTCGCACCTGCAGCGGTGTACGCGTCGTCAGGATAGGCGGATGCCCCGCCCGCGCCGCTCTCCACGACGATGTCGTATCCGAGCCCGCGCAGCGCGCCCACTGTCTGCGGTGTCGCGGCGACGCGCGTCTCACCGTCCTGTTCCTTCACAACGCCGATACGCGTCATCCGCTACTCCTTTTGCCTTGTTGCGCTCAGCCGGTCTCAGATCGGGTGACAGCGAGCACGACTTTGACCATATTGGCCCGCCAGGCAGTTTCGCGGAAGATTGCGGAGCCACGACTCGAAAGAATCGCACTCTTTGAGATTTGTGAAAGTCGTGCCCTACGCTCGCAGTGACTTAGACGGTGGCGTCAAGTGTTCGCTGCCCCATGCGTCATCATCGAATGATGAGAGTAGCCATCACAGGTGGAACCGGGTTTGTCGGCCGGCACCTCGCTGCACGCCTTACCGAGGCAGACGTATCGATCGTGTCGCGCCGCACTGGCACTCCCATCGATGACGTGGACGCGCTGGCGCGAGCTTTCGACGGCTGCGATGCCGTGGCGCACTGCGCAGGGATAAACCGCGAGATCGGCGAGCAGACCTTCGACCGCGTGCACATCCAAGGTACGGCTGCTGTGATCGAGGCGGCACGGCGCGCGGGAGTACGCAAGGTCGTCATGCTCAGTTTCTTGCGTGCTCGTCCGGGTTCGGGATCTTCGTACCACGAGTCGAAGTGGGCGGCGGAGGAGGCGATCCGCGCTTCAGGGCTGGAGTACACGATCTTGAAGGCGGGGATGATCTACGGTGATGGCGATCACCTCGTCGACCACCTCAGCCGCACTATCCAGACGATGCCGCTTTTCGCCTCCGTCGGACTTCGGGAGAAGCCGATAAGCCCCATCCCCGTCGCTGAGCTGGTCGAGGTGCTCGCCGCAAGTCTTGGCGAGCGTCTCACAAATCAGACGGTCGCCGTCCGCGGCGGCGAGACCCTGCTCCTGAGCGAAGCCGCTCGACGAGTGGCGCGAGTGCTTGACCGTCGCCTGATGATCGTGCCTTTGCCTGTCGCGTTTCACTACGCTCTCGCCCAGGTCACCGAATGGACGATGAAGGTGCCGCTCCTTGCGAAAGCGCAGGCGAGGATGCTGTCCGAGGGGGTCACCGAAGCCGCTCAGCCGGCTGCAGAATTGCCGGAAGACCTCCGACCCCGGCTACCCTTCGACGACGCGCGAATCCGCGAATCGCTCCCCGATTCCCCCGGCTTCAGTTGGCGCGATCTTCGCATCAGCGGACGGCGATGATCTGCGGTTGATCCACCAGTCAAGGTAGTGTCCCGCTATGGGATTGGACGACATCTGGCCGCTCTTCGGACTTGAGATCGCAACGCCGCGGTTGACGTTGCGACCTGTCAGAGACAGCGACCTGTCCGGACTGACGCGGGCAGCGCTCGACGGTGTGCATGACCCCGAGCGCACTCCGTTCAGCGTCCCATGGACGGATGCAGCTCCCGCCGATCTGCCACGAAACCTCGCGGCTTATCAGTGGAGCCTGCGCGGTCGAGTCCACCCGCGCGATTGGATCGTCGCATTCGCTGTCCGCTTCGAGGATCGCGTGGTGGGATCGCAGGACCTCTCCGCGTACGATTTCGCCAATCGACGCACGGTGAACACCGGCTCATGGCTCACCGAGTCCGTTCACGGCCGCGGCTTGGGAACCGAGATGCGCGCTGCGCTGCTGCTGTTCGCCTTCGACGTCCTCGGTGCCCAATGGGCGGAGTCCGGGGCTGCGACCTGGAACGAGGCATCTCTCGCGGTCTCGCGGAAGCTCGGCTATCAACGCAACGGAGTCACTCGCGTCGCTCCGCGACCGGGCGAATCCTACGACGAGCAACGCCTGCGCTTGCAGAAGGAGGCGTTCGTGCGCCCCGAATGGTCGATCTCGGTACGCGGCGCGGAGCCGGCCCTCGCCCAGCTGGGGATGGAGGCGCGCGCATGATCGTGCTCGCAGGCGTCTCCGCACTGCTCGGCGTGGTGCTGTTCCACGTGGCGCTCGGTATGACGGTGCGTGCGAACCCGGTGACCAGGCTACGGTTTGCTCGAAACGCCGCCGTCGCGCCGAGAGGAACGATCGTGATGCGTGCGATCGGTGCGGGCATGATCGTGCTCGGGGCGGCACTGCTCAGCACGATCGGTTGGTACTGGGCCTTCGTCGTCGTGATCGCTGGGCCGGTCGCCGCGTTGTCGGTCATTGTTCTCCACAACCGAAAGGTCGTCGCCCGCAGCGCCGGCGCCGAGTAGGGCTTCTGTCAGCCCTTCCCCAGCGCCAGAGCGAGCACTGCCTGCTGAACAGGCAGCAACGATGCTTTGAAGTCGTACCCCACGAAGGTCGGACTGTCCACCGCGTCGGCCGACACCTCACGACCTCGACGAAACGGTGGACACGGCGCGAGCTGCACACCCTCAGGGGCTGACGCCAAGAGCGAAGCAGTGATCCGGAACGGCGCCAGGGCTTCAGCGTGGATACCAGGGCCATCCGTGACTATGACGTCTGCGCGGGTGACCGCGGAATCGAGGTCGTCGGTCCAACGGACATCCGGACTCGCCAGTTGCTGTGGGGAGCAGTGAACGAGATCCAGGTCGAACGCCCGAGCCGCCTCGGCCCACGCTCTCGCGATGTTCCCATCGGCCCCGACGAAGAGGTACCTGAGCCGGCCTACCTCTCTCGTGCGCGAGATGGCGTAAAGATCCGACAGGACTTCGCACGGGTGGTTGTCGGCGGTCATGGCATTGACCACCGCGACAGCATCCGTCGCGGCGAGGCCCTCGAGGATGCTGATCTTCGGATGCCTGACCACGAGCACATCGACCCACGACGACAGGTAGCCCGCGATGTCTTCGAGCGCCTCCGACTTCTCAAGCGCTTCGGGCGGGAACGAGATCGGCTGCAGACCCATGAGGTGGGCACCTCGCTCGAACGTCACTCTCGTGCGCAGACTCGATTCCGGGAAGAACAGGGCGGCGCAACCGTCCACCTGAGGCCCCGCTCCGGCGCCGTAGGCATCGGCGACGCGGAACAGGTCGTTCAGTTCAGCTGTGGTCCAGTCGTCGAGGCGGAGGAGGTGGCGCATCCCTACACGATAGATGCGCCGGTCTACTCTGTCTTTGCCAGTACCAGCCCTGACCCGTCGGCGGCCAGATCGACCTTCACCGTGTCGCCGTCTCGCACTCCGCCCGCGAGCAGCGCTGTGGCCAGCTTGTTCTGCACCTCGGTCTGGATCAGTCGGCGAAGCGGTCGTGCGCCGAATACCGGGTCGTAGCCGCGCTCTGCCAACCACGACCGCGCGTCGGGTGTCACCGCGAGGGCGAGGCGCCGTTCACGCAGTCGCACCTGGAGCTGATCGACAGCGAGCTCTACGATCTGTGCGAGGTCGTCCTCCGTGAGCGCTTGGAAGATGACGATGTCATCGAGGCGGTTGATGAACTCCGGCTTGAACGCCTGCCGCACCAGCGCGTGCACGCTTTCGCGCTTCTCGTCGAGCGAGAGCGTCGGGTCGATGAGAATCGGCGAACCGAGATTCGAGGTGAGGATGAGGATGACGTTTGAGAAGTCGACAGTTCGTCCCTGCCCATCGGTGAGGCGCCCGTCGTCCATGACCTGCAGGAGTACGTCGAATACCTCCGGGTGCGCCTTCTCAACCTCGTCGAGCAGAACGACGCTGTATGGTCGACGCCGCACGGCCTCGGTGAGTTGGCCTCCCTGTTCGTACCCGACATATCCGGGAGGGGCACCGACGAGCCGAGAGACGGAGTGCTTCTCGCCGTACTCCGACATGTCGATGCGCACCATGGCGTGCTCGTCGTCGAACAGGAACGCAGCGAGCGCCTTGGCGAGCTCCGTCTTTCCGACGCCGGTGGGGCCGAGGAAGAGAAATGATCCGGTCGGGCGACCGGGATCGCTGATTCCCGCACGTGAGCGGCGCACGGCATCCGCCACGGCCGTCACCGCATCTTTCTGCCCGATCAGCCGCTTACCGAGCTCGGCTTCCAGGTGCAGCAGCTTCTCTGTCTCGCCCTGCAGCAACCGACCGACGGGAATTCCGGTCCACGCGGCGATGACGCCGGCAATGTCCTCCTCGGTCACCTGATCGTTGACCATGCGGCCGTCGCCGCCGGCATCCTCATTCTTCTCTGCCTCGACGACTTCGCGCTCCAGCGCAGGAATCTCGGCGTACAGCAGCCGCGATGCCTTCTCAAGGTTGCCCTCGCGCTGTGCACGCTCCGCGTCACTGCGCGCCGCGTCGAGCTTCGTCTTGAGGTCTCCGACGCGGTTCAGCGATGCACGCTCGCGCTCCCAGCGCTCCTGCAGTTCGCTGAGCTTCGTCTGCTGACCGGCAAGATCTTCGCGCAACGCGGCAAGGCGCTCTTTCGAGGCGTCATCCTTCTCTTTCTTCAGCGCGAGCTCTTCGAGTTTCAGCCTGTCGACGTAGCGGCGCAGCTCATCGATCTCGACAGGCGCGGAATCGATCTCCATCCGCAGTCGCGATGCCGCCTCATCGATGAGGTCGATCGCCTTGTCCGGAAGTTGACGCGAGGGGATGTAGCGGTTGGAAAGCGACGCCGCAGCGACCAATGCGCTGTCTGAGATCGCGACCTTGTGGTGTGCCTCGTAGCGTTCTTTCAGACCGCGGAGGATCGCGATGGTGTCCTCGACTGTCGGCTCGCCGACGTACACCTGCTGAAAGCGCCGCTCGAGGGCGGCGTCCTTCTCGATGAATTCGCGGTATTCGTTGAGCGTCGTCGCACCGATCAGGCGCAGCTCACCCCTCGCGAGCATCGGCTTGAGCATGTTGGATGCCGCCACCGAGCCCTCACCACCACCCACTCCCATCAGCGTGTGCAGTTCGTCGATGAACGTGATGACCTGACCGTCGGACTCGGTGATCTCTTTGAGAACCTGCTTGAGCCGCTCTTCGAACTGGCCGCGGTACATGGCGCCGGCGACCAGAGCGGAGATGTCGAGCGTAATGAGCTCTTTGTCTTTGAGTGACTCCGCGACGTCTCCCGCGACGATGCGCTGCGCCAGCCCCTCGACCACCGCGGTCTTACCGACGCCGGGCTCGCCGATGAGAACCGGGTTGTTTTTCGTGCGGCGGGTCAGCACCTGGCTCACCCGGCGAATCTCGCTGTCGCGTCCGATCACCGGATCAAGCTTGCCCTGGCGGGCACGGTCGGTGAGGTTGATGCCGAACTGCTCAAGGGCTGACTGCTGGTCGTCGTTGTGCGCGCTGTTGTGCGGGGTGGTCATCTGTCCTCCTGAAAGGGCTCCTTAGAAGTTGAGTCGTCTTCACTCAACTTTAGCAGAATGGATGCCGCCAGGGCAGGGACGCTCAGGAGTTTCAGGCGCGAATCTCGACGACGGCATCCAAGATCGCCCTGGCGACCTCGCGCTTGGATCCCGTCGTCGACGACACCACAGCACCCTGGGCCCCGATGATCTCGACGGCGTTGTCTGTGCGCTCGAAGCCGTGCTCGGCGTCGGCGAGGTTCACGGCGAGCAGGTCGACGCCTTTGCGCTCACGCTTACGTCGCCCCCGCTCTCGCCGCTGAGCCCCATCGCGCAGGGTCTCGGCCGCGAAGGCGACGATCACCTGCCCCTTCGGAGCACTCCCCGTCGCACGGGCCGAGGCGAGAGCAGCGACGATGTCCTCGTTCTCGACGAGTTCGATGCGCGAAAGACCGCCGCTGTCCTTGGTGAGCTTCTCTGTCGACGCCTCGGCAGGACGATAATCGGCGACCGCCGCAGCCATGATGACGACGTCCGCACCGGCCGCCGCCTTCTTCATGGCTGCCCCGAGCTCTGCCGCCGTGCCCACCGTGGTCACGCGCATCTGAGCACGCCCTGCGTCACCCAGCACGTCGGCCCCGACATGCGCGGAGACCAGTTCGACCGTGGCACCGCGCTCCGCGGCCTCAGCCGCCAGTGCGACACCCTGTCTGCCACTGGAGCGGTTGCCGAGAAAGCGCACCGGATCGATCGGCTCACGTGTGCCTCCCGCCGAGACGACGACACGCAGTCCGTCCAGATCGCGGGCGCGGCCGACGACGTGCAGCGCCGCCTTGAAGATCTCGTCGGGCTCGCTCATGCGCCCTCGGCCGGAGTCACCGCCCGCCAGCTCGCCCGCGGCAGGTCCGACGAGGTGCACACCGCGTTGCTTCAGGATCTGGATGTTGGCCTGCGTCGCCGGATGCTGCCACATCTCCGTGTGCATCGCCGGCGCGATCACGACCGGGGCCGTGCTCGCCAACAGGGTCGTACCGAGTAGATCGTCGGCGAGACCCGCGGTCATCTTCGCGATCGTGTTCGCCGTCGCCGGCGCGACGATGACCAGGTCGGCGGACTGGCCGAGAGCGACGTGGCGTACGCGTGCGACGTCGTCATGCACGCTCGTCGTCACCGTGTTGCGACTGATCGCCTCCCAGGTCGGCATGCCGACGAAACGCAAGGCATCCTCAGTCGGGATCACCGTGACGTCGTGCCCGGCTTTCGTGAGGAGGCGCACGAGGTGCACCGTCTTGTACGCGGCGATACCGCCCGTGACTCCGACGACGATGTTCATGTGTCGATTCTGCCTCAGGCGACGCCCCGCCGACCCGAAACCAGGAAACCTGGGTGCCAGAGCACCGAGGCATCCATCGTCGAGTCGGCGGCGGCGACTACTTCACCGCGCCGAACGTGAGGCCCTGGACCAGTCGATCCTGCGCGGCCATTCCGACGAGGATAACTGGCAGCGACACGACCAGCGCGCCCGCCGACACTGTGGCGAGGAAGAGCCCCTGGCTCGAGACGAAACCGGTCAGGAACACCGGCGCTGTCATCGCACTGGTTCCCGTCAGCACGCGCGCGAACAGCAGGTCGTTCCAACTGAAGATGAAACAGATCAGTGCCGTCGCAGCCAGCCCCGGCGTCGCCACCGGCAAGATCACCGATCGCAGGATCACCGGCAACCCCGCCCCGTCGATCTGCGCCGCCTCCATCAACTCGACCGGTATCTCGGCGAGGAACGACCGCATCATCCACACCGCGATGGGCAGGTTCATGGCCGTGTAGAACACGACCAGCAACAGGATGTTGTCAAGTGCTCCGATCTCCTTCGCGAAGAGATAGAGCGGGAGCAGCGCAGCCACCAGGGGAAGCATCTTCGTCGTGAGAAAGAAGAACATCACCTGGCTCCACTTCTCCACCGGACGAATCGACAGAGCGAACGCAGCGGGGAAGGCGAGGATCAGCACGAGCACGACCGAGAGCACCGAGGCTGTCGCAGAGTTGATCAGCGGAGGCCAGGGGTTCATCCCCGATCCCGAGAAGAACTCGATATAGCCGTCGAGGGTGAGCGGTGCGAACAGCGACGGAGGGTTGGTCGCCGCATCGGATTCCGCGTGCAGCGAGGTGAGCAGCATCCACAGGATCGGCGTCACCATGATCAGGGCGACCACCCAGGCGGAAATGCCGACGACGGTCGACTTCGTCGTACGTCGTCTCGTCCGGATCGGGCGCTTGCCCGCGCGGCCGGACACGAGGGTTGCGGTTGCAGTCGTCATTTCTCGGGTCTCCATCCGGGTTCTATCGCGAGTCATCGCGGAACATCGTGAGCAGCACACGCAACGTGAACGAAGCGATGATGATCGTTCCGATGACGACGATGACGCCAAGCGCTGAGGCGAGGCCGTAATCGTTCGCGAGGTAGAAGGTCTTGTACACGGCATACGGCAGGTTCGTGGTGCCGAGACCACCTGCCGTCATCATGAAGATGGCATCGAACTCCTGGACGAGGTAGATGCTGCCGAACAGCGCAGCGAGCTCGAGATAGGGCCGCATGTGCGGCAACGTCATGTAACGGAACGTTCCCCACACTCCCGCGCCGTCGACGGAAGCCGCCTCAAGCACATCCTGCTTCCGCGACTGCAGACCGGCGAGCAGGATCAGCACCATGAACGGCGTCCAGCGCCACACCAGAAAGAGGGAGATTCCGAGCATCGGTGAGGTGGAGAGGATGTCGAGCTGCGGCGGGGAATCGCTGCCGAAGAAGTTCCACACGGCGGTGATCATGCCGTTGATGAGCCCGTACGCGGGGTTCAGCATGGAGTGCTTCCAGAACAGTGCACCCGCGACGGGGACGATCAGGAAGGGCAGGATGAGGAGCGTGCGCACCACCCCTCGTCCGAAGAACTTCTCGTTCACGAGCAACGCGATTCCGAAGCCGATCACGATGCTGGCGAGGACGACCACCGCGGTGAGCAGCACCGTGAACCCGACGGCATCACGCAATTGGGGATCGGTGAACACCGAGACGTAGTTCGCGACGCCGGCGAATCCGGTGTCGTTGGGGAACAGGCTGTTCCAGTTCATGAACGACACGATGATCGTGCCCACGAACGGCAGCTGTGTCAGCACGATGGTGAAGATCAGCGCGGGCAGCAGCGGGCCGCGCCTGCTCCAGATCTCGCGGCGGCGCCGCTGGACAGGCGGCGAGAGCTTCAGTGCCGGTCCGTGTTTGTCTTCGCGCTCGCTCCGGGCGGCACGCGGTCGCGACATCGTCGCCATCTCAGATCTCCCAAGGTCTCCGTCGTGAGAGTGCGTGGCGGCTTCGTGTCTCACGCGCCACCACGCACTCTTTCGAACGGGGTACGGAACTACTTGTACTTGTCTCCGACTTGCTGAGCGAGCGCCTGAGCCTTCTCCAGCGCCGCCTCGACCGTCGTCGAACCGGCTATCGCGCCGGCGATCTCCTCCGAGACGCTCGTTCCCAGTGAGATGAACTCGGGGATACCGACGAACTGCACGCCTGCGTGCGGTCGCGGGTTCACACCGGGGTTGTTCGCGTCGACGCTCGAGATCGCTTCACGCGCGGCCTCATAGAACGGAGCACCCTCCTGGAAAGCAGGGTTGTCGAAGGTCGACTGGCGCTTGCCGTATGGCACGCTTGCCCAACCGATCTCGTCGGCGACGAGCTCTTCGTACTCGCGCGAGCTGGCCCACGAGATGAACTCCCACGCGGCGTCCTTCTGGTCAGAGGCCTCTTCGATGCCCCATGCCCACGTCCAGAGCCATCCGGAAGCGTCCGTCTCCTTGACCGGCGACTGCGCGTATCCGATGTCACCGGCGATCGGCGACGACTCCGACTCGACGGGGCCACCGGCATTGGTGGCGTCGACCCACATGGCGACCTCGTCTTGCATGAAATAGTTGAGGCACTCTGTAAAGCCGGCCTGCGCCGCACCGGACTCGCCGTGCTTCTGAATGAGATCGACGTAGAACTCGACTGCTTCGACCGTCTCCGGCGAAGTCAGCTGCGCGTTCCAGTCCATGTCGAACCATGAGCCGCCGAAGGTGTTGATGACGGTGTTCAGCGGAGCCAGCTGCTGACCCCACCCCGGGAGTCCGCGAAGGCAGATGCCCTTCATAGCGCTGCCCTCATCGATCTGTGCCGCGAGGTCTGCGATCTCATCCCACGTCGGGTTGTCCGGCATGGTCAGCCCCAGCTCGTCGAAGACGCTCTTGCGGTACATCGTGAAGGAGGACTGGCCTTCGAAGGGGAGTCCGTAGATCTCGTCGCCGGGTCCGGTCATCGAGTCCATCATCGACGGCAGCAGGTCGTCGAACTCGATGGCCTTCGCGTCTTCTTCGATGTACTTGTCCAGCGACGTGACCCAGCCGTTGTCAGCGTAGAACGGGATCTCATAGTTGGAGAGCGTCGCGACGTCGTAGACCCCGGCCTGCGAAGAGAACTCCTGGGTGATCTTGGCGCGAACGTCGTTCTCAGGCAGGAGGGTGAAGTTCACCTTGATGCCGGTCTTCTTGGTGAAGTGCTCTTCGGTGAGTTTCACAAGGTCTTCCTGCGCGGGGAGGTTCACCGCGAGAACGTCGATGGTGACGCCCTCGGTGTCTCCGCCGGATGCGCCAGGGTCACCGGCGCCACAGGCGCTCAAGACCATGACGGATGCGATGCTGCCGGCTACGACGGCAGCGGTCCTTCTTGACTTCATGTCGTCTCATCTCTGTGTGGTGGTGCTGTTTCGGGGAGTCCGCGGCCCGCGGGTCGGGCTCGGAGAAAGATCGGATCAGGGGTATCGCACAGGTCGAACGAGGTGGTGCTCAGTGACTCGCTGGTACTGCTCGACGAGCGAGAGCAGCAGGTTCTCGCTGTGATGCGCCCCCACCAGTTGCGCCCCGAGCGGCGTTCCGCGAGGGGTGAAGCCGGTGGGGAACGTCATCGCCGGATGCCCGGAGAAGTTGTACGGGCAGGTCAGTCGCATCACCTGCTGGTTCCAGGTCGCGTAGTCGCTTCGCATCTGGGCGATCTCGGCGTTGGTCGGCGATGGCGCACCGATGGTCGGCAGGAGCAACGCATCGATGCCCTGGAGGACAGCATCCACGGCGTCGGTGAACGACTGCGCCTCCGCGCGGATCGCCTCGTACTGCTGGAGGGTCACCTTCCGGCCCTCGTCGAGGACGTAGGCGATCTCAGGCCCATACAGATCGCGCTGGCTCTCCGGGTACAGCTCGCCGAGGTCTCGGACGGCCTCGAAGCCGACGAAAGCCACCCACTGGCTCGCCAGGGATGCTCCGTCGGGAACCGTCACGGCGACGATCTCGGCGCCGAGTTCGGCGAAAGCACTCGCTGTGCGCCAGATCATCTCTCGGATCGCGGGATCAACACTCTCGAGCAGTTCGCGGTCGATGCCGACCTTCAGACTCGTCGCAGGTCCTTCTGCGGTGACCGATGCGCCCTGTTCACCGCCGGTTGTGATGGCATCGAAGATGATGCGGCAGTCCTCGGCCGAGCGCGCGAACGGCCCGACCGTGTCGAGGGTCCGCGAGAGCGGAATCGCGCCAGCGGCGGAGATGACGCCGCGCGTGGGCTTGAGACCCGACAGTCCGGTCGCCGTCGCCGGACCCCGAACAGAGCCACCCGTGTCAGAGCCCAGCGAGGCGTAGCACAGACCTGCCGAGGTGGCGGAGGCGCAGCCGCTCGACGACGTCCCCGCCCAGGTGTCGGCGTCCCACGGGTTCAGTGGTGTGGGCAGGCCGGGCCCATGGTCTGTCAGCGCCGCCTCCGACATCCGAAGGCGCCCGACGATCACGGCACCGGCGTCGCGCAGGCGACGCACGGCTTCTGCCTCTTCTCCGAGGCGGTACTCACTCAGATGCGCCGATCCGAACGCGGTGGGCGCATCGCCTGTGCCGTACAGATCCTTCACCGCGAGGGGAACGCCATGAAGTGGGCCTCTCCACGATCCGGCCGCAATCTCTTCGGCGGCCTTCGCTGCGGCAGCGCGTGCACCTGCTTCGTCGACGTCGACGAAGCTGTGGAGTTCGGAATCGAGCCGATTGATCCGGGCGAGGATCTGCTCACACACGTCTATCGCGGAGACTTCTCCCGCACGAAGACGCTCTGAGAGCGCGCCGATATCCGAATAATGCATCAATCTCTCCTCGCTGAGCGATCTCGAGCGGATGTCGCCACCCTGCTCGAGTAATCCTAGATCCTATAGCCTATGGCCATAATCGCCAGGTTCGGACTAAGTGTCAAGTCCGTAGCGATCTTGTAATAGATTCAAGATCCTATAGGATTATAGCACCATCCCCGATCTTCAGTACGGAGTTACTTATGCCTTCCCGCCCAACCGCAGGCGACCTCAACCGCGACAACTGGCCCATCGCGGTCTGCATGCACGGTTTTTCTCGGATCGGCGCGGACGGCACCGCTCTTCACGATGCGCCCGCGGAGACATGGGATGCGATGTTCGGCCAGGTCGCCGCACTCGGCTTCAACGCGATCGAACTCGCCGACAGCCACATCCGCCCGGCAGACCTCACCGCTTCCCGGCGTACAGAACTGCGCGAGATCGCTACCTCGCACGGCGTGACCCCCCTCGCGGTGCACGTGCAGAGACAGAGCGTCATCGAGCCCGGCCGCGGCGAAGAGAATCTGGCCTACGCCCACCGCAGCATCGACGCCGCCGCCGAGCTGGGGCTGCAGGTCTTCTCGACCGGACTGCATCAGCCGTTCAGCCCGGCCCAGCAGAAGGCCCTGTGGTTCTGGACGGCCCAGGGTCCGGTCGACCCCGCCGACCCCGAGACACGCGCACTCGCGGTGAAGCGGCTGCGTGAGCTCGGCGAGCACGCCGCCTCGGTCGGACTACCTGTCGCTCTCGAGATGTATGAGGACACCTATCTGGGCACCGCAGACAGCGCCGTGCAACTGATCGAGGAGATCGGTCTCGACAATGTGGGCCTGAACCCGGACATCGGCAATCTCGTTCGCCTGCACCGGCCGATCGAGGACTGGCGCGAGATGCACGAGAAGACGCTGCCGTACGCCAACTACTGGCACGTGAAGAACTACATCAGAGATGAAGCCGGCGACGGCAGCTGGTTCACCGCTGTGCCGACCACGATGGAGGCAGGACTCATCAATTACCGCGAGGTGGTCGCACGCGCGATTGAATTGGGCTTCTCCGGTCCTTTCCTGATGGAGCAGTACGGCGGAGACAGCCTCGGCGTCTGCGCCACCAACCGCGACTACCTGCAGTCCCTGCTGCCTGCCGCCGCACACGCTTGACCACGACCGACAAGGAGTCGAAGATGACGAACACCCCACGCCCCATCTATGCAGTGATCGGCAGCGGATACATGGGCGGAGGGATCGCACAGATCCTCGCCCTCTCCGACGCGGAGGTCCGCATCGCAGATGTGGATCTGGCCATCGCCGAGAGCAACCTGGCGCGCATCATCGCCGAGGCGGAGCAGTTCGCCGCGGAAGGCCTGTTCCCGGCGGACGCCCCTGTGACCATCGCCGCACGGATCACCGCGGCCACCATCGAGGATGCCGTCGCTGAGGCGTCATTCATCGAAGAGGCCGTCCCCGAGAAGATCGAGATCAAACACGCCACCCTGCGTCGCATCTGTGCCGCAGCCCCTGCCGACGCGATCATCGGCTCGAACACCTCGACGATTCTCATCGCAAAACTGGCCGAGGCCGTGACGAATCCCGAACGCTTCCTGGGTGTGCACTTCTCCAACCCGGCCCCGTTCATCCCCGGCGTAGAACTCATCCCTCACGCCGACACCGCATCAGCGGCCGTGGCGTCCGTCGAAGAGATCGTGCGCGCATCCGGCAAGACGCCCGCACGAGTGAAGGATGCCACCGGCTTCGTGCTCAACCGCCTTCAGTACGCGCTCTTCCACGAAGCCACCCAGCTCGTCGAAGAGGGAGTGGCCACCGCTGAGGACATCGACACGATCGTGCGCACGACCTTCGGGTTCCGGCTGCCGTTCTTCGGGCCGTTCGTGATCGCCGACATGGCGGGCTTGGACGTGTACGCGTTCTGCTACGCGTCACTGCAGACCGAGTTCCCCGAGCGTTTCGCCACGCCGAAGATCCTTGACGATCTCGTGTCGGCAGGAAAACTCGGCACCAAGTCCGGCGCCGGGTTCCTCGACGTTCCCGCCGAGCGCACCGCGGAGCTGGTGGCGTACCGCAACAGGGCTTACGTCGCGATGCA
>JBEBSN010000013.1:0-42799 GCA_040394295.1 Microbacterium sp.
GGTCAGCCGCGGGAAGCAGAGGAAGCTCTCGAGGACGCCGTAGGCCTGGCGCAAGCGCTGACCGACGAGGATGCCAGCAACGAGGATATACTCGCTGCCTCCGTTGGGATGCTCGGCTTGCTCCGTGTCCAGACAGGGGAGGCCGAGCGGGCAAAAGCCGCGCTCAATCGAGCCGTCACGATCTCGCAGAAGATCGTGAACCGCAACCCCGACGACGACACCAACGCGCTCCAGCTGGCGAACATGCTTTACGGTCTTGGCGGAGTGCATTACCAGGACGGCGACCCGAGATCCGCGGAGGAGTGCACGACGCACTCGCTCGCCACGCTGGAGAACCGCTCCTACCGAGGGCTCGAAGGCCGTCTGGCCAAGCTGCTTCGCGCAGGAGATCAGTTCCTCCTGGGGACCATCTACACCTACTCCGATCGCTTCACGGAGGCTGAGGAGACGCTTGCTTCGTCGGTCGCTTTTGGACATGAGCTGTTCGATGAACGTCCGGACGTGCCCACACAAGTGAACCTTGCCGGGGCGCTCTGCACTCTGGGTCTCCTGTACGCGATGACCGATCGGGAGGAAGAAGCGGAGAGCACGCTCGCAGCGTCAATTGTGATCTCCCGAACGCTCATGGCGTCTAAGGAGGCAGCACGACTTGGCCCGGCGCAAGCACCTGTGGCGTCCTTATTTCTGGGGAGCGCCCTGTGCGTCCTTGGGCTGCTCTATTTGGAGTTGGAGCGCGACCAGGATGCCGAGGTGTCGCTGGAGGAGGCGGTACTCGTTTTTGATCAGCGCGGTGCCGACACAGCAGATCAGGCGATGCGCGATGACGCGCTCGAGTCGCTGGCGGACCTATACCGGCGGCAAGGTCGCGAGACTGATGCCGAGCGTGCCCTCGATCGTCGTCGATTCGACGATCAGAGTCCGGATAGTTCCGCGCTGGCGTGAGTGGCGTCGACGCAGTTCAGTGCGGCTCAGAGGTCGTCCGTTGTGGAATGGACAACGGGTATTGACTTTTCGAACCATGTGTTCATAATCACTCGTCCGCTCCTCGTTGGTGTGCGGCGTAGAAGATCCCAGCCGGGGATCGTCCGCCGCTCCCGATGAGGAGGCTCAGCTTGGCTGAGAACAAACCGCCGACGTGCCTGCCACGGCACTCGGCCCGATCCGCACCCTCGCGGTGAGGATCGCGGATGGCCTGCGGGCGCAGCTGGACGTCATCGCCCAGCTCAACGACCGCTCCGTCACCGAAGAGATCCGGATCGCCCTGGAGGCCTGGGTCGAGACCAGCAAGTCCGACCCCAAGGTGCTCGCCAGGGCAGAAACGGTACGTGCCGAGATCGAACGCGAAGCGAAGACCAAGCAGAGCGCGATCGAGGCCATCTTCAGCGGCAGCGGAGCGAAGGCTCCGCGCGCCAAGTCAGGTTCCGCCTGACACAACAGCTCCCTCTGAACTGGGGAGCAGAGGGGCGGCTCGTCCGGGGATCGCAGCGCGCAGCCAGCGCGTTCTCCCCGGGCGAGTGCCCCATCATTCCAAACAGCGGCGTCTACGCGCCGGGGTGTACTTCACGCCGATCACAGGTGCCGTCTGGACTATCCAGTCTTCGTGGCGAGTGACCTGCGCGCTGAGTGCGGCTCGCTCAACATCGTCGATATCGAGGCGCCCTGCGATACCGTCGAGCGTCGAGTTGACGCGGTCCAAGCCGGTTCGTGTGTCGTCTTCAAGTCGCTCAAAGTTGGCTTCGAGTCGATCGAGGCAGCGCCTCGCGAGCACTTGCGTATGAACAGCCGGGCCACGGCTCTGTGCTGGTACTACAACGTGCGGATCGACTCAGCGCGTCTCATCGTCGGTGATGTCGTCGTCTCCGGCGCGGTCACACCCGAGCAGAGCGCGGATGTCCCTGAGCAAGTCCTCGCAGGCCTGCTCAGTCCGCACGAGTTCGTGGTGCAGGTCAGCCCCGACGACGATGGTGTCTGGCACGACACCTCTGCCCGCTTCGGCAACATCTTCGAAGCAGCGCTGTGGTGCATGCTGTTCGCTCACGCCGTCTACCCCGGGCCGGGCTTCCGGTTCACCGTCAACGAGCTCAGCGATGAGCCTCGAGGTGCCTGGGGGAGCGGATCATGGTGACCGGGATCGTCATTCCTGCGGCGGCGAACCTGCCGCTGCGGGAGATCGACATCAATCCGGACGGAACCGCCGTGTCCGACGCCGTCGGAGGCTTCATGGAAGCCGTCGATTTGTCGGACTTCGGCGTCACCATCTAGGTGTTGCTGGCCATGACGTTGTTGACGCCCCCATTCTCGGGGTTGTCCTGATCTGAGATCGCGGTGCTGTCTTGACTCTGTCGTAACGTCAACCGACAGGGTGGTGTTCATGACAGAGAACAGCGGGCCGGCGATCGACCGGTCCATCTATGTAATGCCGATGTTCGTGAACCTCGTGGTCAGTGACTTCACCGCGGCCGAGACCATCTACGCGGCTGCGGGGTTCGTGACACTCGCCACGATCCCTGGACCGGGCGGTGTGCCTGCGCTGGTACACCTGCGCAGGGAGAGGAACCAGGACATCCTCATGACCCAAGGTGCACCAGTGCGCGGATCGGTGTCCGCGTCTTTCGCAGCGGGGAATGTCGATCTGGGGGAGGTCGCTGAACGGCTTCGGTCGTCGGGCGCGGAGGTTACCGGGCCGGTCGATACTCCGTGGTTCTCGACCGATGTCACCTTCACGGATGGAGACGGCAACACGGTCGCGTTGACTGCTCCTCGCATGGCGGATCAGGCCGCGGCACAGGAATGGGCGAGCGGTCAGATCACGGGGGATTTTGAAGTGCCCCAGGCTGTGATCGGGAACGAACGGTGAGGAGAGCACTATGACGGAGTGGCCGATCAGAGACCTCGCGAAGGCGACTGGCCTTACCAGTCGGACGCTTCGACACTACGAGCAGATTGGCCTTCTTCGTCCCTCGCGGGTGGCCAGCAACGGCTACCGCTTCTACGGAGAGGCCGAGATATCACGCCTATACCGAATCCTGTCGCTACGTGCGCTCGAACTCCCGCTTGCCACGATCCAACTCGCGGTCGACGACCACACGTCGCTCGCTGATGCGATCGAGACCCATCTGACGCTCCTAGAGGAGCGCCGAGTCAGAACCAACCAGCAGATCGCCGTCGTCCGGCACACGCTCGACACGGTGAGGAAAGGCCAAGCAATGCCCATTGAAGAAGTTTTCGCTGGCATCGACCAGAGCCAGTTCGAGGCCGAGGTGCGCACCCGCTGGGGGGACGCGGCATGGGAACGTGCCGCGAAGCGTCGCGCCGATATGACCGACGAACAGCGCGGTGAAGACGACAAGGAAAGCCTCGACGTCAACGCAGCGCTGCGGGCAGCGGCCGAGGCGGGCGAGAACCCCCACAGCCCACGGTTCCAGGACTTGGTCGCAGAGCACCACCGGTGGGTAACGGCCTATTGGGGAGGACAGGCGCCTGACCGCGACGCCTACACCGGGCTCTCCGAGCTGTACGTCGCCGACGCTCGTTTTGCCGCGACCTACGGTGGAGAGGCAAACGCAGCAACGATCCGAGACGCGATGCGGATCTGGATCAGAACCAACCTCGGATAAGGACTCGGCTATGGTTCATCGCAACGCTCCGCTGACTCCCGAGGGGCGCCACCGACTGGTGGAGCGTTGCAGAACCCGCCCGATCGCGCACATCGCGGCGGAGATGGGCATCTCTCGCGCGACCGCCTCGAAATGGGTGAACCGGTACCGGCGATACGGGGAACTCGGCCTGTACGACCGTTCATCCGCGCCGATCCACCAGCCGACTGCGACACCCGGTGAGACCGTCGCCAAGATCGAGACAATGCGCCGGGACAGGAAATGGCCGGCTGCACGGATCGCCTTCGAGTTGGTGGCAGAAGACGTCACGATCAGCCGCCGTACGGTCACGAGATACTTCGACCAGCTCGGCCTGAACAAGCGGCGATTCATCGACCCGAACGGGGAGAACAACCGCGAGGTGCGCAAGATCGTAGCCAAGCATCCCGGGCACATGGTGCACCTCGATGTGAAGAAGACCGGGCGTATCCCCAATGGTGGTGGCTGGCGCGCCTTCGGCAAAGGGAGCAGCGAAGCGAAGGCCGTCGCTCGCACCAAGACGCGCGGCGCACGCGCCGGGTACGTATACCTGCACTCGGCGATCGACGGACATACCCGCCTGGCCTACACCGAGGCATTGGAGAACGAACAAGCATCAACTGCTATTGCGTTCCTCGATCGAGCGCGCGACTGGTTCACCCAGCACGGCATCATGAAGATCGAGCGAATCATCACTGACAACGGCTCTTGCTACCGCTCCAGAGCCTTCGCCGAGGCGCTGAACGGTGCCGAGCATCGGCGCACGAAGCCATACACGCCCAAGCACAACGGGAAGGTCGAACGGTACAACCGCATCCTCTCCGAAGAATTCCTTTACGCAAGAACCTGGATCTCAGAAGCCCAGCGCGCGAGCGCCTTGGAGACGTGGAACCTGCATTACAACTACCACCGGCCCCACGGCGCCCACCGGGGGGAACCGCCCGCTTCGGCGACACCAGCACGCGTCAACAACGTCCTGGCCTCCTACACCTAGATACGTCTACCTACTCGACCCTTAGCACCTGAGTTAGCACTTTTGGCAGCGCTGACCAGCCCTGTCCTGTGCCGTCGCAGTAGCTCCTCGGGCTGACTCCGTAGCGATGTTGGAACCGTTTGCTCGCCAGTCGTGAGTCGTTCCAGCCGACCGGCATGCTCGATCCCTTGAGAACACCGGAAATCAACGACCTCAGAGGCTTGCTAGGGTTTGAGAAGCACCTACGGAGGTCCGCACCACTGAGCGCAGCGCGTCGATGAGCTCAATACGGCCGTCGCACTCGCACGGCCAGCGCTGAGCGAATATGCAGCCTGAGGCCAACCACCGCAGATGAACGCGTTCCGGAGCTCTCCGGGCTGACACCGTGAGCTATCCCGGCACCTGCCGGAAACGATCGTTTTCGGCACGTGAGGACGTTTCGCACAGCGCGCGCCGCCCCCCCATAGGTCGCACATCACTCCAGCAACCCGATCCGATAGGCGAGGACCGCAGCGTGGACACGGTTGTCGATGTTGAGGAGCGTGAAGAGGGCGGAAAGATACTGCTTGACAGTGCCCTCAGACAGATGCATCTGAGAGGCGATCTGAGAGTTCGACAGTCCCTGCCCGACCAGTGCGAGCAACTCCAGCTGGCGCGCAGTGAGCAGGTCGCGGATCCGCTGGTTCTGCTGATCCGAGCGCATCTCGGTGCGTTCTCGCGTAGCGAGCCACCGCGCCACGCGGGGGGAGAACGCGCCTCCGCCCTGAGCGAGCGCGCGGACGCCGCCGATCAGCTGTTGCGGATCGTCGGACTTGAGCAGGAATCCGAGCGCCCCGGCGCTCACAGCGTCGCTGATGAGTAGATCGTCCGAGAACGTGGTGAGCATCGCGACCGGCAGATGAGGCTGATGCCGCTTAATGTCGCGCAGCGCCTGGATGCCGTCGAGACGCGGCATCTGGATATCGAGGAGGACCACGTCGACGCGGTGCGCGCTGGCGGCCTTGGTTGCCTCTAGCCCGTCCTCCGCCTCGACGACAACCTGGATGTCATCAGCGGTGGACAGAATGCCGACGATGCCGGCGCGGACGAGCCGGTCGTCGTCCGCGATGAGGACGCGGATGCGCTGTACGGACGGAATCGAGATATTGGTCATGGCGCGGGTACGACTCCCGTGCGGGTGACGACGTCGTCGTCGAAGCAGATCACATGCACATCTCGACGATTGAAGAAGCTGACGTCGGATTCGTAGTATCGGCATTGCTCACCGCTCCTCGGCGGGAACTGATCGCGGGGCGCGTCGAGGAGCTCGAACGGAGGCAACGAGAGCTCGACCTCCGCGCGAGAATCGCCTGGCTGTATCTCCGCAAACTGGGGCGGACTCATCACCGAGAACATCGTGGCCACCGTCAGGTATCCGATGATGACCACCAGCACAGCACCGAGGATCGCCGCCGGCAGTGCGATGGCGATCCTCGTCGCTTTGGCCCTGCCTTGCGCTGCTTCGCTCTCCGCGGCGACAATGTACTCCGCATCCGTCGCGCTACTGGACGTGAGAGGTTTAGCGTCGGTCGGCAGCATGAGCTTCAGCGCGAAGACGTCCGGCGAACGCCGTACCTCCAGCGTCCCGCCCAGCACTGCGGCTCTATGCCGGATTCCGATGAGCCCAAACCCGCCGGACGATGGCGAACCTGCCTCGGCCTGCGCAGTCACCGCATTTGAGACCTTGGCGACCATTGTGGAGCCGGTGACGCGGATCGTGATGTTGATTTCTTCACCGGGCGCGTGCTTCGCGGCGTTGGTGAGGGATTCTTGGATAAGTCGTGCGACCGCAGTCTGCGCTTCTGCGCTCAGAGTTCCACTCAGATCCTCCGGAAGCTCGATCGTCACGGGGATACCAACTGAGCGTGCGCTCTCGATGGAATCCATGATCGCGCGGGCGGTCGGAGCCGGGGCGACCACGCCGGGATCGCGAAGTAGGCGCACGGCGATTCCCAGTTCCTCTGCCGCCTCCGCCGACGCCTGCCGTAGCTCGGCGACCGCTGCGCGGTCAGCGGGCGCCAGCGTCGGATTGAGCGAGAGCTGTCCAAGCCGCACAGCGATCAGGGTGAGGCTATGGCCGAGGCCGTCATGCATCTCCGCGGCCAGGGACATCCGCTCGCGCTGGAGCACGGCCTGGATGTCACTTGATCGTCTATCGGCCTCCATCGCGGCTAATCTCCAGCCGCGATGGAGAAAATCACGCCGTTGTCGCAGTGCCGCAGCGACCGCCAGCGGTCCCGCGAGCAGAAGCGAGGTGAGAAGGCCGGCGACCGTGCCCACAGCGAGGCCCTCGATGGTGAATCCCGGAAGCTGCGCGACGATCGCCGACACCATCACGCAGGTGACGATGACGAGCAGACGGACTCTCGGAGCCGCGAGAATCAGCACAACAGCACCCACGGCGATGACTGCCAGCGCGAGCAGCGGGGCGTCAACGAGCAGCCAGCGCGACGAGAGCCCGGCCGCTACAGCGACGATCGCACCGATCACGGTACGGGTTCGTGCACCCTGGGCACGTCGGTTCCGCGATTGGCTGGACATTCCACCAATGTTATGAGGTGTTCGACACCCGCGGCACTAACGATCGTCAGTGACAATGCAGCCGATCGTTGATTCTGGCGCACCTTCTCATCCGCATAGCGTCGCAGTCATGATCGATCTCATCTGGACGTTGCTGGACCAAGCGGGAGAGCACGCGACCCTTCTGCTCGTCTGCGTGCTCCTCTTCGCCGTCATCGACGCAGCGCTCGGTGTGGGTGCCATCCTTCCCGGCGAGACGGGGATCGTACTCGCCGCGATCGCTCTCGCGAATAGCCCCGTACATGTCGCACTGGCCGTCGTGGCCGCGGCAGCTGGAGCGTTCCTGGGCGATCACATCGGCTTCGCCGTGGGGCGGAAGCTGGGGCCGCGTCTGGGCGAGACGAAGCTGATCAAACGCCTCGGGCAGGACAGATGGATGACGGCGCGCGACTTCGTCGCCCGCCGGTTCTGGGTCGTCATAGTGGCTCGGCTCATGCCCGGCATACGAACTCTCGTTGCGGCAGCCGCGGGAACATCCACGATTCGCTACCGGCGCTTCGCCGCGATCTGCGCCGTTGCCGCAGTGATCTGGGCCACGCTCTGGGTCGTCGGCGGAGCGATGATCGGTCGGGTGCTGCTGGAGATCGTCGACAAGTACACGATCCCATCGCTCCTCGTGGCCGCAGCGGCGATCGTCATAGCCGTGGTCGTGCAGCGCCGACGAGTTCAGGCCCGCGCATGACGCATGATCCCCTCGCGCGGCGCGGCCAGCGCGACTGGGCGACGATACCGAACGCGATCACGGTACTCCGGCTCCTGTTGGTGATTCCCATCACCCTTCTGCTAGCGAATGGTGCGGCTCCGGTAGTCACGCTGGTCTTACTGGCTCTGTTCGGGGCGAGTGATTGGGTCGACGGGTATCTGGCCCGCAGACTCGGGCAAACGAGCCGGACGGGAGCCATACTCGACCCGCTCGCCGACCGTGTCGGCGTAGCCACCATCGCCATCGCGTTCGTCGTCTCGGGCCATCTGCCTCTTTGGATCGCTGTGCTCATCGCAATGGTGGATATGGTGCTGGGGGTGGCGTACCTGTGCGTCCGTCCAGCGCAGATGCCTGGGGTCTCTGTTCTGGGAAAGGTGCGCACTGCGGTGCTCATGGCCGGACTCGCGTTGATCGGAGTGGGGATACTGCCGGCGCTGGACGTCGTCGCCCTCGTCGGTCAGGTTGTGTGCGGAGCAGGAGCGGTGCTGCACGCCTTCGCGTGCGTCGGCTACATCCGCGCACTGACGCGACGTTGACCCGTCCGGGGATCCTCGTCGGATGCCCATTCCGGGTTCATTCCTCAATGTCCTGGGCGTCGCGACGGTCATCGCGACCGCAGAAATGGTGAGCTGCGGCGAGCGGTCGTGCGTGACGGAGGTCCACGGTCCGCCGAACTCGAAGCGGCGTGCGCTCTGCTCCTCGGCGATCTCTCCGAGGTGGAATACCTCATGGATCGGATGCCTGACAAGACGCTGAACGAAATGAGGAAGTGGCCGATCTGGAAGTTGCGAGGATCGGATAAGGGAGCATCGGTCGCGCAGACCTGACCAGCGATGAGAGGCAGTCCCGTGAGACTAGGTCGACGGTTGGGGGCGAACCTGCGGCGTATACGGCTGTCCGGAGCGCTCGACGCGATCAGGCATGGGATCGGCAAAGTCACCGACACCGTTCGCCCAGTCGAGGGCCTCCTCGAGGATGTAGATGACGGTACGGTGGGTCGGTTTCAAGAAACGTGGCCCGACCGCCCGGAATCGCAGATCGCGGACTCTCCACAACGGCAACGCCGGGACAGCTGCAAGAAGCTGCGCTTCGTTGATGTACGTCCGGCGTCTGAGCGTTTCAAGATGCACGTCCTGAAAGGTGTAAAGACGATCATCCGTCGGCTGTGAGCGGGACGCACCGAAGTGCCCGTGCATCCACTCCCATGAAACGGTGTATTCCAGCCAGCGGCGGAAGGCAAGCTCATCATAGATCACCTCTCCGTCACTGAGGATTCGTGCAGGCGGCGCGCTGATCTTCGAGGAGTACGGCGCTTCGCGGCGGATGTAGTCCAGGCGCTGCGGTGTGAGCCCTGGCGCGATCATGCCCGCCTCGGCGCGGGTGATCCACTTGATTCTCGCCTCCTCCGAATGCGCACTATCGCTGGGCGACCTCCGATCGTTGCGCGTGTTCATTGAGTGGGCAGCGCGGCCAAAGCAACTGCAAACGCTTCGCGGAATCGCTTCTGCTGGCCGCTCCCGGGGAAGGGGATGAAACGATTGTGCAGGAGCGGCAGGCCGGCATCGCGCAGCGGATCCTGAAGCAACTCGAAGACGTTCTTCTTGAGCACGACGACACCGTCAGGTTCGAGCGAACGCGCGAGCGCGACGCACTCGGCGACGTTCGCCGCCAGTACTGCGTCGCGCTCAGCGGCCATGTAGTTCACGGGTACCGGAGCAAGGTCAATGAGGTATACGCTGCGTTCCTGCAGCTTGCGCAGCCACGGCGTCTTCGCCCGTGGCCCGCCCGGCAGTGTGCCGACATTGAACATCGTTTTGACGACCTCGCGGAACAGCCCATCGTGGGCGCTGAGATTGTCGTCGTAGAAGAAGCGCCGGTTCTTCGGATCTCCACCGTCGTCGGGCGCGCTCTCGGCGATGAGGAGCAGGCGAACGCGCTCAGGCTTCCACTTCGCGCGGCGGGTTGCGTACCAATCATCTTCGGGGGTCACAGGGCCAGGTTACGCGGCGTGTACCTCTTCGCGGTATCTGCCAGGATCGTCGCTATGGGTATCCTCCAGCGACTCTTCGGGCAACGCACGCCGACGCCAGTCGATGCGAGCGTTCAGCCGCCGGCCGACGCTAGGGAAGGCAACGAAGCGCTGTCTCGAGTGCGCTCCCGTATGGACAGCGCATTTGTTTCAGACGGCGAACCGGAGCTGGTCAAGCTCACCGGGACGACCACCTTCGCAAAGGACGCCATTACACGACTTGCCGAGCGGCGCGGTATCACGGAGCTGGGGTACCTCGAGGTCAGCGGCAGTATTCAGCGCGAACCCGAGAACGCAGCGGATACCAACGCGGTTGCCGTGCACGTCGACGGGGAGCGGATCGGGTACCTCCCCGGCTACGTCGCAGCCCGGGTCGAGCTCTCGGCGGGCGGCTCCCGCACCGTAGCGCTACAGATCTTCACGCAGATACTTCCCAAAGGGTCGCGCGCCGAAGCCTGGGCTTGGCTGCCTGCCAGCGCGCCGCAGTGGCAATGGTCAGAGAAGAACCGTCCGCCCCTTTCCTCGGAGGCCAAGGCCGCAGCACACCACGCTGGCGTCACCGAGGTGGTGAATGATGCGCTCGCCGACGGTGGCGAGCGAGCGCAGTCCTTCGAGCTGGGCATGGTCAGCGGCGTCCACTATCTGCAGCTCGTTGAGCCGATCAAGCAACTCAAGCGGGAAGGGCGTTTGGACGAGGCGTTGGTGCTGTGCAACGCCGCCATCGAAGGAGCCGAGGGGGGGCGCGAAGGGCGCGAACCGGCTCCTTGGTACACAGAGCAGGCGGCCATCATCCACCGCAAGCTTGGGCAGCGCGATGAAGAGATAGCGGTGCTTCGGCGCTGGCTGGCGGTCTGCCCGCCTGATCGTCGAGACGGCAGCCGCATCAAAGAGCGCCTCGACAAGCTGACTTCCTGAATGAGATTGCGGGTGTCGGCCGACACTGATACTCTCATCGGCTGCCCAAAATCAGGGAGGCAATTCCAACGAGTAGGAGACCGAGATGGTGGAGCACGTGCGACGCGCGTTTGAGAGCGCCGGGTACGCGTTCGTGCAGGAGGAGCCGCGACTCCTCGCACTGCGCAACCATCGCCCGGACTTCCTGGGTTGGGCACCCAACGCGAACGGTGAACTCGTTCCGTGGGCGGTGGTTGAATTCAAGGGCCAAGCGCGAAAGCCCCCTGAGCTCTTCCTACCGCAGCTGGCGCGCTATCGCGACCTGCTGGGCACCGTCGAGCACTACCTGGTCATCGACGATGCGTGGTTCCGGGCCGACAGCGGGTTGCGATCATTGGAGGCCGTTGACGGCCCAACCCCACCTCAGTTCGGTGCCACGGGCCAACTGGCTGACGTGGGTCTGGCTGAGTCGCTTCTTGCAGCCGCGCACCAGCGGCAACTCAATGCCACCGACCGGAGCGCCACTTTCGCGCTCGATTCAGTCTCAGCTGTGATTGCGTCGGCGACGGAGCGCGGTGTCGAGATCGCGCCAGGTGAGTACGTCGAGGTGGAGCGAGACACGCTGTTCAAGGCGTCGCAACGCTTCGTGGTGAGCGAGCAGCGACGTCAGCGGCACGCGGGTGCCCACTCTCTCGATCCGACGCTCGCGCACGCCATGGCGTCACTGCTCGGGGACAAGCTCACAGGAGTTGTGGCAGATCCGTTCACTGGGTTCGGCGCGTCCCTTTGGGCGGTTGCCGATTTGGCCCAGAGCCGCGACGCGACTGTCCGGCTCTGCGGTCGTGAGCGAGAGCCCTCTCTCCGAAACCTTGCTGAGAGCATCGCTCGGGCAAGTCCCGTTCCGGCAACGTTCGAGGCCAGTGCGGCATTGCTTGATCCCATGACGCCGGCCGATGGGATCGTGAGCGTCGTTCCGTTTGGGGTTCAGGTTCGCGGGCAATCGAGCGACCGAACGCTCTTGAACGGCGAGCCCGTTCGCGATGGCGACGTTGCGGTCGTCGACTCGGTGCTGCGGAGCTTGAAGCCAGGAGGTCGAGCCGTATTGCTCGTTCCTGCGAGCTTCACGTTCCGTGTGGCTGGTGAGGCCTATCGAACCTTCTTGGCTGAGAACTATCGCGTGGCTGCACTCATGACTGTTGAGAGGGCGCTGGAGCCGTACACCAGTTTGCAGGCCGTGCTCATGGTGATCGACAACGCGGCTCCGGGAGCGACCTTCGTCGCCCAGCTGGTGGGCGATTGGTCGTCACAGCTCGCACCCGGCGGAGCAGCACTCGAAGCAGCGCTTTCGCATATTGACTCTGACCGGCAAGCGTGACGCGATGGACACAGCCACTATCGACCTTCGTGGTCGGTCTTCATGGGATCCGGGGGCGTTGTTCGTCGAAGCCTTCGGCTGGCCGTGCGACTATCCCTCAGTTCGGCTTGGTGACATCGCGAGCACGTTCTTGCCTCCCGTGGCCTCCATCGACGACGCACTAGTCGTGACGCCAGCGGGACTCGATTCAAGGACTGGAGGCATTCGGCTGCGCTCAAACAGGCACCTCGGTGACGTGTATCAAGTGGGGCAGAGCGAGAGCGGTGTGCGACCGGGCGATCTCCTGGTGCCGCCCGGCGCTGAGCAACCCGTGCTCTACGTGACCGAGGATCTCGTTGGCTCGTTCGTCGCACGCGCGTTCACAGTGCTGCGCGTGCCCGAGTTTGCGCCGTGGATTTGGGGAGTCTTGAACAGCGGCTCGGGTAAGCGCCTGCGTGCGATATCCAGCGCTGGCCGCATGGGATCTGCCAACAGCCGAGTCCGCGTTCTGGATCTGCATGTTCCGGTTCCTCCGCTCTCTGCCATGGAAGCGGTCGAGCCACAGCTGCGCTCGTTGATTGACGCGACGATCGGTGAAGAGGAGGAAGCTGCAACGTCCTGGTGGCGCACCGCTGACCTGCGGGGGACCGAATGGCGTTTCGCGCTCGCGACGCCTCGTCCCGAACTGCTCGAGGCTGGTGTCCCGCTCGAGGCACTCGTGCGCGAGATTCGAATTGGCTCGCACTCGGCCAGGAGCATGTATCACCCCCGTTCTGCACCGGGCGATCTGCCGGTCGCGGACATGGCGTGGCTTCGCACTGGGCGAGTGAAAAGCTGGTGCTCGTTGGCGACAGACCAGACGGTCGCGGTCACTAACGAAGCGGATGTCCTTATCGCGGTGTACGGAGAAGCGGCGTTCGCACGGGTAGTGCCCGCGGGCCTTGTCATCGACAGCACGATCTACGCACTTTCCCTCAAAGATCCGACGCTCGGTGATGGATTAGCCCGCTACCTCAACAGTCGCACCGGCAAAGGGGCACGTGTGCTGCGTCTTACCGGCTCGACGGCGCCGCGGCTAAGCGTTCGTGATGTTCGCGCGCTGAACGTGACCGAGCAGATCTACAAGTTTGACGTGGCAGACCGTGAAATCGATGCTCCGCTCGAAGAGCGACTGGAAACACTGCTGTGGACCTGACCTGCTCGCTGTCACCGCTTGTGTACGCGGAACTGTATTCCCTCCTCACTGCGCGGCCCACCTGGGCAGACACGCTGGAAGAGCGGCTCGAAGAGGGTGGGCTGGAGCGCGAGTGGCTGGAAGAAGCCGCGGAAATGTACCACACGTACTGGCTGTCCGTTGCGGAGTACGAACCAATGCTTGTGCTCGATGCAGAGCACGCGCACCTCGCCAGTTGGCTTCTTGCAGGGCTTGTCCGCAAGGGGGAGAGCAACGAGTTCAGCGCTGAACTTCAACAGCGCATTCGTGTGCGGCACCACCAGGACTTGGCGAGAGAGATCGGAACCCTGCCGGAGGCCTTCGCAGTCACCATCGTGAGCTGGACGCTCGGGAAGGTGATCGGCGACTACGACATCGAGTACCCCGTCGTGCCTGCGGTGCTCCCTGCCGACGACGATGTGGCCATGGCCTATCGCGGACTTGTTCAACATGTCGCTGCGCTCCCAAAGCAGACGCCGTGGCCCGAGATCCTGGGATCGGCGACGCACTGGCGTGGTGCTGGTCTCGCCGAGTCCCTGCTACCAGTTGACCCGCCGAACCTCAGCACCTCAATTGGGCATCTCGTCCGCCTGGCAAGGCCCCACATGGCGGAGCATAGGCACGCCAAACTCGAGCAGCACTGGAACCGATCGGACTTCGTCGCGCGACGAAACGTTCTCACGCATGTTCGCGCCGACGGCGGGGTTGCATTCGCTGCCGCGTCAAAGCTGGCATCTGATCACCAGGGCATACAGCCGACCGTCGCCGGAGTGACGCAGTTCGTTTGCCAGCGTATCTGTGAAGAACTCGGTGACTCAGGCAACCGCCCTCCCTGGGGAACGAAATGGGAGGGGCTTCAGCATGACATCACCGTGTGGTGATGACGCTGTGGGCTACGCCACGAAGCGATCGCAGAACACCTTCACTTGCAGATACGCCACCGCGTTTGCGGTGGCGCGGTGCGTAAGCAGCGACCGACGCGGGCCTCAATCAGTAGTCGATCGGCCACTCCCCCGGAGGCTTCAGGCTGCCCAACGCGACCCCTACCGATCCACTCAGCTTAGGAGAGTAGGTCGCTCTCAAATGGGGAAGACGGCAACATCTCCTCAACGCACATTGCCGTCTTCTCTTGTTCTCTATTGTCAGCTTGGAATTAGCATGGAAAGCAGCGGTGGGTATTGCTGACAACCAAACACATCGCTTTCTCCTGGACCTCCGCTGGGAGACGTCCGTTTCATGGTGAACTTAATTGCGAATGCCGGGTCGAACTCTACGAAATCGGTAATCCGTTCGTCCTCAATTCTGAACAGCGCCCCAACAGTTTCGCGTGTCAGTGCACGGCTGCCTCGGACGTGCTCGTACGTTTCCTTGTCGGAAAAGATGATATCGAAGGTGATCCGGTCTGTACCGGCATTCTTGCTGCGCACGGTTTTAGCGAGTTCGCCGAGCGTGGTGGTGTCGTTCATTATGCTCTCCTTGGAACGTAGTCAGGCGTAGGTCATGGGCGCAGCGACCCCGACATCGGTCATGTGCAGGTCGAACAGCGACATCGGATCGTCAACGGGGACGATGTGATTCATCGTCCATCGGTATGACGTTGTTGCGGGGAGTACTTCGTCGGTCACGAACGCTGCGGTGCCAGCCGTGCCCTTGACCTCTGGCAGTCGTGCGTAAAAGAGCTGACGGGTGGCGAAGAGCGTGATCGCCTCGGCGAGCTCGGCCGTGTCGGCAATCCCTTCGATTGCAACTCCAAGTTCGTGGGATTTGGTTTCCTTGATGGGCTCGAGGTCGCCCATGACACCGTTCTTACCGTAGACGGTGAAATTCAGGTGATAGTCAGCATCAGCGAATTCTTCGGCGACCTGCGCACGCGAAAGTTCGAGCACCTTGTCGATGTTGGCAATCGTGTACGGGTCGCGAATGCCAGCGATGCCGAGGTACTTATCACCCACGCGGCCAGATCCTTCGATCTTCACTGTCACCTTGCCTTCGACGGGCACCACGCGCTGCCCAGTGATACGAGTCGTGCGCTCGTCGTACTGTTCATACACGCAATCGGTCATGTCGAGCATGCCGCCAGCGAAGTACTCGAAGTACGGATTCGATCGCTCGTACATCGCGTGCCCAGCGACGCTGGCGATCGTGCAGCGCTGCCAAGGAGCCATCGCAGTCACTTTGACATCGTCGTGGGTGATCGTTGCGATCACAGACTCTTTCGCGCCGTAAGGCTCCGCGCAGAACGACGCACATTCAAGAACTTTCCCTGCGTAATACGCGTGATTCTCCGGAAAGCCTTCAAAAATGGCAGGTGCGGCGAAGACCGCGCAGTCGCTGGAGCGGCCGCCGATGATCACGTCGGCGCCAAGCTCGAGCGCCTTGATGAAGGGATGCACGCCTGCAACCGCAACAGCTCGTGTGGTGGCATCGATGTCTGCGATTGTCACGGGCTCTCGATCGTCAAGACCATCTATGATCACACCGGACTGATGAAGATCACGCAGGTAATCGGTGCTGACCTCGGAGTAGAAATACGCCAACTTGAACGGAGGGAGCTCGTGCTCTGCAGCGATTTCTCGGATCATCTGAACGAATAGATCCACACGACTGTTGCTGCCGCAGTCGCCTGCCGAGCCAATAATCATGGGCACGCCCTGCTTACGAGCAGCCAGGAGCATGAGCTCAAGGTCATGGCGTTGCCATCGCTCCATGCTCACCGATCGGTCGGCTCCCAGGGCAGTCGCGCCGATATCGTCGCTCCCGGAGTCCGCGCAGTAGTAGTCGGGCCGGGTTTCGACGGCGAGGCGGAAGCTGGCCTCCTTTGTCGGGGCGAAGCCCAGATGCCCGTTCGGGCTGACAATCCGCAACTGATCTTTCATCTGCCAAACACTCCTTCGTAGTACCGGTGGTCTTATCTGGTTATATCAAACTTCGCACGAGTACGGTAGTTCAACGGGTGTGAAGCGCGACACTCTTGGCGCACAGCACCAAAGGAGGTTGCACCGAGCGAGTCCAGGATGGTTTTTACTACCTGCCGGTGAGCCATTACAAATATGCCCGTAGATCAGGTACTTAGTCGCCGAAATTGAATCTGTCCTAGAGGTGCTATCTGGACACAGATTGAACAGCGGACATGTTCGCGCTTAGGCCAACGCAGAATCTAAAGAGAAATTGCCACGGAGCCTTGACAGGTGTGCGGCCTAGTCATACTCTCTTGCATAACCAGTACATACCACGGTAGCCCAGTGAGGGTGTACCTCAGAGAATTGTGAGTACAGATGAGAAAGCTCATTTCGTGGGCGTCGGTTCCTCTCCTGGCGTTGGCGTTGACTGCCTGTAGCGGCAGCCCTTCAAAATCCCCCAGTGACTCGGAAGCGCCTCCTGAGATTTCGGTCGGCGCGTCCTCATTCGCCGGTTTCGCAGCAGTGCTGAGCCTCGCCGACGATGAGGACGCCGTCGTTGATGTGGAAGTGGTCGAGTTCGGAAGCAGCGCACAACGAGGTGTTGCTCTCGTCAATGGAGACATCGACATGGCGCTATTGGGATGGACCCAGGTCGCCGAACTCAAATCGCGTCAGGGCGCCGACATCGTCGTCATTGCCAGCAACTTCGAGCGTGGCCGGACCTTGATCGCGCGCGCTGATTCCGGAATTGAGGGGGTGGAAGATCTCCAGGGCCAAACGGTCGCCTATTCGGCTGGGTCGATGGTGGACCTCGACATCAATTCCCAACTGGAGTCGGCCGGCATGAGTCTGTCCGACGTCGACGCGGTTAACATGAGTTTCTCCGATATGGTGATCGCTCTCGCCAACGGCGATATCGATGCGTTCTACGGCAGTGAGCCGCAATCGTCGAGGACAGTCACTTCAGGTTCGGGGTATCTGGTTCAGTACCCGTATGACGGACTGGACGCGGTCCCCTACGGTGCTATCAACGGGGCTTTGGTGGTTACCCGGGAATACCTCGAGGAGAATGAGGAGGACGTGCTCGCGTTCCTGCGTGCTTATGTTGAAGAGACGGACGCACTGAACGCCGACCCCGACCGCCTCGCCGCGCTGGTAAGCGACATGGTGGGGGAAAGTGACGAAGAGATCATCAACCTCACGCTGGATAACCTGGCTTTGACATACAGTCTTGACGGGTACGAAGAACAGTTCGCTGCCCTCATTGATACTCAGCTAAAGCTCGGGTTCATCGACGATGCGCCAGAGTATGCGCAGGTCGTTGACCCAAGTTACCTGCAAGAGGTTCTCAAGTGACGAACGGCATGTCGGCTACCGAGACGATTGTGACCGGAGAGGCCAAGAAGGGGGATACGAAATCGCGACGGGGCAAGAGGTCGTGGCATCTCCCCCTCTTTGGGACGATCCCGATCATCCTCTTCCTCATCGTGTGGCTGATCTGGACAGCCGCCGGGGGGCAAGAAGAGCAGATTTTCATTCCCACGCCGATGGAGGTCGTGGGCAGCGCCTGGGAGCTCACCCGGACGGGAACGATCTTCTCCGACGCCTTCTCCAGTTTGAGCCGCGTGCTGTCGGGTGTGGCGCTAGCCGCAATCGTGGGGATACCGTTGGGGATACTGATGGGGGCCTCGAAAACGTGGCGCAGCATCCTCTCCCCCACATTGGAGTTGCTGCGTCCTATTCCGATCGCCGCCTGGGTACCGCTAACGATCATCGTGTTCGGTATCGGGGAGGCTCCCTCTCTGGCACTGATCTTCCTGGGTGCACTATATCCAATCCTGCTGAATACGGTCGCAGGTGTAATACAGACGCAGCCGATCCATAGGAGAGCGGCGCTAATGCTCGGCGCAGGCCGGGCGACCATCACCCGACGGGTACTTATCCCTTCCGCCATGCCGAGCATCCTCACCGGAGTGCGGTTGTCGCTCGGAATCGGCTGGTGGGTCGTCATTCTCGCCGAGCTGCTGGCCGTACGATCCGGTCTTGGGTACCGAATGGTTCTCGCCCAGCAACAGATCCAAACCGAGACCATCGTTGTCGTCATGATCGTCATCGGGGCCATCGGTTGGGGGCTCAATGAAATTACCGTGAGAGTGGAGAGAAAATTGCTTCGTTGGATGCCTGCAGATGAGTGAATTGATGATGAAGAGTAATGCTGACGAGACGGGCCAGCCGCGATCACGCGGCGATGGTGACGCAGTGGTGGAGGTTGTTGGAGTATCGAAGGAGTTCATCCATCGAACCTCCGGCGACGCCTTCCTGGCGCTACAGAATATCGATCTCAAACTCAAGGCGAACGAGGTCGTCTGCCTGGTGGGGGCTAGCGGGTGCGGAAAGTCAACGATTCTCAACCTAATCGCCGGATTCGAAGAGCCGACGAACGGAGAGATCCTGATCGACGGGCGAAAGATATCGCGACCGGGTCCCGATCGAGGCGTCGTGTTTCAGGACCATGGTCTCTTCCCTTGGTTGTCTGTGGCTGACAATGTCCGCTTCGGTCCACGAGCCCGGGGCATAACTGTCAGCGTCGCTGACGTGCAGGAGATTCTCGACCTCGTCGGCGTCGGGGAGTTCGCCTCTTCGTATCCGCACGAGCTCTCAGGTGGGATGCGCCAAAGGGTTGCCATCGCTCGTACGCTGATCAACGAGCCGCGAATCCTGCTCATGGACGAACCGTTCGGAGCTCTCGATGCTCTTACGCGACTGAAGATGCAAGAACTCCTGGCGGGCATCGTCGCGCAGCGCCCGTGTACCGTGCTATTCATCACGCACGACATTGAAGAAGCTCTACTCCTAGGCGATCGGGTGATAGTGATGACTCCTCGACCGGGGACATTCCAGCAAGAATTCCGGCTGGAGGAGCCTCGTCCTCGCACCCTCGAGTCGCTCGACGCGCCGGAGCTCATCGCGCACCGGCGGAAGATCACGAACCTGCTGATGAAGTGATCGCGGCCGTTCTTGCTCTGATGGGCAGGCGCGACTCGCTCGACCTATTGGAGAGAATTCACGATGAAAAACCAGATTGCCGAGAACGTTGACCGCATCATGTCCATTGATTTCCCCAGGCGAGGCGTGATAGACACGATCTATCCGCTCGCACGGGAGAGACATGGTGAACCCCTGGCGATGCACGCGGCTGAACTCTTGAAATCGAGGGTGAAGCAAGGCGATATCGTACTTATCGCAACCGGGTGGCTCGATCGCCCGCATGTAAGCCTCAACGTGGCCGAGACTGACGGCCCCCCTGGCGCAGCGGCGCTCGCTCGGGCACTACATCTGGGCCTTGGTGCTATTCCGGTGCTTCTCGTCGAAGAAGAGCTGATCGTGCACATGACTGTCCTGATGCATGCGGTTGGTCTTCGGGTGCTCTCCGTGGACGAAGCCTGCGCTGCCGGAAGGTCCCAGGCGGCGCTCCACGCGTGTGCTGTCGTCGCTCTACCTAAGGACTGGCATGTGGCCGCGGCGCTTGCTCAGGACATGATCGACCGATATCCGATTGGCGCCTTCGTCGCCATCGAGAAGGGTGGGGCGAATGAGTACGGTGAGATTCACACGAGTCGTGGTGCCAATACGACTGCAGCGTTAGGAAAGGGGGACGCCGTCAGGGAGGTGTGTGCGGCTGCCGGAGTCGCCACTGTGGGCATCGGCGATGGCGGTAATGAGATCGGCATGGGCTCGATCGCCGAGCCATTGAGAGGTGTGCTGCGCCATGGCGACGACTGCGGCTGCGGATGTGGTGGGGGCACGGTACCCGCCGGGGCCACGGACTCCCTTGTCGCGGCCACAGTGTCCAACTGGGGTGCGTACGCAGTTGCCGCATGCCTGGCGGGGCTGAAGGGCGAGCCGTCGCTGGCTCACTCACCCGACCGGGAGCAAAGGCTTCTGCATGCGTGCACCCAGATCGGTCTCATCGATGGCGTGACTGGTCTCGTCGAGCCCACCGCCGACGGACTGAGTCTGGAGACGCAGCTATCGTTCGTGACACTTCTCGCAGCTGCTGTCGGCACAGGGGTCGCGGTGCAAGGGTGGGAGGGTGAACGACGTGCATCTGACATGCTCACCGAAACTGCCGATGCGCGAATACGAAACCGAAACGGATGACGGCTGTGCCGTACGCGAGGCCGGGAGCGGACCATATGACACTCGACGAAGTAACGCAGGTGCCTCGAATGAATCCTGTAGACCTCGTCTCGCGAGCGCGCTCTGAAGCGCTCTACGTTCAGGTCCTGGGAGAGATCCGCCGTAGGATCTCCGGAGGTGAGTGGGTTGCCGGACAGCGGGTTCCGTCGGAGCGAGACTTGGCCCAGCTGCTCGGTGTCAGCCGAATTACCGTCCGAAAGGCGATCGACCTTGCGGTGCAGGAGGGTCTGCTCAGTCAGAGCAGGGGAGTCGGTACCTTCGTCGGTGCCGCAACATCGGTTCAGCAGGATCTGAGTGAGGTGCGGACTTTCGAGCGTACGATCACAGATCAGGGAATGACTGCGAGCACCGAACTGGATTTCAGCGGAATCGTTCCGGCCGACATCTCGATGAGCCGGACGCTCCATCTTGACGCACTATCCGGTGTCTATAATCTGCGGCTGGTAGGACTCGGTGATGCGGTCCCCGTAGTCTATTACGACAGCTATTTTCCGCAGGGCTTGGGCCAGAAGATGGCTTCAGCAGCGGATGATCTGATCTCCGCCAAGGTTCCGTTCTCAACGCTTGACTTGTACAAAGCCGAGGGCATTGGACGAGTGCCCAACAAAGTCGTACAAACGATTGGTGCCGTCCCCGCTGGTGATTCCCTCGCGAGGATACTTCATCTATCTGAGGGCGCTCCCGTACTGGTCATAGAGTCGCTTATGGTCGACGATCTCGGAACCCTGGAGTTTCGTCGTGCCCACTATCGACCTGATCGATACAAGTTCACCATCAGCCGCCGCGTGGGAGCCTTGCTGGCGCCCTGAGCTTGCTGACTCGGGGCGCAGATCCGACCTCGCCGAGGGCCCCTCCGCTGCGAGGCCTCGAGTCACCGGAACGCCGATTCCCCGGTGATTAACTGACCCAGCACCAGAGTATGCATCTCGACGGTACCCTCGTAAGTGAGGACGGACTCGAGGTTGTTCTGGTGGCGGATCACCGGATACTCTAGGGAGATGCCGTTGGCGCCGAGGATGGTACGGGCGGTGCGGCAGATCTCAATCGCCTCGCGAACGTTGTTGAGCTTACCGATGCTCACCTGTTCGGGACGCAACAGCCCGGCGTCTTTGCGCCGACCGAGATGGACGGCGAGAAGGTACCCCTTGATGTACTCAAGCGACATGTCAGCGAGCTTCTGCTGTGTGAGCTGGAATGCACCGATGGGCTTGCCAAACTGCACCCGCTCCTGCGAGTACCGGCGTGCGACTTCAAGACTCGAGCGCGCGGCGCCGAGTGATCCCCAGACGATGCCGTAACGGGCCTCGTTGAGACAGGAGAGCGGTCCTTTGAGGCCGCGGGCTTCGGGTAGCATGGCGGATGCCGGCAGCCGCACCCCGTCCAGCACCAGTTCGCCGGTCGCGGAGGCGCGAAGCGACATCTTGTGCTTGATCTCCGGCGCCGAGAAGCCAGGGGTGTCGGTGGGTATCACGAACCCGCGGACGCCTTCATCGGTGCTGGCCCACACGATCGCAACGTCTGCGTAAGGGGCGTTCGATATCCACATCTTGCGGCCGTCGATGACCCAATCCTCGCCGTCGCGGCGGGCGCGCGTCGTCAGGTTGGCGGGATCAGAGCCCACATCCGGCTCGGTCAGTCCAAAGCATCCGATAGCCTCGCCGTTGGCCATCTGTGGGAGCCATTCCTGCTTCTGGTCCTCGGATCCCCAGCGCCAAATTGCAAACATCGCTAACGAGCCCTGTACTGAGACGAGTGAGCGCAGCCCGGAATCCGTGGCTTCGATCTCGAGGCAGGCGATGCCGTACTCGGTCGCTGACATGCCGGCGCAGCCGTAGCCTTCAAGATGCATGCCGAGAACACCGAGCGAACCGAGCTCTTTGGTGAGTTCACGGATGTTTGGAATGGCGCCGTTCTCGAACCACTCGGCGATGTAAGGCTCGGCCGAGACATCCAGCATTTGTCGGACCGCAGACCGCACCTCCTTCTCGTCCTCGGTGAGCAGGTCGTCGAGGGCAGCGGGGTCTGTCGGGTCGGGGGCGGGCAGGGACATGGGATCGATGTGACTCATCTGTGCTTCTCCTCTTGCAGCCATTGACGGACCGCGTCGCTGTGTTCGCCTAGTCGAGGCGGTGCCGTGTACTTGACGATTGGGGTATCGGAATAGGTGACCGGATGCCGCACCTGTGCTGGCTGGCGGTGCCCAACGTCCACGAGCGGGTCGAGCCCGAGCTGGGCAGCCAATGCGAAGCCATCGGCGATGCTGCCGACCTTGCCCGCCGGAACCCCCGCGTTCGAAAAGCGTTCGACCCACACATCGGCGCCGTCTCGCGCGAGCAAGGCGCCAAGCGCCTGCACTAGCTCAGGTCGGTTGTGCACCCGTGTGGCATTGGTAGCGAAGCGTTCATCGTCGGCGAGGGATTCGTCGCCGAGCACCGCGACGAGTTTGCGGAATTGACCGTCGTTGCCGCACGCGACGGCCACAGATCCGTCAGCGCACGGCAGTAGCTCGTACGGGGCGATGGACGGGTGCGCGTTCCCGAGCCGGCCAGGCGCGATGCCGGTCGCCAGGTAAGACGACGCCTGGTTCACCAGCGAGGCCAGCAGGCTCGACAACAGGTTCACCTCGACGCGCTGCCCGCGCCCGGTCGCGTCGCGGGCGCGCAGAGCGGCGAGGATGCCGACCGTCGCGTCCTTGGCCGTGAGCACGTCGACAAGCGCGACGCCCGCTTTCATGGGCACGCCACCCGCATCGTCAGAATCGCCGGTGATCGACATGAGCCCGCCTACCGCCTGCACCAAGAAGTCGTAGCCTGGCATGTGCGCGCCACCACCGCCGCCGAAGCCGGTGATCGAGCAGTACACGATACCCGGGTTGATTTCGCGCACGCGTCCGTAGCCGAGCTCGTACCGGTCGAGCGCCCCAGGTCGGAAGTTCTCCACGAACACATCAGCACGTCGAGCCAGTTCGATCGCGAGAACGCGATCGGCAGGGTCTGCGAGGTCCAGGACAAGCGACTCCTTGTTGCGGTTCGCGCTTTCGAAGTATGCCGCGCTGTTATCGGTCCACGGCGGACCCCACGCCCGGGTGTCATCGCCGGCTTCTGGCCGCTCCACCTTACTCACCCGCGCGCCCAGGTCGGCCAGCGTCGCCGTGGCGAATGGGCCGGCAAGGACACGGCTGAAATCGGCCACGAGCACGCCGTCAAGGGGAAGAGGCATGTGTCCAGTGTGCGGGATCCCCAGCATGACAGGAAGTACCAAAACTGATACGCGTCAATACCTTTGGAGTATCGCGGACAGTCACTCTTGCTTGGCTCAGTTGGCGTAATCCGGCGAGAGTGGGAACTCGCCAGCCACCTCAATCAGCGAGCTAAGCGCGGGACTGACATCCGCTCGTCGCCAGGCGAGGCGTACGTCGACGGGGCCGAGACTCGGCATCAGGGAAAGGAAGACGACGGAGTGGACGGGCACGTTTGCACGGACCCCCGAGAAGGTTAGGGCAATCCCCGCTCCCGCATCCACCAGCAGCAACTGGGTTGCCGAATCGACCGCTGTCTCGACGATTCGCGGTATGAAATGCCCCCGCATCGCCAGTTGATTCAGCCGAGCCGAGAGGGTGGCACCGCTACCGCCCGGAAGAACGATCCACGCTTCGTCGGCGACATCCGCCGGAGAGACGGCTTCCGCCGCCGCCAGCCGGTGGTCCGCGGCGACGGCGATCAACAGCTGCTCTTGGGCGATGGCATACGAATCGATGTCTCGAGGCAGAGAGTCCCATCGCCCGATGACCGCATCGAGCGTCCCTGACCTCAGCATCTCCAGTCCCCGTTGGGACAGCAAGGCTCCCCGTAGTTCGAGAGTGAGATCGGGTCGCGCCCGTCTAACGCGGTGGGTGAGGGCGCTCACGATCGCGTTGACGGATGCCCCCGCGAAGCCGAGACGAATACGCCCGGTCTCGCCCCGTTGCAGGCGCTTCGCCATCTCGGCGATGCGCTCGGACTGCATCACAAGTTCTCGCGCCGGTTCCACGAGGGCCTCCCCGACGGCCGTCAGTGTCACCTTGCGCGGACTCCGCTCGAACAGTGCAGCGCCCAGCTGTCCTTCGAGCCCGCGGATTAGACGGCTCAACGGTGGCTGAGCCATGTGTAGTCTCTGAGCAGCTCGACCGAAGTGCAAATCTTCTGCGAGGGCGAGGAACGCCCTCGCCTTATGAACATCCATGACCAAAAGCGTAGACCGAAGTTGTGCAGGCGGTTCCGACCGGCCTAGAGCCCGCCCGAAGCGGCCAGCATCACCGTGGTTAGCAATAGCAATAGCAATAGCAAACTCGCGTCACGCAAACGGACCACCGCGGACACCGAGAGACCGTCCGTTGAGAATTCATCGCAGTTCAGGGGATGCCGATCTTGATCCGGACCGCTGTATCAAGCGGAGGACTATCGACATCCAATTTGATAGCCACGCCATCGAATGGGTAACCGCGTTATCCGTTCTCTCACTAATGGGCGCCTGATCGGCGGTGTCTCGTAACGCATGGGGTACGAGACAGCTACGCCTACGGCTGTTACAGCGAGCCTAGGAAGGTTTGATTCCTACTAGGGCGTGTCTCCCATATGGTTCGTGATTGACGCGCGATTCTTGGTGAATGACTTCTGTTCTAGACTCCCGCACTCGCCGATTGACGGACAAGCAGTGGGCGTTGATTGCCCCGTTGCTGCCGTCAAACACCGGTCGGCGTGGTCACCCGTTCGGTGATGATCGCCGCGTCGTGGACGGGATCATCTACCGGTTTCGGACCTCGACGCCGTGGCGTGATGTGCCTCGGGACGAGTTCGGTCCCTGGCAGACGGTGTGGAAGCGCCACCGTCGCTATGTCGGCGATGGTACCTGGGACGCGGTGCTGCAGGCGTTGCTGTCTCAGGCGGACGAAGCCGGATTGATCGACTGGGACGTCTCGGTCGACGCGACGATCGCGCGTGCACATCAGCACGCGACCAACACCACGCGCCCTGATCAGGACACAGGGGGCGTTTTCGAATTACAAACATCTGCCGCTTGAGGAGATCGAACCGACCGGCCATGGCATCGGCCGCTCCCGCGGCGGACTGACAACGAAGATCCACCATGCCGTCGACGGCAACGGGATGCCGTTGGCGATCGTGGTCACCGGCGGTCAACGCAACGACGGGGCGATGCTTGAATCCCTACTCGACGATATTCGCGTTCCTAGGATCGGTGGCGGCCGACCTCGAATCCGCCCCGATGCTGTTCTGGCAGACAAGGCATACGGCAGCGGAGTGAACAGACGCATGCTCCGCGCCCGCGGAATCCGCACCGTGATCCCAGAGAAGAGCGACCAAATTGCCGCCCGGAAACGCAAGGGCTGCAAGGGTGGGCGCCCACCCGCATTCGACGAGAACGCTTACAAGGACCGCAACGTCGTCGAGCGTTCCTTCGCCCTCGTCAAGCAATGGCGGGGTATCGCGACCCGCTACGACAAGTTCGCGATCACCTACCGCGCAGGCGCCGTCCTCCACGCCGTTCTCACCTGGGCCGCACTATTGGGAGACACGCCCTAGGCAAAAGCGGGCAACTCGCGTGTAAGTAGGGCCAGGATTGCGCACGCGGTCGAGCCGTTGCTCTCGCCATGCGCCACCAGCCCCTAGCTTCCCGACATTGTCCGTAGCCCTGGCTAGTCTGAGATCGATGGCCCTGGGGGACATCACTAACTATCGCGCGCCGACGCGCAGGAGGAAACATCACGCTATGGCACGAGCCGCCAAACCCAAGCCGCAGAAGACGCTGGAGCAGCGACTCTGGGACGCCGCCGACGCGCTTCGAGGTAACCAGGAGCCCAGCGAGTATAAGCACGTCGTACTGGGCTTGGTGTTTCTCAAGTACATCTCTGACCGGTTCGAGGAGCGTCGCACAGCGATCGAGGTCTCGCTGGCAGACCCGGATTCCGAGGATTACATCCCGAACCCGGAGCGCCGGCCGAAGTACCTCGAGTTGCGCGAGGAGTACACCAGTCACAACGTGTTTTGGGTTCCGGCCGAGGCCCGTTGGGAGGTCATCAAGTCGAACGCCAAGCAGCCTTCAATCGGTGAAGACATCGACCACGCCATGGATCTGATCGAGAAGGAGAATCCCAGCGTGCGTGGCGTGCTGCCGCGCAATTACGGTCGGGAGGGTCTCGACAAGGGGCGACTCGGACAGCTGGTGGATCTCATTGGTTCGATCGGCTTTACCGAGAGCGACGACCACGGTTCCGATGATGTTCTGGGGCGTGTCTATGAGTACTTCCTTGGGCAGTTCGCTGGCAAGGAAACTGGCAAGGACGCCGGTGCCTTCTACACCCCTCGCTCCGTCGTGAAAACGCTGGTCGAGATGCTCGAGCCGTACAAGGGGCGGGTATACGATCCAGCGTGTGGGTCAGGCGGCATGTTCGTGCAGTCTGCCGAGTTCGTGAAGGCTCATGGCGGCCAGCGCAACGACATCTCGGTCTTCGGGCAGGAGTACACTGACGCCACGTGGAAGCTCGCCAAGATGAACCTGGCGCTCCGCGGTATCGAGGCCGACCTCGGCAAGACTTCGGCTGATACGTTCAGCAACGACCTTCACCAGGATCTTCGTGCTGATTACATCATCGCCAATCCGCCGTTCAACGTCAGCAACTGGTGGCACCCGAAGCTTGAGAACGATCCACGCTGGAAGTACGGCACCCCGCCCGAGAGCAACGCAAACTTCGCGTGGGTGCAGCACTTCATTCATCACCTGCGTCCGAACGGCACTGCAGGGTTCGTGCTTGCGAACGGATCGCTGAGCTCGAACACGAGCGGTGAGGGAGAGATTCGACGAAAGCTGGTTGAAGCCGAGCTCGTCGACTGCATCGTCGCGATGCCGGACAGGCTGTTCTTCAACACTGGCATCTCGGTGTCACTGTGGTTCGTGTCAAAGGGACGCCATGGCAATGGCCATCGGGAGCGACGCGGAGAGGTCTTGTTCATCGACGCTCGCAAGCTGGGGCACATGGAAAGCCGTAAGCTGCGGGTTCTTTCCGATGAGCCCGATGGCGACGTCCAGAGGATCGCACGCACGTATCATGCGTGGCGTAATCACGATGGCGGCTACGAAGATATTCCTGGGTTCGCGAAGTCCGCTTCATTGGAAGACATCGAAGCCAATGGCTTTATTCTCTCCCCTGGTCGTTACGTAGGCGATGAAGGAAGAGCACTGGATCAAGAGCCGCTCGAGGAGCAAATCGAGCGATTGAGCGCGGATCTTTTCGAGATGTTCGACCGCGGACGAGAACTCGAGAACCAGCTTCGGGCTGAACTTTCGGAGCTTGATCGTGGGGAATAGCCGTCGGGTGGGTGACCACGTCACGCTCGTGCGGGGCAAGACGTATAAGGGGGCGCTTGTCGGGAGCCCGGGGCCAGCTCTGTTGGGGCTCGGCTCGATTACTCCAGGCGGCGGGTTCCGAAGCGACTACAAGACGTACGGGGGTGATTGTCCCCCCGAGCTGATGCTTTCCCCAGGGGACCTCTTCGTGTCCCTCAAGGGCGCGACGAAGGACGGTGAGATGATCGGCTCGATCGCTCGTCTTCCAGAGTCTGTGCCGAATGGGCGTCTTACTCAGGACACCGTGCGACTCGTGTTTCGTGAGCGTGATCGGGATTTTGAGAAGTACCTGTACAGGTGGCTCCAAACGCCCGTTTATCGCCGCTACTGCGCTTCGAGGGCAACCGGCAGCGCGGTTGTCGCGCTCAGCCGTGACGACTTTCTCGCGTATCCTGTTCCTCCCTTGACAGCGGCGAGACGAAACCTTGTTGCAGCACTGGAGCTGATCGAGCAGAAGCTTGACCTTGGCTGGCAGCTTGTGGAGGTGATTCCCCGGCTGATTCGAGCGCATGTTGAACGGAACCTGGATCAGGGCCGCTCAGCCCCAGTATCCGAGCTCGCCCGGTTTGTGAATGGGGGTGCGTACACGAAGGGGGCGACGGACTCCGGTCGAATGGTTCTACGCATAGCCGAGCTCAACTCCGGGCCGAGTCCTTCAACGGTCTACAACGAGCTCGATGTTCCAGAAGATAGGACGGCAAGACCCGGGGACATTCTCATGTCATGGTCTGGCTCTCTCGGTGTCTACCGCTGGAGACTTGACGAGGCGATCATCAATCAGCACATTTTCAAGGTGATCCCTGTTGGGCAGCCCGCATGGCTTGTCTTCGATCGTCTCGATGCGATCATGCCTGAATTCAGGAAGATTGCAGCGGACAAGGCGACGACGATGGGGCATATCCAGCGGCGACACCTCGACGATACGCGCGTGGAGATGCCGAACGAGGCTGGAGTTCGACATCTGGACAAGACACTGGGGAAGTTGTGGGACCGGCTTCTCCTGATCGAGCGCGAGGTCAGTGGGCTAGTGGATCTTCGTCTCGCGCTCCTCGAGCAACTCGGTTCCGTTGAAGACGACGGCCTCGCTTCTGAGGTGAAAGCATGACTGGCCTCAACATCGAGTGGGCCCTTGCCGAGCTCGACAAGTTCATCGCCCAGACGATGATGACGAACAACAGCTACGTTGGCAACGGCGTGATCTCGATGACCAATAAGTCGAGCACTGCCGCCCCGGACGCGGACGTCGCGAAGCAGGCGCAAGTCGTTGAACAAATTCTGGATCGCGTGCTCCCGCGCTGGCGCACGGATATTGAGTTTCGAAAGACGAATCGATGGACACGGCACCGTGAGGCGGCAACCCGCGCGAAGGAGGCGCTTGAGCGTCGCGAAGAGATCAAGGCGAATCTGGGCGACGACGCTCCGGAGATCTCGGCGGCCAATCTCCATCCGTGGATCTGGGGCGGGGCACGATCGCTCTGGCAGTCCGGGCACTACCGATCGGCTGTCGAAGACGCAGCCAAGAAGCTCAACGCCGAGACACAGAACAAGCTCGGACGACGCGACGTGAGCGAGACTGACCTCTTCAAGCAGGCCTTCAGCCTCGATCTCGCGACTCCGGGCAAGCCTCGGTTACGTCGGATGGCTGCCGACGGCAGCGACACATACAAGTCCGTCCAACGCGGTGCTATGGCCTTGTCCGAGGGCATCTACGCGGGCATCCGGAATCCGTTTAATCATGAGGATCCGGCGGACATCGATCAGCAGATCGCGTTGGAGTACCTCGCGGCGCTGAGCGTGCTTGCTCGTTGGGTAGACGTGTCGACTTTGGAGGAAGCCTCATGAGCGGCAACATGAACGAGAACCTCGTCGAGCTGGCAGCTCTCGACTACTTCCGCCAGCTCGGCTATAACACCGGGTTCGGCCCGATGATCGCGCCGGGGGAGCCAGGGGAGGAGCGCGCTTCCTTCGACCAGGTGTACCTGTACGGCAGGCTGCGGGATGCCGCGCGTCGCATCAATCCCGGGGTCGATCGCAGCTTGATCGATGAAGCGATCAAGCGCCTGGAGCGCGCAGAGTCGCAAAGCCTGATTCACGAGAACGCCCGCATCCATAAGCTCCTGGCCGAAGGCGTGCCGGTCGAGTATCGCGACGCGGACGGCGCAGTGCGAACCACCCGCATTTGGTTGATCGACTACGACGAGCCCACGAACAACGACTGGTTGGCGATCAATCAGTACACCGTGATTGAGAACGGGAAGAACCGCCGGCCCGACATAGTGGTCTTCGTCAACGGCCTGCCGCTGGGGTTGCTTGAGCTGAAGAACCCGGCGAATGAGAACGCAACGCTCAAGAGCGCGTGGAATCAGATCCAGACGTATCGGACACAAATCCCGTCGATCTTTACTGCGAACGCCGTCACGGTGATCTCAGACGGTACGTCGGCAGCCATGAGTTCCTTCACGGGTAGCTTCGAGCACTACGCGCCGTGGAAGACGATCGACGGCCGCGACGTCGTGACGGATCGCCCTGCACTCGAAGTGGCGCTCAAAGGTATCTTTGAGCCGGGCCGGTTCCTCGACATTCTCCAGAACTTCGTTGTCTTTTCGGAAGAGACAACGACTGACAAGGCGACTGGTCAGCTCACGAGTGTGCTCGTGAAGCGCGTTGCCAAGTACCACCAGTACTGGGCAGTGAACGCTGCCATCGAGTCGACCGTCGCGGCCTCGAGCCCGACTGGTGACCGTCGCGGTGGTGTCGTGTGGCACACTCAGGGCTCGGGTAAGAGCTTCGAGATGGTCTTCTATGCCGCGAAGATCATGCGCGACCCTCGAATGTCGAATCCAACGCTCGTCTTCATCACCGACCGCAACGACCTCGACGATCAGCTCTACGGTGAGGTGTTTGCGCCAGCTCGGATCCTTCCGGAGCGCCCGGTTCAGGCCGAGTCGCGCATTGAGCTGCGCACCATGTTGCGTCGCGCTTCGGGTGGCATTGTTTTCACGACCCTCCAGAAGTTCGCACCCGGTGAAGACGGCGATGAGACTCCGGTGCTGACGGATCGTCGCAACGTCGTGGTGGTCGCCGACGAAGCGCACCGTTCGCAGTATGGCTTCTCGGAGAAGCTCGACCTGAAGACGGGCAAGATTCGTTCGGGCCTTGCCAAGCATCTGCGCGATGCGCTGCCTGGCGCGACCTTCCTTGGGTTCACGGGCACACCAATTGAAAAGGGTGACAAGTCCACTCGGGCCGTGTTCGGCGACGACATCGATGTCTATGACTTGACCCGCGCTGTCGAGGATGGCGCCACGGTCAAGATCTTCTATGAGTCCCGCCTGGCCAAGGTTGAATTGAGCGCCGCCGACTACGAAGCGCTCGACGATCTCGCGGATGAGATCACCGAGACTGTCGAGGAGTCCGAGGCGCTCAAGGCGAAGTCTCGCTGGTCGCGACTTGAGGCCATCGTCGGGGCCGAGGAACGGCTCGACATGGTGGCGAGCGACATCGTTCAGCACTGGGAGAAGCGCCGTGACGCCTTGTTTGGCAAGGGCATGATCGTGGTCATGAGCCGACGGATTGCCGTCCGCCTCTATGAGAAGATCGTCGCGCTCCGCCCCGAGTGGCACTCCGATGATCCGGAGCAGGGCAAGATCAAGGTCGTCATGACTGGGTCTTCTGCCGATCCGCTCGAGTTCCAACCGCACATCCATTCCAAGGATGTCCGTAAGCAACTGAAGGCACGTGCCAAGAACGCAGACGATCCGCTCGAGCTGGTTATCGTCCGAGACATGTGGCTCACCGGCTTTGACGCCCCGTCGATGCACACAATGTACGTCGACAAGACGATGCAGGGCGCTGGGCTCATGCAGGCGATCGCGCGCGTCAACCGCACCTTCCGCGACAAGCCTGGTGGTTTGATCGTGGACTACATTGGCGTGTTCTCGAACCTCCAGGCCGCCCTGCAGGAGTACTCGCCTTCGGATCGCGATCAAGCAGGCGTGCCGATCGAAGAACTCATCGACGCGATGCTCGAGAAGTACGACATCGTTCGTGGCATCTTGCACGGGTGCGATTACGACGCGTCGCCGGACTTGTCACCCGCGGATCGGTTGAAGGAGCACGCCAAGGTGCTCGACTTCGTGATGGCCGATCCGGATCGAATGCCACGATTCAACGACCAGGTCTTGGCGCTCGCGAAGGTGTTCGCACTCTGCGGTGCGCGCGACGAAGCCGCCGAGATCCAGGACGATGTTCGTCTCTTCATCGGTGTTCGAGCGGCAATCCTGAAGATCCTGAACCCCGACGCGGGCCGTGGGGGAGTCGGGGCCGTAGAGATCGACACCGCGATCGGTCAACTTGTCAACGAGGCGATTGCCGCCGACGAGGTATTGGACGTCTACAAGCTCGCCGGCGTTGAAACTCCGGAGCTGTCGATCCTGTCTGACGAGTTCCTGGATTCGCTCGCCGAGAAGGAGAAGCCGAACCTGCAGATGGGACTGTTGCGCCGCCTGATCAACGACCAGATTCGCACGGTTCAGCACACCAACTTGGTGCAGGCGCGCAAGTTCTCGGAACAGCTCGAAGAGACGATCAACCGCTACACGAACCGATCCCTCACGACGGCTGAGATCATCGCGGAACTCGTCAAGCTCGCAAAGCAGATGAAGCACGACATGCAGCGCCACGAGGCCTTGGGGCTTCGTGAAGACGAGGTGGCCTTCTACGACGCGGTCGCGCAGAACGAGGCCGCGGTTCTGGAACTCGGCGACGAGGTGCTCAAGGAGATCGCGCGCAAGCTGGTTGTCGCCGTCCGCCAGAGCGCGAAGATCGACTGGAACATCAAAGAGAGCATTCAGGCGACCATGCGATCCAAGATCCGCAAACTCCTCGACCGCTACGACTACCCGCCCGACTTGGAAGAGAAGGCGATCGAGCTGGTGCTGGAGCAGGCGGAACTGTTCGCGATCGAGGAGACGCCGTGAAGCTGACGCGAATCAAGTTCGAGAACTATCGTCGGCTTGAAGACGTGGAGATCGAGGTTCGCGACCACCTCGTTCTCGTCGGGGCAAACGACGTTGGCAAGTCGTCGCTCCTGCGCGCCATTGATCTTGTGCTTGGGGCGAGTACCGCTCAACTATACGGACAACTAAGTGTTGACGACTTCCGAGATTCTGACCAGGAGCTCCGGTTTGAGGTTGAGCTGGTTGACTTCTCAACCGACGAGAAGACCCTTTTCGCAGACGAGATCTTTGTTGATCCCGCGACCAATTCCAGCTCACTGACTATTCAGCTCACGGCAACAGTCGACGCGAGCGAGTCGCTGAGCATCGTGCGCGCCGGGCCGCATGCAGGCACAGGGCGTCAGTTGTCGCGAGACCAAGTCGCCGGCCTCGGATGGAAGTTTCTCAGCGCAACGGCTCAGACCCGAGACCTGCGTGAAGACCGCCGATCCGCGCTTGACGACATGCTGCGTGCTGTCAATCTCGGCGCGGAGCAGGCTAGCTTCGATGCCATCTCAACGAGTTTCCAGGACGCGCTCAACAATTCGAGCACGCTCGGCGATCTTCGCAAACAGTTGGCAGGCCAGTTGTCCAAAGCGTTGCCCGAGAAGCTGAGGAAGAAGGATCTGTCGTTTGTTAGCGGCGCATCTGCAGACGATGACCCGCTCAGTGATGTTCGTCTTCGGGTAACCAAGGGCGGCGTTGAACACGAGCTGTCTCAGCAGTCCGACGGTACTCGGGCGCTGTACGCAATCGCCCTCTACGACCTGATGAGCGCGGGCGCGAATGTGGTTGGCATCGATGAGCCGGAAATCCATCTCCACCCGACCTCGCAGCGCAGCTTGGCGCGGCTCTTGCGTTCGAGCAGTAACCAGAAGGTGATCGCGACGCACTCCTCGGACATCGTCGGTGCCTTTGATGCGGACTCGATTGTGGTTGTTCGGCCCGGCGGCAAGATCGTGCAGCCGAAGACGGGCTTCCTCGCGGCGGATGAACGAACCTTCGTTAAATGGTGGGTGCGGGACAAACTCGAGCCGCTCACCGCGACACATGTCGTCACGGTGGAAGGCCTGTCTGACCGCGTACTCCTGGAGCGAGTCGCCGACCTAACCGACCGCAATCTTGATCGTCTCGGGGTATCTGTAATCGAATCGGATGGCGCGAGTGAGATCAGCCCAATCGCCAAGCTCTTTGGGCCGACCGGCTTCAACCTGCCCGTCTCGCGCCTTATCGACGACGATGCAGAGGCGGACGTGGCCAAGGCTCTCGGCATCGCCGCAGCCGACCTCCGCGCCAACTCCGTGTTCACCTCCCAGCGGGACCTCGAAGACGAGTACGTGCGGGCGCTCGGCGGGGCAAATGTGTTTGCAGCGCTCGTCAGCGGTGGGCAGTTCACCAAGAACGAACTCGGGAACTGTACCGCGACAGGGCCCGGCGGCACCTATACGGATGATGACGTCGCAGCATTCTGCCGCCACAACAAGCGCAAAGTGAGAGCGGCACTCTCGGTGCTGCCAATCCTGACGTCTGCGAACGCTTCCGCGATCACGAGCATCGATGATCTTCTGGCGGAGATTGCGCCGTAGATGATCAAGCCAACCCGCTCCCAGATAGCGATTCGTGACGCTGTTGCTCGAGACCTCTTGGTGATTGCGCCAGCGGGCTGCGGCAAGACAGAGGCGCTCGCTCTACGGGTGCAGGGGCTGCTTCAGCGAGGGGACGTGAGCGCACCGCAGAGGATTCTCGTGACCACGTTCTCTAACCGAGCCCGGGACAACATCCGTGAGCGTCTCCAGGACTACCTCCCGAGCGGGATCCTTCGCGACCGCGTAACCATCACCAATTTCCACGGACTCGCGGCGCGACTCTTCCGTGCGCACGCCAATGTCATTGGGCTCGATCCGGGAATGATCATCCCCGACGGCGACTGGGTTGGTGCACAGTGCAGAGCTGAGAACTTCGACTTTCCAACGACGGCTGCGGTGCAGACCACGTTGCGGGAAGCAAAGCAGGAGGCGCGTAGGGACGAGGAGGTTCAGGCTTACCTGGGTGTGCCCGGGCGAGAGGCAGCGCTCGCTATCGAACGCCTGCGGATCTCGGAGGGGCGACTGACTTACGACGACCTTCCGCGGCTTGCTGAGCTTATCCTCGCGAACGAGGTCGTGGCGGACTTGTATCAATCCCATTTTGGGAGCGTCGTTGTTGACGAGTTTCAAGATCTCACCCCGCAGCAACTGCGCATCGTCAATCGCATCGGCTACAAGAAGACCACCTTCGCAGGCGATCTTGCGCAGGGTATTTTCGGATTTGCGGGCGCCAAGCCGTCAGCGATCGATGCTGCCGTGCGTGCCGAGTGCACCGAGGTGATCGAGTTCTCCGAGTCGCACCGGTCATCGCCCGCAGTGCTGGCGATGGTCAACTCAATGTCTCCGCTGACGAGTGGTACCCCGCTTACTTCGGCTGATCCGGACTCTTGGCCGAGTGGCGGCTTGGCTGCTGCGGTGGCGCATCAGACTGCGGATGCAGAGGGTGTATGGGTGACCCAGGTCGTTCAGGCGCTCGTAACGCGGGTGCCTAACCAGCGGATCGGAATCATTGCACGAACACTCGGTCGGCGGCGCTTCGTGGAAGATGCGTTGGTGGCCGCAGGTGTTTCCTTCTACCGCTGGGACGATGGGGTGCTCGACACTGATACGGCCCGCACGCTGAAGTCGATGCTCGCGCGGTTCGATTCTCGCGGCTATGACGCGGCAGCGGACAAGATGGCATTCCTGCGCGACGCTACGAGTTTCGAATATGTGACAGATCCGACTGGACGCGAAAGTCTGCTTGATGCGCTCCACTGGTGTCACGACCTCTTCCGTGACGGAATCAGTGCCGCGGACATCCGTTCGCGGATCCAGGTTGGTGACGCGACCACGTTAATCATGGCCCCCGGTATTCATCTGCTTACTGGGCACGTCGGGAAGGGGCAACAGTTTGATTGGGTCGTGATCGTCGGCCTTGAAGACGGGGTCATGCCGGACTTCCGCGCTACCAGTGCAGAGGAAATGACGGAGGAAGCAAGAGTCTTCTCGGTGATGCTGTCGCGCGCGCGACATGGCGTCGTCGTTAGTCGGGCAGCGTCTGTCCTCACGAACGCTGGTCGTCCGATGAATCGGAAACCGTCCCCGTACCTCTCCAGTATCGCGTTAGGAAGTCCGCTCAACGACACAGGCCTGGTTGAGTGGTTCAAGATCGCCGACTGGGCAGCGATCGCTGCTCGATAGACCTTTAACCCTTGTTCCCTTGCTGCAGGGGTGACGACTTCTTGAAGAGCCGCGCGGTTGAGCCTTGCGCGGCTCGCTTCATTGCCAGACTCGTTGAGTCATCAATCTCCGAGCGAAACGAATGCGTGCTCAGTTGGCGGCGGACGAGTGCTGCTTAGTCTCGTATCCGGACCGTGGCCGAATCGTCACTCCAGCGCCGCGCAGCGCTGTGAGCACCGTCTGCGCATCAAAGCCAAGTCGACGCCCGATGCGGGCGGCCGATTGTCCGTCCTTGTAGGCCGAAGCTGCCTGCGCGATGTCAGCATCGCTCATCCGATGCTTAGTCGCGATGCCAGCTTCGGCGAGATGCGCCCCTGCAGTCTGGCTCGTGATCCCGAGCGCCTTCGCTGCAGCCACCACACTGCCGTTCTCGCGGTGATGTGCGATCAGCGCCTCGATCTCGTGTGGCCGGAGCTGCCGGGCTCGCTTCTTAGTTGGGGGCGTGCTGCGCGCGGGGCGACGTGAGCGCCGCGCCTTGACGGCCAGCTCGCGCGGATCCGGCAGGCTCCGCGAATGTTTGGAATAGGCGTGCAGGAGGTCCACCATCTGACGGTCACTCGACCGACGCACAGTGATGCTGGCCGCGGCAAGGTTCAGTAAACGCGGGAGCTGTCTCATTTAGCGTGAGAATGTCTCATCTGCGATGAGAACTCACATGGAGGGACTGACGGGAATCGAACCCGCGCTATCTGCTTGGGAAGCAGAAGTTCTGCCATTGAACTACAGTCCCGCAGCCTTTCGGCGTCCGGCCAGCATAACAAACTCGCGCGGGTGATGCGGTCGGACACCGCCTGTCGAACCCTGAGCCTGTCGAACCCTGAGCCTGTCGAAGGGTGGTGGTGTCGCCGGACGCTTCGACAGGCTCAGCGACCGGCTGGTACGGTCGCCGGACGCTTCGACAGGCTCAGCGACCGGCTGGTGCGGCCGCCGGACGCTTCGACAGGCTCAGCAGCCGAGGGCGGCTGGGTGCGTCACCTCAGCGGGTTGAACGGAGCGATCGCGGGATGCGTCTTGCCCGTGACGATCTGCTCGGCGAGCAGCTTGCCGGTGATCGGCCCCAGCACGATGCCCCACATGCCGTGGCCCCCGGCGACATAGACCCCGCGAGCGCGCGTCTCGCCGACCAGCGGTAACCCATCGGGGGTGACCGGGCGCGAGCCCACCCACTCGTCGCGCCGCTCATCGAGATTCACGCCCTGCATGAGGGCGCGTGACTGGTTGATGATCGCCTGGATGCGGCGCGGCTGCAGCGACTCGTCGGGACCGCGGAACTCCATCGTGCCGGCGATACGGAAGCGCCCCTGATAAGGGGTGCATGCAATGCGCTGCACGGGCAGATAGAGGGGATGCGTCGCCGGCTGATCGGTGTCCACGGTGAACGAATAGCCGCGTCCGGCCTGCACCGGCACCTTCACCCCAAGCCTGCGCGCGAGTTTCGGCATCCACGCGCCCGTGGCGATGACGACCGAGTCCGCGTCGAGGCGCTCGCCGCCTGCGAGAGTCACGCCAGCCGATGAACCGCCCTGTACAGACATCACCTCGGTTCCCGTGCGCAGGGTCGCGCCCCTGGCAACGACAGCGTCGGCCAGGGCCTGCACGAACGGCCCGGGCTCGAGATACCGCTGCCCGTCGAGGCGGTAGACGGCCTTCACGGCATCCGAGAGCATCGGCGCCAACTCGCGCGGATTCTCAAGTCGCTCGAGCGGGACCTCCTGCCCGTGCCGCGCGACTCCTTCGATCTCTCGGCGGAAGCCCTTCGAGTGCGCGTCATCGGTGAAGCCGATGACGAACGGTCCCTCTTTCGTCCATGAATCCACACCACCGTCGGTCAGCTCATCGAAGCTCTCCAACGCGAGCTTGTCGATCGGAGTGAGCGCAGCCATCGTGCGATCCCAAGCGCGGTGCGTTCCGTGCGAAGCGAACCGGGCGAGGAAGCCCCACAGCCTGGCATCGACTCGGAAGGGCACATGCAGCGCAGCATCCGGATCGATCAGCGCCTTGGGGCCATACGTCCACAGGCTCGGGTCAGCGAGGGGGATCGCCTTGCCTGGCGTCAGCCAGCCGGCATTTCCCCAGGACGAGCCGGCGGCGACTCCGTCACGGTCAAGGATTGTGACCTCGACACCTTTCTCCTGCAGATGCCACGCCGTGGCGAGTCCGACCATGCCCGCGCCGACGACGACCGAGTGCGCCATAGCAACCTCCGTAATGAAACAGTTCTGGCCAAGACTGACAGAATCAGGCATCGAAACTACGAGATAGGCGTGAATCCTCGGTATAGCCTGCTTCTGCAGAAGAATCTTCTGTCAGAGAGGAGAGTTACCCATGCCAGAAACAGATTCTTCGTCGTACCGCGACCTCGACCGCATCGACCGCGCCATCCTCGTCGAGCTCGAACGCGACGGGCGAGTCTCCAACGCCGACCTCGCGAGGCGGGTGGGCGTATCGGAATCGACCTGCCATAAGCGGATGCGCGCACTCATGAACTCGGGAGCGATCGTCGGGTTCCGTGCCGAGATCGACCCTGCAGCGCTGGGTCTCAACCTCGAAGCACTCATCACGATCCGGTTGCAGGCGCACGCCCGAGGGGGCCTTCGTCGGTTCCAGCGGGAACTCGAATCCCTGCCGGCGACGCGAAGGGTGTACTTCCTCGCAGGCGACCGCGACTTCCTGGTGCACGTCGCTGTGCGCGATGCGCAGGCGCTGCGTGAGCTGGTGGCCGACACCATAAGTGTGCGAGAAGAAGTCGCCGGCACGACGACGAGCCTCATCTTCGAACACGCACCGCGTCGTCACGCCTGAGGAATGCCATACGCTGTACCCGTGCTTCTCAGTGACCGCGACATCAGAGCAGAACTGTCCTCCGGCCGCATCGGGCTGGATCCTCACGAGCCGGAGATGATCCAGCCGTCGAGCATCGACGTCCGCCTCGATCGGTACTTTCGTCTTTTCGACAACCATAAGTACCCGTTCATCGATCCGGCGGAAGATCAGCCCGACCTCACGCACCTCATCGAGGTCAAGCCCGATGAGCCGTTCATTCTGCACCCGGGCGAGTTCGCGCTCGGCGCCACGTTCGAGCAGGTGACCCTGCCGGACGACGTCGCAGCGCGCCTCGAGGGCAAGAGCTCCCTCGGCCGCCTCGGGCTCATCACGCACTCCACCGCCGGATTCATCGATCCAGGATTCACCGGTCACGTCACTCTCGAGCTCGCGAATGTCGCGACCCTTCCGATCAAGCTCTGGCCGGGGATGAAGATCGGACAGCTCTGTTTCTTCCGCCTCACATCTCCTGCCGAGAACCCCTACGGCTCCGGTCCGTACGGCAATCGCTACCAGGGACAGCGGGGCCCGACGGCATCGCGTTCGTTCAAGAACTTCCACCGCACAGACGTCGGCAACACCGATGTCGGTGCGCTCGGAGGATGAACAGGCGAACTTTTCGCGTTGCGCCCGTAGTATCGAGAACGTGAGCGGCGAAAACACGGAGAACCCGCAAGATCCGAACGCGGATGCCACCACCGACGCGTCCGTGTCGGCGAGTGAGTCACCGACTACTGCTGCGGCTGCGGCCGCCGCAGGCGTCGAGCCCTATGCCGTCCCCGCGCCGGAGACGGTCGCCAGTCCCGACGCCGAGGCGGCGATCGACGACTTCGAGGTGCCGCCGCCGCCGAAGTTCGGCGACGCGCCATCCGTCCCCACCGCGGAGCCGTTCATCCCCCCTGCCCCGCCGGAGGACGACGCAGACGCCGATACCCCCGCGCTCCGCAGGCGCAGCTCATGGACGCCGGACGACACGTGGACGTCGGCATCCGCCCACAAGCAGGAAGTGGCTCGGCCCACTGCCGCGCAGAAGGCCGAGTCGCGTGCGGCCGCCTCTCGTGCCGCCACGGCGCGCGATGAAGCGACACGGAACTACGTCAGCCCGGCCGCAGGCGGCACCGGTGGCAACGGCTATCGCGGTTGGACGATCGTGATCTTCGCCGTGCTCGCATTGCTCTTCGTCGGTGCGATCGTTCTGATCGCGTTTCTCATCGGCAATGCGCCCCTGCCCTTCGGCTCTGGTGCCGACGCGGCGGCGTTCTGGTTCGACGGCGCTGCTGCGCAGAACGGCGTGCTCCGCTGACATGAGAAAGACCCTCCCGAGTGGCGAACTTTCGCGACCGGGGAAGGTCTCTTCTACAGCGGCTGAGGCTCAGCGGTCGGCGCGACCTCGCGTGAAACCGGCGTCAAAGCCGCGTTCGTAGGCGCCCTGGGCGAACTGCGCGAAACGAGCGCGCATGTGTCCGCGGCGGCGACCGCGCGGTCCGTCGTGTTCTGCGTCACGCTCGTGATCGCCGAAGCGGCCGCTCGCGCCATGGCGGCAGTCCTCGCCCTTGTCCGCGCCCGGCATGCCGTGCGCTTCATGGCCGAACCTGCGACCAGGGCGGCCGAGACCGCGCCGCGGACGACCGAAGCCGTGACGGCCGAAGCCGTGACGACCGAAGCGCTCGTGGCCGCCGCGACGACCGAAGCGCTCGTGGCCGCCGCGCCGTCGCGGCAGCGGAGTTGCTTCGTCCCAGCCGAAGGCGCGGGCGATCTGCTCGAGTGCGGCGACGGTGGTGGCGAGGTCGTCGGCGGGAACCGCATCGGTGACCTTGGCGCGGATGCCGTCGACGATGTCGCTGAGGCGGTTCTTGGCCGCGCGGCCTTGGTCGGTCAGGGTCCAGGAGCCATCGGCATCCGTCACCCATCCGAGGTCGATGAGCCTGTCGAGCGTGCGCGCATCCAGCGGGCGGTCGTGCTGAGGCGCACGATCGCCGGCGATGATGTTGAGAAGTCGCCATTCGCGACGTGTGACGCCTTCGGATTCGAAAGCCGTGCCGAACTCGACTGCCATGAGGCGGTCGATGGCCTTGAGCCAGAATCCGAGGGGCCTGGAGCTGTTGTCTGTGTCGGTGATGTTCATAAGTGAAACCCTTTGCTTGTAACTATACATGTATATGTAGTGTGACATGCATCCACGTTGCATGTCAAGTTGCATGTAAACTCGAACGCGTGAGCACCGAGAATCCCGATCCCGCCGAAACCATCGCGCACGCGCTGTTTCGGATCAGAGGCAAACGCTCGACGGGAATGGGGCCGCACGGCTCCGGTGGGTTGCACGACAAAAGCCACGGTGCCCCCGCACACGCGCGCGGATTGCACGGCGGACCGCCCGGGTTCGGCGCTCCGCCTTGGGTCGGCGGCCCCGGCGGACGCCTCGGTGGTCCTGCCTGGATGCGGATGCTGGAGGCGCTTGCCGCGGCATCTGAACCGCTCAGCGTCAGCGCACTCGGAGAAGCCGTAGGAGTCGACCAGCCGCGCGCCTCGCGCCTGGTGCAGCAGGGCGTTCAGCGCGGGTTCGTGCTGCGTGAGGCTGATCCCGACGACGCCCGGCGCACACGCATCGCACTCACCGATTCCGGCCGCAAGGTCGCTCGCGGCATGCGCGGCGAGAGGCGCGAGATGCTCGCGCGCGCGCTCGAGACGTTCTCTGACGAAGAGAGCCGAGAACTCGCCAGGCTGCTCAGCAAACTCGCGGACAGCTGGGGCTGAACGCGCCCGACTACTCGATCACAGCCTGCTTAGCCTTGACCGGAAGCATGAGCAGCAACCCCGCGAGCAGGACGAGCACGATGCCAAGGATGCCCATGCGGGTGTCTCCGGTGATGCCGACGAACATCGCGAACAGTCCAGGCGCGAGGAAAGACACCGCGCGGCCAGTCGTGGCGTAGAGGCCGAAGATTTCGCCCTCCCGTCCCACTGGCGTGATCCTGGCGAGCATCGATCGGCTGGCTGCTTGCACAGGGCCCACGAACATGCAGAGAACGAGTCCGGCGACCCAGAAACCCGCCTGCCCGTCGCCGATGAACAGAACCGCAGTGCCTGCGATCACGAGGCCGACGAGGGAGAACATGATCACGCGTTTCGGTCCGAAAGCATCATCGAGGCGACCGGCGAGCATCGTGCTGATGCCAGCGACGACGTTCGCGGCCACGGCGAAGTAGAGAACCTCGGAGCTGGAGAATCCGAACACCTGGGCGGCGATGATCGCACCGAAGGTGAAGACCCCGGCGAGGCCATCGCGGAACACTGCGCTCGCCAGCAGGAACATCAGTACCTGCCGATTGCCGCGCCAGAGCTTCGCGATCGTGCCGCCGAGGATGGCGTAGGAACGGAAGAAGCCGACTTTGTTCTCCCGCGCGCGGGCGGGGATCTCCGGCACGCGAAGCAGCACCGGGATGGCGAAGACGGCGAACCAGATCGCGGAGGCGAGAACCGCAAGACGGATGTGCAGACCACCGTCGGTCGTCACCCCAAGCGGGCCGGGGCTCGACACCAGACCGATGAAGCCGACCAGCAGGACGACCAGCAGCACGATTCCACCGACGTAGCCCATGCCCCAGCCGAAACCGGAGACGCGGCCCATGTTCTCCTTCGTCGAGACCTGCACCAACATGGCGTTGTAGTTCACGCCCGCGAACTCGAAGAAGATGTTGCCGACGGCAAGCAGCGTCGCGCCAAGGATGAGGTACTCGGGTGCCCCGACGA
>JBEBSN010000014.1:0-41918 GCA_040394295.1 Microbacterium sp.
CGACCTCGCAACTCGGCATCACGATCTGCTCGCTGCTGATCCTGAACGTCTCCGAGCCCGCGATCCACCACCTCCTCGCCGTGCCGATGCACGCGCTCGGATGGGCCGAACCGGTCGTCGACATCACCGGATTCGTCGTCGCGCTGCTGCTGGTGTCGTACCTGCACGTCGTGTTCGGCGAGATGGTGCCGAAGAACCTCGCGTTCTCGATCCCCGAACGGGCCGTGCTGATCCTGGCTCCGCCGTTGGTCTGGGTGTCGAAGGTGTTCATGCCTGTGATCTGGGTGCTCAACACAGCCGCCAACGGCGTGCTACGTCTGTTCCGCGTCGAGCCGAAGAACGAGGCGGCATCGACGTTCACGCTCGACGAGGTGGCGACGATCGTCGATCAGTCGCGTCGCGAGGGTGTGCTCTCTGACACGGCGGGTACGGTCGCGAAGGCGGTGGAGTTCAGCGACAAGAAGGCCAGCGAGGTCGCCGTGGGGCTGAACGACCTGGTGACGCTGCCGCAGTCGACGACCCCGGACGACATCGAGCGTGCCGTGGCCAGATACGGGTTCTCGAGGTACGTGATCGTCGACGAGGAGAAGATGCCGCTCGGGTATGTGCATCTGAAGTACATCCTGCGCGCCTCCGAAGGCCCGGATGCTGCGAGGAAAACGGCCGTGCCGATTCCTGCCAAGCGCATCCACCACATGGTTCCTGTCCAAGAGGACACCGACCTCGAGGATGCCCTCGCCGTCATGCGCCGTGCCGGGCGACACTTGGCGCGTGTGCGCAACAGCCAGGGCGAGACAACCGCGGTGCTCTTCCTTGAGGACATCTTGGAGGAGCTGGTCGGAGAGGTGCAGGATGCCACGCGCCGCGTTCACGGACGCTGAAGCGGTCGCGAAACAAGTAGGGAATTAGCGCCAGCGGGCGCGCGTGTATTGCGGGGGCCACGCCACGGATGCGTCCAGCTCGTGCGCAGCGCGCAATCCGAAGTGCGGGTCTCGCAGCCATTCGCGTCCGGCGAAGATCGCATCGGCCGCACCGTCCTGCAGTACCTGCTCGGCCTGGCCGGCAGCAGTGATGAGACCGACCGCTGTCACCGGGATCCGGCCGCCCTGGCGAACGGTGTCAGCGAGGGGCACTTGATAGCCAGGGTGGACGTCGATCTCCTGATGGGCGACGAGGCCGCCGCTGGACACATCGATGAGATCTGCGCCGTGTGCCTGTGCCCACTCGCTGACGATCGCTGCCTCGTCGGGGGTGAATCCGCCGGCGGCATGGTCGGTGGCCGAGATCCGCACGAACAGCGGTACCTCGTCGCCGGCGGTCTCGCGGACGACTGCGATGACGCGCAGAAGGAGTCGCGCCCGGTTCTCAAGGGCGCCGCCGTAGTCATCGGTGCGCAGGTTAGACAAAGGCGAGAGGAACTGATGCAGCAGGTACCCATGCGCTGCGTGCACCTCGATCACGTCGAAGCCGGCGTCGATGGCCCGGCGGGTGGCGGATCGAAAGCCATCGACGAGGTGCTCGATCGCCGCAGCATCCATCGCGACAGGCTCGGCGAAGCCCTCGAATGCGATCGATGACGGGGCGACGGTCTGCCAGCCGCCTTCCGTGACCGCGACTGATCCGCGCTCATGCGCCCATGGCCACCAGGTCGATGCCTTGCGTCCGGCGTGTGCGAGTTGAATCCCCGCGACCGCCCCGCGATCGTGAATCTCCTGGACGATCGGCGCCCACGCGTCGCGCTGCTCATCGCTCCAGATGCCGGTGTCTCTCGGCGAGATGCGTCCCTCGGGGACGACTCCGGTCGCCTCGGTCATGACGAGCCCGGCCCCGCCGGAGGCGAACTGTGCGAGGTGCGCGTGATGCCATGGCTGGACGAATCCGTCGATGGCGCTGTACATGCACATCGGTGAGACCCACAGACGGTTGTCGAAGGTGATCGAACGGATGCTGAGCGGGGAGAAGAGGAGAGCCACGCTTCGACCGTAGTACTGCTCGAGACCGTCGGGCGCGCTAGCGTGGAGTCATGGTCGATGTTCGCGAATGGTCCCGAGCTGACACCGTGCATCTGCTTCGTGTCCCCGACGCTGGTGATGACAAATACTCGCGCGGCGTGGTGGCCCTTCGCACCGGCACGGACGCCTATCCGGGCGCCGCCGTTCTCGGCGTTGAAGCCGCCTGGCGCGCTGGCGCTGGATTCGTCCGCTTCGTCGGTACCGGACGCGCGGCCGATGCTGTGATCGCCCGCAGACCGGAGACGGTCGCGGTCGCGGCCGCGGATGTCGGTGCGACGCGCGTCGATGCGTGGGTCATCGGCTCGGGCACAAGTGCCCAGGACCGCACCTTCGAGGAGGAAGAGGCGCTGCGGGCGATTCTGAGCGGCGAGGCGACGGTGGTCGTCGATGCCGGTGCGCTCGACCTCGCGGGGCGCGGGGCCGCGCCGCTCGTGCTCACGCCGCACGCCGGTGAGTTCGCGCGGCTACGGGAACAGCACGGGCTGCGGGGCGCAGGCGACCGGGTGAGTGATGTCGCAGGCACCGCGGCCGCCCTCGGACACACCGTGCTGCTGAAGGGCGCGACGACCCTGGTGGCTGAGCCCGGCGGCGCGGTGATCTCAGTCACGTCAGCTCCGAGCTGGTTGGCGACCGCTGGAGCGGGGGACGTACTTGCCGGGGTGCTCGGCGCGCTGATCGCGGCGAACCCGGACGCACCGGCGGCGGAGGTCACCGCAGCAGGTGCATGGTTGCATGGTTACGCCGCGACATTGGCGTCGGCGTCGGGCGGAGCACGCCAGGGGCGGCCCATCGTGGCGCTGGATGTCGCAGAAGCGCTACCGGCGGCGATCGGGGATCTGCTTTCGTGAAGGTACGTACAGCCGCACTGTGGGTCGCCTTTCTCGCGGTGCATGTCCTCATCGCCTGGCTGGGGTGGATCTATCCCAGCCAGCCGATGGGCGATGTCGTGCTGGTCTACGAGCCCTGGTCTGCGGCGGCTCTGGGCGGTGGCGAGATCGTGGGCATCGATGAGCCCTGGGTGTACCCGCAACTCGCGCTGTTGCCCATGCTGCTGGCCAAAGCGTTGTCGTGGCCTCTGATCGGCCTCGTCGGCGTCGCGGGGGCGTATCTCATCGCGTGGGCGGTGATGGTCACGGCGTTGGACGCTGTCGCCTTCGGCGTGCTCATCGGCCGCTCAGGCTCGTCGCCGCGCCGGTCGGCAGGATGGTTCTGGACGGCCGCGCTGCTTCTGCTCGGACCGATCGCAATGTACCGCATCGATTCCGTCACTGTCGCGCTGGCGGTGATCGCGGGCTGTTTGCTGGTGCGCCGACCCGCACTCGCCGCAGCGCTGCTGGCGATCGGAGCCTGGATCAAGATCTGGCCCGGCGCCCTTCTCCTCGCGGCAGCGATCGCCGCGCACAGCCGACTGCGGATGCTGATCACGGCGTCCGCGCTCAGCGCCGGCATCGTGGCGTTGCTGTTCCTGTTCGGCGCTGACGCCCATCTGTTCGCTTTTCTCACGGAACAGACCGGACGAGGGGTGCAGATCGAAGCGGTAGCGGCGACACCGTTCATGTGGATGGCGCACCTGGGCGCCGCATCCGTCGAGTACAGCTACGAAATCCTCACGTTCCAGATCGGTGCACCCGGCGTGGACGCGCTTGCCGGTCTGCTGACTCCCATCATGGTGGTCGCAACACTCGCCATCGTCGGTATCGGCGTGATGAAGGCCGCGAAAGGGGCGTCGTTTCACCGGCTCGTACCGCCGCTCGCGCTTTCTCTCGTGGTCGCCCTCATCGTGACGAACAAGGTCGGCTCCCCGCAGTTCCAGACCTGGCTGATCGCTCCCGTCATCTTGTGGATCATCTTCGACCGCACGAGGTCGGCGGCCGCGACGGCGCTCGTACTCGTACTGTGCGGTGTGACCTGCGTGATCTACCCGCTGAGCTATGACGCGCTGCTGCGCACCGAACTGGTGCCCGTGCTGCTGCTGACGGTGCGAAACGTCCTGCTCATCGCTCTGCTCATCGTGGCGGTCCGCGCGTTGGTGCGGGTACCGGCCCGCCGCTCCACAACGAGAACCCGCTGAATCGAGAGGAAATCCTATGCTCATCGCATTCTCCGTCGCTCCGAGCGGCACCGGTGATACAGACGGCTCCGTTCACGACGCGGTGGCCGCAGCCGTGCGGGTCGTGCGCGATAGCGGACTGCCGCACCGCACGACCAGCATGTTCACCGAGATCGAAGGCCCCGACTGGGACACCGTCATGGACGTGGTCAAACGCGCTACCGAGGCGGTCATGCCTTTCGGATCACGTGTCTCGCTGGTGCTCAAGGCAGATATTCGTCCCGGATACAGCGGGGAACTCGACGCCAAGATCGAACGCCTCGAATCGGCGATCGAGTCGGAGGCGTCGTAGAGTTCCCGGCCTATAGTGATGCGATGGGTCGGGAGATGCGCGTAGCGGGCACTGCGGTGCTGCTGCGAGAGGACCCGGGGGGCCTCCACGTACTGCTGCTCCGGCGTCCCGGCCGTGGTTCGTTCGCTGGGGCATGGGTGTTCCCTGGCGGGATCATCGAGGATGTCGACAAGCGGGAGGACGCGACCGAGGTGGAGGACGCCGCCCGTGCTGCGGTGCGCGAGACGGCCGAAGAAGTCGGACTCCACGTTTCAGGTCTCGTCGCTCTGTCGCAGTGGACGCCGCCGATCGGAATCCCCAAACGGGTACGCACCTGGTTCTTCCTGGCTTCTGAAGTGGAAGGCGACGTCACACCCGCTCCCGATGAGGTCGTCAGCTGGCAGTGGGTGCGCCCGATTGAGGCGCTCGCGCAGCACACCCGCGGCGAGATCGAGCTCTTTCCGCCGACGTGGGTGACGCTGCACGCACTGCAGCGATTCGACGACGCCGATCGAGCACTCGCCGAAGCAGCCGGCGCTCTCACCTACACCACGCACATTCTGCCCGCACCTGAGGGGCAGACCTTCGTGTGGGAAGGCGACGCGGAGCATCCGGAAGGCGGCGTCGGTCGTCACCGCTTGGAGACCGCCGAACGGCCCTGGCGATACCTGCGGGACTGACCTCAGGCGTCAGTCGTCAGGCGTCGAGCAGGCGGCGAAGATGCGCGCTGACGGCATCGGTCTCGATGAGGAATCCGTCGTGGCCGAAGTCGCTCGTGATCACCACGGCCTCGTTACCGTCGAGCGTGTTCGGAATGCTGCGCGCGATGCGCTGCTGTCCGTCGACCGGGAAAAGCCGGTCTGTGTCGATCCCCAATACGAGCGTCGTCGCCGTGACTGCCCGCAGCGCCTCTTCCACGCCGCCGCGCCCGCGCCCGACGTCATGGGAACTCATCGCCTCGACGACGGTGATGTAGCTGTTCGCGTCGAAACGGCGGGTGAACTTGTTGCCGTGGAAGTCGAGGTAGCTCTCCACCGCGAAGCGGCCCCCTTGACCGAGCGGCGATACGCCCGATTGCCACGATCTCTGAAAACGCTGGTTCAACTCGATCGGGCTGCGATAGTTCAGCAACGCCATTCGCCGTGCCAGCGCGAGGCCACGATGCGGGCCCTCCCCGTCGGACAGATCGTAATACTCGCCGCCCTGGTATCGAGGATCGATGCGGATCGCTTCGAGCTGTACCGAGTTCAGCGCGATCTGGTCGGCGGTGTTGACCGGGGGAGAAGAGAGGACGGCCAGGCGCGCCACTCGTTCGGGATGCGTGACCGCCCACTCCAGGGCGTGCATCCCGCCCATCGACCCGCCGACGACCGCGGACCAGCGCTGGATGCCGAGCTCATCGGCCAGCAGGACCTGAGCGGCGACCTGATCACGAATCGTCAGGTAGGGAAAGCGCGAGGCCCACTCGTAGCCGTCGGGTGCGACGCTGGCGGGTCCGGTGGATCCCTGGCAACCGCCGAGCATGTTCGGAGCGATGACGAACCACCGGTCGGTGTCGAGGGCGGCGCCAGGGCCGACCACGTCTTCCCACCAGCCTGCGGTGGGGTGACCTGCGCCGGCTTCGCCGCGCACGTGGCTGTCGCCGGTGAGCGCATGAAGGACGAGGATCGCGTTGTCTCGGGCGGCGTTGAGCGTGCCCCAGGACTCGTACGCGACGCGGATGCTGGGCAGCTCTGCGCCGTTCTCGGTGCGGAACGCACCGAAGGCAGCGAACTTCCGTCCGCCCACAGGGTCGCCGTCGCGCCAGGCGCCGGTCACGGGCGGGCGAGCGCGGAGCAGACGAACATCAGCCGCCGTCACACGTGCGGACGGCACGGTGTCTTCGGAAGTGCTCTGCCAGTCCATGCCTTCCATTGTCGCCTGTCGGAGCATTCGGCGCGCGCACGTTACGCGAGCAGAACGAATGGACATCGGCGCTGTGCAAGAAACGGATGCCCCGGACCAGAGCGGTCCGGGGCATCCGTTTCTGTGAACGAAGACTCAGGCGCGAGCGGCCTCCGAGACGCGACGCGCTGCGGCGAGGGCCTGCTCGAGGTCTGCCTTGAGGTCATCGATGTTCTCGAGACCGACCGACAGACGCACCAGACCCGGCGTGACGCCGGAGGTGAGCTGCTGCTCTGGCGTCAGCTGCGAGTGCGTCGTCGAAGCGGGGTGGATGACGAGTGAGCGCACATCACCGATGTTGGCGAGGTGACTGAACAGCGAGAGGCTGTTGACGAACTCGCGTCCGGCTTCGACACCGCCCTTGAGCTCGAACGAGAGCACGGCTCCGACGCCCTTCGGGAGGTACTCGTTGGCCTTCGCGTACCACGGAGACGACGGCAGACCCGAGTAGTTCACCGACGCGACGTCGTCGTTGTTCTCAAGCCACTCGGCGATCTCCTGTGCGTTGTGCACGTGACGCTCGATGCGCAGCGACAGAGTCTCGATGCCCTGGATGAGGTTCCAGGCACTCTGGGGCGAGATCGCCGAGCCGAGGTCGCGGAGCAGCTGCACGCGGGCTTTGATGATGTAGGCGAGCGGGTCGCCGACAGCCGTCGTGTAGCTCGCACCGTGGTAGGAGGGGTCAGGCTCGGTGAGGCCGGGGAACTTCTCGACGTTCTTGGACCATTCGAACTTGCCGCCGTCGATGATGGCGCCGCCGATCGTGGTGCCGTGGCCGCCGAGGAACTTCGTGACCGAGTGGATCACGATGTCGGCGCCGTGCTCGAACGGACGCAGCAGGAACGGGGTCGCGATGGTGTTGTCGACGATGAGCGGCACGCCGTTCTCGTGCGCGATGTCCGCGATCGTGCGGATGTCGAGAACGTTGATGCGCGGGTTGCCGACCGTCTCTGCGAACAGGAGCTTCGTGTTCGGGCGCACCGCTGCGCGCCACTCTTCGGGGTCGTCCTGGTTCTCGACGAAGGTGACGTCGATGCCGAGCTTCGCGAGGGTGTACTTGAAGAGGTTGTACGTGCCACCGTAGATCGAGCTGGAGGCCACGAAGTGATCGCCGGCCTCAGCGATGTTGAGGATGGCGAAGGTGGAGGCCGCCTGTCCGCTCGCGAGCACCAATGCTCCCGTGCCGCCCTCGAGCGCAGCCAGACGCTGCTCCAGAACATCCTGCGTGGGGTTCTGGATACGCGTGTAGATGTTGCCGAACTCAGCCAGGGCGAACAGATTCGCTGCGTGGTCTGCATTGTCGAAGACGTACGAGGTGGTCTGGTAGATCGGCGTGGCGCGAGCCTTGGTAACCGGGTCGGGAGCAGCGCCGGAGTGGATCTGCTTGGTCTCGAAACGCCAGGTTTCAGGTGCGGACATGTGTTCCCCCTGGAACTGATTGAGGTCGGTACGGCGGATGCCGTTGATGCGACTGTACGCAGAGGCGTACCTGTCAACAACCGAACGGAAATGTTACGTAATATCCGCGAGCGCTGGCTGCGCACGGAAAAGGCGGCAAAAGGTCGTACGGTGGATGCATGACGACGAGACGTGCAGTGGTGACGGGTGCGAGTTCGGGTATCGGAGCGGCGACTGTCCGCGGGCTTCGCGCCCGAGGTTGGGACGTGGTCGGCGTCGCCAGACGTGCGGATCGGCTGCAGACGCTCGTGAACGAGACCGGTGCATCAGCGATCGCGTGCGATCTGACCGATCCGGAAGCCGTCGCCGCGCTCGTCGCAGAACTCGAATCCGCGGGCCCGGTGCACGCGCTGGTGCAGGTCGCCGGCGGCGCACGAGGAACCGATCGGGTGGAAGAGGCCAGCATCGACGACTGGCAATGGATGTACGACATCAACGTGCTCGCGACCCAGCGACTCGTGGCTGGACTCCTTCCGCTGCTGCGCAGCGCGGCGGAATCGAACACCCACGCCGACCTGGTCTTCGTCACCTCGACCGCGGCGCAGAACGCCTATCCGGGCGGGGGCGGCTACAACGCGGCCAAGGCCGCCGAATCGATGCTCGTGCACGCCCTGAGACAAGAGCTCAACGGCGAGCCCATCCGCGTCGTGGAGGTGGCTCCGGGCCTCGTGCACACCGAGGAGTTCACGCTCAACCGCCTCGGCGGTGATCGCGTGGCGGCAGACTCGGTGTACGCGGGAGTGGAAGCGCCGCTGCTCGCCGACGACGTCGCTGACGTCATCGGCTATGCCTTGGACGCCCCCGGCCGCGTGAACCTTGACCTGATCACGATGCGACCGGTGGCGCAGTCGGCGCAGCATCTGCTTGCTCGAGGCCCGCTGCGGGTTCGCGGCGCCCAGGGCTGAGCCGCGCGTGCTTAGTCGCCCGCTGACACAGCTGGCGGATGAAGGCCTGATCGACCGCGGCTGGGCTGAGGCGCTCGCACCGGTGGAGAGCGTCATCAGCGGGCTGGGTGACCGGCTGCGCACGGAGCCGGCCGGCTACCTGCCCGCCGAAGAAGACGTCCTGCGCGCCTTCCGAGATCCGCTCGCTGGTGTACGCGTGCTCATCACCGGGCAGGACCCGTATCCGACGCCAGGGCATCCGATCGGCCTCTCGTTCGCCGTCGACCGCGGCGTCAGACCGTTACCCAGAAGCCTCGTGAACATCTACCGCGAGCGCGAGAGCGACCTCGGTATCGCGCCTGCCCCCCACGGTGACCTCTCTGCATGGAGCGATCAGGGCGTTCTGCTGCTGAACCGTGTGCTCACCGTGCGTCCCGGAGCGCCGGCCTCTCACCGTGGATGGGGGTGGGAGAAGGTGACCGAACTGGCGATTCAGGCTCTGGTGGCCAGGCAGTCGCCGCTCGTTGCGGTCCTGTGGGGCAAAGATGCCGCCGGCCTTCGCCCTCTGCTCGGTGATACCCCGATCGTCGAGTCCGCCCACCCATCGCCGCTTGCGGCTCACCGCGGGTTCTTCGGCTCACGGCCGTTCTCGAAGGTGAACGAGATGCTCGTGCAGCAGCGGGCTCTTCCCATCGACTGGCGTGTCGGCGACGACGGTGTGACGGCGACAGCGCAACCGGCATTATTCTGACTCCATGCAGTTCGAGCCCGGTGACCAGCGACGACGACTGCCACGCCACCTGCGAGCTCCCGATCCGGCTCCGGACTCTTTCACCTACACGATCCGTGCGGCACGGGCGGGGGACCTGCCCGATGTGCGTGAGATCTACAACCACTACGTCGCCAACTCCGTGGTGACCTTCGACGAGAAGCGCAGCACACACCGGTACTGGCGGGAGAAGTTCGCGACGCTGTCGCAACTCAACCTGCCGTTCCTCGTTGCGGTGACTCCGTCGAATCAGGTGATCGGGTATGTGCTGGTGCAGCCGTGGGCGGCGAAATCTGCATACCGCTACACCGCAGAGGTCTCGATCTATCTCGGACCAGGGGCTGGCGGCAAAGGTCTGGGAACGGCGCTCATGCAGTCTCTGATCGACGCGTGCGAGCGCATCCGGCTCCGTGAGATCGTGGCTGTCATCAGCGATACCGGTGCGGAGGCGTCTATCCGCCTGCACGAGAAGTTCGGCTTCGTGGAGGTGGGGCGTATGGGCAGGGTGGGCTTCAAGTTTGGACGATCGCTGGGAACGGTCTATCTGCAGAAGTCACTCAAATCGAAGCCTCGCCGTCGCGCGCAGCGCCAGGGATGACGGGGATCGCCGCCAGCAGCCGCTTGGTGTAGTCCTGCCGAGGGTGAAGGAGCACGTCCTGGGTCGTGCCGCGCTCGACGATCTGACCGTCCTTCATGACGGCCACGGTGTCGCAGAGGTTCTGTACGACGCCGATGTCGTGCGAGACGATGATCAGAGTGAAATCCTCTGTCTTTCGCAACTGCGCGAAGAGTTCGAGAATCTGCGCGCGGACGGTGACGTCGAGGGCGGAGAGTGGTTCGTCGCCCACGAGGATGCGCGGCCGGTGCGCGATTGCGCGAGCTATCGCTATACGCTGACGCTGCCCTCCGGAGAACTCGTGAGGGTAGCGCTCGGCCATGGCGGGCTCCAGCCCGACTTGCGTCAGCACTTCACGAACACGCGCGCGGTGGTCTCCTTCGATGTCGAGCGCCCAGAGCGGTTCGGCGATGATCTGCCCCGCGCTCATCCGCGGGTCCAGAGATGCGTAGGGATCTTGGAACACGAGCCCCGTCTGCCTGCGCAGCCAGTGCAGCGTGCGTGCGGACTGCGACATGCTCACAGGTTTCGAATCGATCTGGATGGTCCCGCGAGTGGGACGATCCAGTCCCAGCAGCAGGCGCACCAGAGTCGACTTTCCAGACCCGGACTCGCCGATGAGTCCGATGGCTTCACCGGCTTCGATGTCGAGATCGGTCGGATGCAGCGCTGTCTGGCTGGCCGGGCGTTCGAAGAGCGTGCGCCGTGGCAGCGGAAAATCGCGGCTGAGCCCGCGGGCTTCGATGAGGCTCACGCGTTGCCGCCTTCCGGTTTTTCCGGGCGCCACAGAGTCGCCGTGGCGTCGCGCAGCAGCGCCTGAGTGATCGGGGAGGTCGGAGCGGTGAGCAGCGTCGACACCGGGGCGGCTTCGATGACGCGTCCCTCATCGAGGACGATGCCGTGCGTTGCGACTTGGGCGAGTACGGCGAGGTCATGCGTGATGAACATCAAGGACATACCGTGCTCTTGAACGAGCGAGAGCAGCAGCGTGAGGATCTCCGCCTGGATCGTCACATCCAGTGCGGTCGTCGGTTCGTCGGCGATGAGCAGTCGCGGACGGCAGGCGAGCGACATCGCGATCGCCACACGTTGACGTTGGCCGCCGGAGAGCTGGTGCGGATACTTTCGCACGATCGATTCCGGATCGTTCAGACGCACCCGCGCCGCTTCGACGATGGCACGCTCGCGCGCCTCCTGCCGACTCGCGCCGGTATGGATGCGCACGGATTCGGCGATCTGTCTGCCTACAGTCCGAATCGGGTTCAGGGCGGTACGCGGTTCTTGGAAGACGATACCGATGTCGTCCCCGCGGAAGCGCGCCAGTTCGCGGTCCGGCATCCCGATCAACTCGGTCCCATCCCAGCGGACACTGCCGCTGGCGATTGCGCCATCAGGCAACAGTCCGAGCACGGCGAGAGCAGTGAGCGATTTACCGGAGCCGGATTCACCGATCAGGCCCACCCTCGCGCCATCTGGAACCTCGAAGGAGATGCCGTCGATCACTCGACGTCCGTTGATCTCGACGACGAGGTTTTCCACGACAAGACTCATGCGACCACCGCCGGAGTGTGGACGTCGGCTGAGCGACGCAGGAGGGTCGGATCCGTGGCCTCGCGCAGCGCATCGCCGAGAAGATTCAAGGCGAGCACCGTGATGGTGATCGCAAGGCCCGGCCAGATCACCGAGAGCGGATGGATGCTGATGTACCGCTGCAGATCTGCGAGCAGGATGCCCCACGACGGTTCGACGATGGATGCGCCGAACCCCAGGTAGGAGAGCCCGGCCTCGGCGAGTACGGCGACGGCCATCGACCACGACAGCTGCACGATGAACACCGGGGCGATATTCGGGAGCAGATGCCGCAGCAGATTCTGCGACGTGGTCAGTCCTGATGCCTTTCCTGCGAGAACGAAGTCGCTCTGCTGCACGCGACGCAGCTCCGGGCGGGTGACGCGCGCGATGTTGACGCCGAACCCGATGCCCACTGCCCAGATCACCACCCAGAGCGAACCACCCCAGACGGACGAGATCATCATGGCGATGATCAGCACGGGAAACGCGATCAGGATATCGACGAGCACGGCAACGGTCTCCCGCATCCAACGCATCGTCAGAGCGCCCAGGGCAGCGAGCGATATGCCGACGAACGTGGCGACGATGCCCGATCCGATGCTGACGAACACCGTCGTGCGCGTTCCGGCCATGATGAGGCTGAGGATGTCGCGTCCGGTGCCGTCTGTTCCGAGCAGATGCGTCCAGCTGGGTGCAGCCCACCGGTTCGGGATGTCGGTGGCCAACGGGTTGAACGGCGTCCAGAAGGCGGACACCAGGGCGACGACGGCGATGACCGCGATCGTGATGAGCCCGAAGCGCCCCGTGGCGCTCTGCCAGAGAATATGCAGCCAGCGAGGCATCACGCGGCCTCTCTCTGTCTGGGATCGACGAAGTGATGGACCAGGTCGACGATGAAGCCGATGGCGAGCACCAGGCCGGTGAGAACGAGCAGTTCGCTCTGCACCTTGACCAGGTCACGCGTGCCGACGTCCGTGACGAGCATCCGTCCGATGCCCGGAAGTGTGAAGAGCTGTTCGATGATGACCGATCCCACGATGATGCCTGCGACCTGCAGGCCCAGCACTGTCACGATCGAGAGCCCCACCGCGGGGATGCCGTGCTGGATCAGTGCGCGGTTACGGCTGAGACCCTTCGCGGCAGCTGTGCGGACGAAATCCTGGCTCCGCGCCTGCAGCGTGGCGCTGCGGACGAACCGCAACAGCATCGCACCTTCGATGACGCCGATGGTGAGCGCGGGCAGCAGCAGTGACCTGAACGCCTGCCATGGCTGGTCCCATCCGCCTCGCGGAAAGCCCTGAGCGGGCAGCCAACCGAGCCAGATGGCGAACACCACGATCAACATCATGCCGGCCCAGATCACAGGCACGGCGGCAAAGGCCTGCGCGGTGACGCTGAGTGCCGTTCCCGCTGCGCGGCCACGCTGGAGTGCGGAGAGGATGCCGAAGGGAACGGCGATAAGGATGGCGATCACGAGCGCCATCAGCCCCAGGGGTACGGTGACCTGAGCCTTCTCCGCGAGCTCTTCGCTCACCGAAGCCCCGCTGAGCTGAGAGGTGCCGAGGTCACCTGTGAGGACGCCACCGATCCACTCGCCGTACTGCACCGGGAGCGGCCTGTTGAGGCCCAGCGCTTCACGCAAGGCCTCCACCTGGGCGGGTGAGGCCTGCGTGCCCGCGATGAGCTGGGCCACGTCACCGGGGAAGACGCGGAGAGTGAGGAAGATGAGCACGCTCGACACGAGGAGCCCTGCGATGAGCAGGACTCCTCGTGTCAGCGTGTAGCGGATCACCCGATGCTATTCGCCGGCGACGGTGACGTTCGCGAGGTCGATGCGCGAGTTGATCGAGTCTTCGGGGAAGCCGGAGACGATGGGGCGAACTGCGGTGATCGTTGCTCCGTTGTAGAGCCAGTCGACAGCGTGGTCTTCGGAGACGATGCGCGCGGCCTCTGCCAGAAGTGCCGCGGAGGCATCTTCATCGATCTCTGCGAGAGCCTCGGCGTGGAGGCGCTGGACCTCGGGATTGTCGTAGTTGAAGTAGTAGTCGGGGTTGGCGAAGTTACCGAAGTCGCGCGGCTCCACATGGAGCACGTAGCTGAGTTCGTAGTCCTTGTTGGTGTAGACGTCTTCGAGCCAGGTCGGAAACTCCACCGGGTCGACATCGAGTGTCACGCCGACCGCTGCGAAGTCTGAGATCAGCACCTGGGGCACCGTGGTGCCGTAGAACGAGGGAATCGTGAGCGTGAGCTCGAGCCCTTCTTCGCCCGCCTCGGCGAGAAGGGCTTTGGCGCGCGCCGGATCGTGCGGCGCGACATCCGAAAGGTCTTCGAAGCCTGGATCGAGCTCAGGAATGGGGCCGTACAGCGGCTCGCCTGCACCGGTCGCCTCCACCAATGCGTCGTGATCGATCGCCAATCGCAGCGCTTCGCGCACTCGTACGTCATCAAGCGGTGCTTTGGCGTTGTTGAACGCAAGAGTGGCCTTGTCTGTGGTGCGTCCCGTCGTCAGCGCGAACTCGCCGGAAGCCTCGAGTTCAGGTGCAAGGTTCGGATCGACGGCGGTGAGCACGTCCAGACTGCCGTCGAGCGCGGCATTGACGCCCGCAGTGAAGTCGGGGATGTATTCGAAGACCACCTCGGCCACTCCGGCCGGGTCCCCCCAGTAGTCGGCGAACCGGGCGAAGGTGATGGTGCTGCCCTTCGTCCAGTTCTCGAGAGTGAACGGCCCCGTGCCGTTCTCAGCCGTCTGCAGGTCGGTCTCGTCACCGGATTTGAACACGAGGCCGGCTGGGCCGGTCAAGGAGAACAGGAAGTTCTGGTTCGGCTCGCTCAGCGTGATGACGATCGAGGACTCATCCGGTGCCGTGATCTCTTCCACGCCCGCGAACTCGGCGGAGCCCTGCAACGTCTCATCCGTGCGCACGGCGTCGTACGAGGCCAGCACATCGGCAGAGGTCAAGGCTGATCCGTCGTGGAAGACGATGCCCTCGTTCAACGTGAACGTATAGGTGAGCCCGTCAGGGGAGACGTCGTAATCGGAGGCCAGCCGCGGATCGATCGTGTTGTCCTGTGTGCGAGTTACGAGGCCCTCATAGATGTTGTCGATGAGAACCTGCTCGATGGCTGCGCCGCTGGTGTGGCGGATGTCGAGATTGCTGGGCTCGAGCACCAGGCCGACAGTCAGCGTGGCTTCCGGATCTGGATCGCCGAGCGAGGTCTTCACCGGCTCGGGTTCTCCAGCACACGCGCTCAGGATGACAGCGGTTGCGGCGAGCGCAGAGATGACGGCAAGGCGTCTGTTGCGTCGGAACATGAAGTGGCGGGTCCTCTCGGGGCGGCAGATGCTGTGTGCCGGGTCAGGTCGAGTCTAGGCAAGAGTGGTCGGTGAGGTATCAGGCGGGGGAGTTCACGCTGGCGCGAATGAGCTCGGCCAGTTCGCGTGGTGCTGTCTCCTGCACGTTGTGGGTGGCAGCGATCGGCACCACTCGTGATCCTGGGACGAGGCGCTGCAGTTCGTCTCCGTCGGCCTCGCTGACGTAACCGGCAGTCGCGCGTACGAGTGTGATGGGAGCGGTGATCGCGCGGAGGTCATCCCAGCCCGTCTCCTGAAGCACTGCCGATGTTGCGGGAATGTCTGTCTCAGGAGCGGCGAAGACCTGCGCCGCCAGACGTGCGAAGTGGTGCTTCCACTCCACTCGACCGTCGGGCCGTATGCGCGTGTTGAAGAACACGCCTCGTTCCGTGTCAGCACGTTCTCCGCCGAAACCGGCGGCGATCGCGCGATCGACCATTTCGTCGCGCGACGCGAAGTCGGTGGGGCCGGCGTAGAACTGTCGAAGCGCCGCCGGTCCGCCTTTGGGATCGATTCCCGGGGTGATGTCGACGGTGATGAGCTCGCGCACCAGATCGGGGCGAGCGGCTGCGACGGCCGCGGCGGTCAGCCCGCCGAGGGACTGGCCGACGAGAATCTGAGGCTCGCTCGTCCACTCATCGATCGCTCGCACGACGTCTTCGGCGAGGTTGCGGGCGGTGTAGGCGGCGTCATCGCGCCAGCTCGAATCACCGTGGCCGGCGAGGTCGATCGAGAGGACCGGCTGCTGTAGCAACAGAGCGGTCGTGTCCCAGGTGTGGGCGTTCAGTCCAGCCCCGTGTAGAAGTGTGACCGTCGGAGCGGAATTGCCGTATCGCAGCGCGCTGAGCTCGCGGCCATCGGGGAGCGAGAGGGTCACGCGCTCGACCTCGGGAACAGCTACATCGAGCGCCTGCGCTTGACCGGGAAGATAGCGGAACTCGTCTTTGTCTGTCACCACGTCCATATTCTGCTCTGAAACCACGGGAGGAGTGAAACCCGCGTGCAAAATGCTCGACATGATGCGGAAAGCTATGGCGTATATGCTCAATCTAGGAGCCTTACGCTACGCAATCTGCGCCGAGTCGGGATGCAGGGTGGGAAGCCTAAGCTGGAGGTATGAGCGAGACCCGAGTACACCTTTCCAAGACTGAGCCGGCGGCTTACAAGGCGCTGGATGCCTTCTCGAAGACAGTAGGTGAGATCTGCGCGGCGAACGGTATCGACGACCGCCTCAAAGAGATCCTCATGATCCACTGCTCGCAGCTGAACGGATGTGCCTATTGCACCCGCATCCATGTCGATCGCGCGACGGCGGCAGGCATCGACGCCGACACGCTCACGCAGATTCCCACATGGCGGGAGAGCGGTGTGTTCTCGGACCGCGAGCGCGCAGCGCTGGAACTCGCCGAAGCTTTCACCTTCATCGGCGAGGACGGTATCTCCGACGAGGTGTACGACCTCGTCGGCAGCGTCTTCACTGAGAAGGAGTACGCTGCCCTCAGCTGGGCATGCATATCGATCAACGCCTTCAACAGAGTGGTGGTCGCCGGGCGATACCCGGTCGCACCTCGTGAAGACAAGGCAACGGCATGACAGTCATCGACATCGAGGGCGTGTTCAATGTTCGTGACGTCGGCGGTATCGCGGCGCGCGACGGTCGCGTCCGCGCGGGTCGGCTCCTGAGATCCGGCAATCTCGTCGACGCGACCCCCGCCGGGGTCGCTGAGCTGGAGCGGCGCGTCTCTCGCATCGTCGACCTTCGCGACGGGCAGGAGGTCGCCTCTGCTCCATCCGCGACGAAGCAGATCGCGACGACGCATCTGCCGCTGTTTCTCGGATCGGTCACCTCGTTCTTCACTGAAGACCTCAGCCTTGATGAGATGTACCGCCAGCTGCTCGAACAGAGCGGTGAACGGCTCGTCGACGCCATTCGCGTCATCGCGAGAGGCGAACCGACGCTCGTGCATTGCACGGTCGGCAAAGACCGCACAGGCGTCACGGTCGCTCTGGCGCTCGCCGCAGTCGGCGCCGACCGCGAGGCGATCATCGCGGACTATGCGCTCACCGAGTCGCAGCTGCCGGACGAACGGAACCGTAAGATCACGGCATTCCTGCAACTGCAGCATCCGGACGCTCGCCACGCTGTTGCGCTCGCGACGAAGTCACCGGAGGAAGTCATGCGTGCGATCCTCGAAGAGGTCGAGGAGCGCTGGGGTTCCGCCGCTGAGTATCTCCTCGCACACGGCATGACCGACGCCGAGCTCGAGGCGCTTCGTGAGGCCCTCGTCGAAGAGGATCCGGCAAGGTAAGGCAACCCTTCATCGGTGGTACGATGGAGGAACCATGACAAGCCCGATCGAAGCCCGTACCGCGCGTGCCCAGCGCCGTGCTGCACGCCGGAGTGCGCACCATCTGGTGACGGCCGATGAGAACTCGCTGATCGAACTCGAGGTGTTCCTCGCCACGCTTCCGCTGTGTGCGTCCGGGCGCATCTTCATCGAGGTGCCCGATGCCGATCACGTCGGCGTCATCGAGGCTCCTGCCCGAATGACGGTCACCTGGCTCACCCGTTCATCACGATCCGGGGCACCGGGCAGCGGCCGCTCCTGCGCGCCGGGAACCGCGCTGTCGAGGGCGACCTGCGCCTGGGCGGACGAGATGCTGTGCGATGGCGAGACACCCACGAACATCACCCTGTTCGGCGGCTACCTCGGAACAGCCGACATCGTCGAGCACCTCACTGGTGCACTCCGTGTCCCGGCTGATGCTATTCACGCCCCCGAGCGCTTCGGCTTGCTCCCGACTTCGAACTGACGTAGTTGCCGTCTTCGAGGCCCGCTTCGATCTCGAAACGGTTGCGTAGCGGATCGCGGCCGGCGAGCAGATACAGCACCGGCATCAGGAATCCGTAACGCAGCCACTGCGCCTTGTGCACGGACTCATGTCGCAGCACCGCATCAGTCGGTCGGGCATCGCCTGTGAGGAAACAGCCTCCGACGCAGACGCCGCCGCGGTTGAAGGTCCAACTGGGCATTCCGCGAAACACCCACATCCCACCTCGTCGCTCGACTGGCCCTGTGCTCCACAATGAGCCCCAGATCCAGCCGACCGCCGTTGCCCAGGCATAGCCGAGGCGGCTGATCTCAGAGCGGAGCAGGATCGAAGGAATACGACGGTCAAGACGCCTGCCGCGCGCGAGTGCTTCTTCTGCAGCCGGGCGCCAGTTCGCACTCATGCGACCGCCGCCACAAGACGAAGGATAGTGCCGAGGTCGTCGACCGCATCGGCGGGTGAACGCGGGGCGAACCCTGCGATCGTTGCTCCTGCGAGCGGAACGCGTTCGCGCAGCCTGCGGATCGCGGTGCTGAGCGCGGCTGCTGTGATGCCGAAGGGCGCGGCGGAGGACACCGCGGAGAGCTCAGCGGGATCGAGCACATCGACGTCGATGTGCACCCAGACCCGTCGTGCGCCCGTGGCCGAGACAGCCGCCGCGAGAGCATCCGCATCTTCCAGGTCGTCGACGCTGAGCTGAGTGAGCTCGGAAAGAGCCTCCATTTCGCCGTCGTCGATCACCCGAGCGCCCGCGACGATGACGCGATCACGCGAGATCGCGGGGGAGAGGGCGAGCTGCGATTCGCTCTGTCCGAGGATGGCGCGTAGAGCCATGCCGGAAAAGGCGCCCGAGGGTGAGGAATCAGGCGTGTGAAGGTCAGGATGCGCATCGCACCACACGATCGCGAGATCGTCGCGGTCGATCGCATCGAGTGCGGCAACGGTCACACTGCAGTCGCCGCCGATGATGATCGTCGTCGGTGACATCTCCGACGCGACGAGCGCGCGAACCTGCTGCAGAGCGCTCATGCGCCGAATCCCGGTGCCGAGCGAATCTCCTGCCTCGACAGGGGCGTCGACGAACGTGGTGGCCGCTCGGGGGAGGTCACCGGCGATGCTGGATGCACCGTCGATGAGGAGCATCGCGCGGGTCGAGGGCGAGCCCTGCCACTGTGGAACCACGAGAAAACGGGCCACGAAGACCTCCAGAAGGGAAATGGATGCCCCGGACGCTCTGCCCGGGGCATCCGGAGTCTCAGGACTCGATCTGCGACCGCGAGGGCGAGCCCGACTTCAGCTCGGCCAGACGCGCCTCGACCTCGGTCAGTTCACCGAGATCTTCCAGGCTCTCGAACTGGGCGTCGAGACTGGACGCGGCGAGTTCGACCTTGCCCTGGGCAAGCGCCTCCTGGCGGCGGACCTTGTCCTCGAAGCGACCGAGTTCGCTGGTGGGGTCGAGCACGTTGATCGACGAGACAGCATCCTGCACCTTGGTCTGCGCCTCCGCGACCTTGGCGCGGGCGAGCAGCTCGCTGCGCTTGTTCTTGAGTTCGCCCAGCTTGTCCTTCATGCCGTTCAGGCCGCTCTTGAGCTTCTCGACGACCTCGGTCTGCGCCGCGATCGTCGGCTCTGCACCGGTCGCTTCGCGTTCCGCGCTGATCTGTCGCTGCAGAGCGATCTTCGCGAGGCTGTCGAACTTGTCAGCGTCGGAAGTCTCGCCGGCGCTGCGCAGTTCGTCTGCTTTGCGGCTCGCTGCGATGGCCTTGTTGCCCCAGTTCTTGGCCGACTGGACGTCCTCCTCGTGATCGCGCTCGAGAAGACGCAGGTTTCCGATGGTCTCCGCGATCGCTGCCTCGGCGTCGGCGACGTTGTTGGTGTAATCGCGGACGAGCTGGTCGATCATCTTCTGCGGGTCTTCTGCAGAATCGATGAGCGAGTTGATGTTGGCCTTCACCAGGGTTGAGATACGGCCGAAGATGGACTGCTTGGTCATGGTGTTACCTTTCGATTGGAACGGAGTCGTCTGAGATCGTCGAGCTCGGAGATGGCGAAGGATGCTAGAAGCGCCTCCCTCTGGAGCTTCCGCGCGAGCTGCTTCTGCTACTGCGAGAGCTGCTCGAGCGGCGGGAGCTGCCGAAGCTGGAAGCGCGGCTGCTGCTACGGCTGCTGCTGCGTCTGCTACTGCTTGAGCTCCATCCGCTGCCGCCGCCTCCGCCGCCGCTGAACAGGCCGCCGAGGATGCCGCCGAGTACGTCGCCTCCCAGGTCGCTGCGACGGTTGTATCCGTTGCTGCCGCTCCAGCCGCTGTCGCTCCACCCGCCGCCGCCCCAGCCGCCGGAGTTGAACGAAGACACCTCGGCGGTGGCAGAGGACAGGGCCTCTTGCGCGAGGTTGTACGCGCGGGTGGCGCGTTCGATGGCGCGGGTGATGTCGGTGGCCTGGAGCGAGACGGCTTCGGAATACGCGGTGTTCGCCTCAGCGAGACGTGTGCGTGCTGTTGCACCGATCGCGCCGCGGCGCGTCACGATGAAGTCGTTCGCTGCTGAGATCTGACTCTGAGCCTGTGTGAGGCGCTGCTGCAGTGTGCGCTGAGCTCGCTGCGCCTGCGCAGCGGCGTCTCGGGCATGGCCGATCGCTTCGTCGATCTGCGTGTTCACACTTTCGAGGGCGTCCAGTACCCGCTGAGGATTGCGTGGGGCACCCTGCAACTCTGTGTTGGCCGTGTCGATGGTGGCGCGAGTTCGAGCGATGATCGGAGCGAGCTGCGTCTGCGCTTCGGGCAGAGCAGCAGCTGCGGCGAGGTCCGCCGACAGATCCGCGATCAGTGCGCGTGCCTGCTCTTCGACGGACGAGAGGTTAGCTGCCAGGGTCGTGACTGCCGTGACGAGTTGTTCGCTTTGCGCCACGGCCTCTTCGGCGGTTCGAATGGCGAAGGCCGCCTCGCCGTGCTTGCCCTCTGAGATCAGCTGTGTGGCATCGGCGATCTCGGTGTCGGCCAGGGAAAGCCGCTGCTGCGCCTGGACCGGGTTCTCAGATACGGGTGCGAGAGCTGCCCCGTCGTAGGTCTGCTTCAGAGCGTCGAGAGCGGGAGGAGCCGTGGCCAGAGTCGCCTCGGCCGCAGCGCGGCGGGTCTTCAGACGTTCGAGAGCCTCAGGCGCCTGGGCCTCGAGCTTGCGGAGTTCTTCGAATGCCTCGACGTTCTCATCGAGCAGGTCGTCGGCTTCGTCGCAGAGTCGGATGATCTGGATATGCCAGGCGCGGCGCTGTTGGGCGGTGTCGGGGACCTCATCGTCGAGCTGTTGCTTCAGCGCGAAGGCTTCGGCCACCTTGAGCTGAGCCGCCTCCACTGCTTTGCTGAACACAGCGGTCGAATCGTCGCCGTACTGCGCGACGGCGAAGCCCACCTCCTGACGGCTGGATGTGATCGCGTCGTCGGCTTCGACGAGGGCGCTGCCTGCTTGCGTCTCCAGGTCCGCGTCGCTCACCGACGCGTAAGGATCGTTCGGATCGGCGACGGGAACCGCAGCGGCGCTCTTCTTTCTCCGCCCGACTGCGCGGACGATGAACACGATCGCGACGATGACTGCGGCGATCGGGATCAGGACGGCGAGCACGCCGCCCAGCGAGATGCTGGCGCCAGCGCCGGACTGTCCGGGGAAGGCATCGGCGGCGGCGATGACGGCGCCGTCCCAGTCGCTCGCGCCCAATCCTGCTTCCATCGCTTCCAGTACACGATCGATCTGCGCGTCGTCGAGAGGGCCTGCGTCATCGGCGGAGATCGCGTACTGCCCTGCGTCGACGGCGACTGCGATGAGGTACTGATCGGAGCCCAGGCCGTTGTCGACAGCGGTCTCATCGGCCCATGCCGTACTGCTGGAAGGATCGGTGAACTCGTCGACGAACACCACGTACAGGTCTCCGCCGTCGTCTGCGGCGAGATCGGAGAGCCGAGCGTTCGCTGCGGAGAGTTCACTGGAGTCGAGGACGCCGGCCTCATCGGTCACGTAGCCGGAACTCAGCGTGACCGGTGGCGTCGCGATCGCACTGCCGCCAACCCACGCTGGCAGGAACATCGCGGCGATCAACCCCAGAACGACCGTTGTACGAGTCCGCATTGTGCTCCCCTCAGAGGGGCCTCAGAGCCCCGTGCGCATCGAGTCTATTCACTACCCGAGACCGACGAAAGCGACTCTAGACAAACTGTCTGTGTCGCCGCAGGGAACGGCATCGGCACACATACGCTGGGGAGCATGGACGACAGGTATGGCTCAGACGTGCTGGCTTCAGGCTGGCGTGAGCGCGGCTCCAAGAAGGTGGTCGCTGTGGCAGCAGAGCGGGACCTGGTCGTAGAGGTCGCTGAAGACGGCTACTGCGGTGCGGTCACGCGGGTGCATAACGGCAACGTCGAGCTCGAGGACTACAAGGGTCGCCGTCGCCTCTTCCCGCTCGGCGGCGGCTTTCTCATCGATGGTGAGCCGGTGCGTCTTCTCCCTCCTGCGCCGGTGAAGCAGGCAGCGAAGCGCACCGCATCCGGTTCTTTCGCCGTTGCGGATCAGCGGGCCCGGGTCGCTCTGCCCAGCCGCATCCTCGTCGAGGGTAAGCACGACGCGGAACTCGTGGAGAAGGTCTGGGGCGCAGATCTGCGTGCTGAGGGCGTTGTCGTCGAGTTCTTACAGGGCGCCGATCTGCTGGGCGAACTGCTCTCCGCCGAACCTCCGAGCGCCAAACGTAGATATGGTGTGCTGCTTGATCACCTCGTTCCCGGTTCGAAGGAATCCCGCCTCGCAGAGGCGGTGATGCGAGGGCCTCATGGTGCCCACGTGCGAATCGTCGGGCATCCGTTCATCGACGTCTGGCAGTGCGTCACGCCGAAGACGCTCGGCATCACTCGCTGGCCCGAGATACCGCGGGGAACGGACTGGAAGACAGGGATCTGCAAAGCTTTCGGCTGGCCGTACCAAGAGCAGGGGGACACCGGGCGCGCATGGCAGTTCATCCTGAGCAGGGTGCACAGTTATCGTGATCTCGAGCCCGCGCTGCTCGGGCGGGTCGAAGAGCTCATCGATTTCGTGACGGAGCCTTCGACGGGCTCAGGGACCGGGGCCGGATACGCTTGAGGCATGCAAGAACCCCGCACCTTCCGCGAAGAACCGGTCTCTTTCGTACGCCGGAGCGGGCGAATGTCCGAAGCGCAGGATCGCGCCTTCGAAGAACTTGCGCCGCACTACCTGCTCGATGTGCCTCGCAGCACCGCGTCCACGAGCGTGCATCCCGACGCCCGGCTGGATCCGGCTGCTGAGTACGGTCGCGATTCCTCACTCATCGTCGAGGTCGGATCCGGTCAGGGGCACGCCATCGTCTCGGCGGCTGCGTCGCGCCCGAACGATGATTTCCTCGCCATCGAAGTCTTTCGCGCCGGCCTTGCTCGAACCATGCTCGACGCAGACAAAGCCGGCGTTCGCAATCTACGGCTGATCGAGGCCAATGCTCCTGAGGTGCTCGCCACATATCTGCCAGATGGCGCAGCGTCGGAGATCTGGATCTTCTTCTCAGATCCCTGGCACAAGAAACGTCACACCAAGCGACGGCTGATCCGACCAGGTTTCGGCGAAGCTGCCGCCGGAGCCCTGGCAGATGGCGGCGTGCTGCGCCTGGCCACCGACTGGGAGGATTACGCGCTTCAGATGCGCGAAGTGCTCGACGCCGAGCCACTTTTCGAGCGCGCCTTCTCCGGGGACTGGGCTTCCCGCTTCGAGGGGAGAGTGATGACAGCGTTCGAAAGGAAGGGCATCGCCAAAGGACGCGAGATCCGTGATCTCGTATACCGGCGGAAGTCGCGCACATGACGCGCCTCGATGTCGAGTGGGTGCCCGGCCTCGCACCGGCCGTGCTCGTGTGCCTGGCGGCGCCCGCATTCTTCGTGGCGGAGTTGAGCTGGCTCGGCTGGATTCTCCTCGCGGCCGGTCTCGTGTGGGCGTGGCTCGTCGAACGGCGTCGTGTCACCGCATCCGGCCCCTCGCTCACACGCGACCTGTCGCTCATCGCAGTAGGGATGCTCATCGTCAGTGTCATCCCGCTTGCCGCCGAGCTCGACAACCTGGCGATGCTGCGATTCACCATCGCACTCGGTGGTGCTGTTACGGTGCCATACCTGATTTCGCGCTTCGTCTACCGAGACCGCGCGATCGACTTCCCGTGGCGCACTCACCGGCGATGGGGGCGCTTGCAATGGGGCTGGCTGATCGCGGTGCTGGTGCTCGGCTGGTTGATCCTGCCCTTCTACTTCATCAGCAGCGGCGTCTATCAGAACTGGCCGGTCGTCGACTCCCCGGAGCTGATCGCACGCCTCTTCGTCGGCGTCGGCGCTGTGGGCATCTGGGATGAGCTGTTCTTCATTTGCACGGTCTTCGCCCTGTTGCGACGCCACTTTCCGAATGCGCTCGCGAACGTGCTGCAGATGATCGTGTTCGTGTCGTTCCTCTGGGAGCTCGGCTATCGCGAGTGGGGGCCGGTGCTGACGATCCCATTCGCACTGCTGCAGGGCTACATCTTCCTGCGCACGCACTCGCTCGCCTATGTCGTGACGGTGCATCTGCTGTTCGATGCCGTCGTGTTCGCCGTGCTGGTGCACGCGCACAACCCGGGGCTGCTGCCGATCTTCCTGCTGTGACCACTGAGCTCGTCGATGGTGCAGAATCAGACGATGCTGATCATCGGACTTTTCTTCGCTGCGGCCGCCGCCGCATTCCACGTTTTCATCTTCTCTCTCGAGTCGCTCAGATGGACCGAGCCGGCGACGCGCAAAGTGTTCGGCGTCGCCAGCGAGAAGGATGCCGTGACGATGAAGGCGCTCGCGTTCAACCAGGGTTTCTACAACCTTTTCCTCGCCCTGACCACGTTGATCGGGATCGCACTGCTGCTCGCGGGGCTGTCGACAGTGGGCATCACGCTTGTGTTCGCCGGTACCGCGATGATGTTCGCCGCAGCGCTCGTGCTCGCGCTGTCCGATCGCACCAAGATGCGCGCGGCGGTGCTGCAGGGAGGTCTGCCGCTGCTAGCGCTGGTGGTGATCGGCATCGCAGTCGCGATCGGCTGAACGGACCACGGGCTGGCGCAGGATCGTTCGCCGCCGGGCAGGATCTCCTTTGCGCGGATCGCTGAAGTAGATCTCGTGATGCTTTCCCGCCGGTCGCAGACCGTGCTGAGGGATGATCACACCGTGCATCTGGGCGAGAAGGGGTGCTTCGTCATCGAACTCGCCTACGTGCATCGTCTGCACGCACCGTCCCTCAGCGACCGATTCGAAGCGCACGTCGCGCACTCGTCCGGTTCGATCCTTCGCTGACGCCTTGGCGGCTGCATCCACGAACATCTCCTGGTCTATCCAGTCCGGCTGCATGATCATCAGCGTCCACTCCCACGCCGATTTGTCCCGCGCGGCTGTGAACGAGCCGTAGTCCTCAGCCCACCACAGCCCCTCCAACGGCATGACGGTGTAGTCGCGCCCGAGATGCTGCTTGCTGGCGAATTTGAGGGTGTACGCGATCGGATACAGCGCTTCGATCGCAGATGCGAATTCCGGCGCGACGTTGGGATCGCCGCGGCCGTCGACCATGAGGTAGTTCAGCGTGGGCACATCGATGAGATCGAAGCGCCCTTTGCGCGCACGATACGACTGGATCGTCCTCTTGAAGTCGATCTTCGCGTCCATGCAGCGGACCGCGACGCTATGAGCTCAACGCGCGCTCGGCGATGTAGGCACGAAGCTCCTGCTCGTCATTAGGCATCTTGACGACTCGCTGCGGCGCGTCAAGCAGCGCCCGCGTCTCCGCATCCGGTTCGACGGTCGTGCCGATCGCCTCGGCGATGAGATCGGCGAACTTCGCGGGCTTGGCGGTCTCAAGCAGCAGCATCGCGATGCCCTCTTCGACGTGTTCGCGTGCGACCTTCGCACCGTCGGCCGTATGCGGGTCGAGGATGACACCGTTGTTCTCGGAGAAATCACGGATCGTCGCGAGCCGGTCGCTGTGTGTGCTCGTTCCGCTGACAAGGCCGAACTCAGGCAGGAATCGGTCGATCTCTGCAGAGAGATTGATCTCGTCCCGCTCCTCGAGTTCGTGCCAAGCCGCTGCGGTGCGCTCCGGATCGCGGCCGAGCAGGTCAAAGACGAACCGCTCCAGGTTGGACGCGCGGGAGACATCCATTGAAGGGCTGGAGGTCGCCAGAGTGTTCTCAGCGGTGCGCGGACGGTAGTGGCCCGTGCGGAAGAACTCATCCAGCACGTTGTTCTCATTCGACGCGAGCACGAGCTTGCGGATCGGAACGCCCATGGTCTTGGCATAGTGCCCGGAGAGGATGTTTCCGAAGTTGCCCGAGGGGACGGCGAACGAGACCTCGACGCGCGCGCGGTCGGCTTCCGCAACGGCATCCGTCACTCGCAGCCAGGCCCACACGTAGTACACGATCTGTGCGGAGATACGGCCGAAGTTGATCGAGTTCACCGCGCCGAGACTATGCGCTCTCTTGAAGTCGAGATCGCTGGAAAGACGCTTCACGAGGTTCTGGCAGTCGTCGAAATTGCCTTCGACGGCGATGTTGTGGACGTTCTCGTCCTGCAACGAGTACATCTGCGCGCGCTGGAAGGCGCTCATGCGGCCCTGGGGAGAGAGCATGAAGACCGACACGCGGTCGCGACCACGCAGCGCATGCTCTGCAGCCGATCCGGTGTCACCGGAAGTGGCGCCGATGACGTTGAGCACACGGTCGTTCTTCTCAAGGACGTATTCGAGCGCCTCGCCGAGGAACTGCATAGCCATGTCTTTGAACGCCAACGTCGGTCCTTCGGAGAGACCGACGAGCGTCATAGCCTCGCCGATCTCGGTGACCGGAACGATCTCGTCAGCCGCGAACTTTCCGCCGCCGTACGCTGCGGCGGTGAGGCGAGCCATGTCCTCGCGCGGGATGTCTGTGGCGAAGAGACCGATGATCTCGGTCGCCAGCTCTGCATACGTCAGCGGACGCAGCCGCTCGAGCTCGGCGTCGCTCAACTGCGGAAGTCGCTCCGGCACAGCGAGTCCGCCGTTGGGAGCAAGCCCCTCAAGGAGGACATCGCAGTACTGCCCGAGTGTGCCGCCGCGTGTGGAGATGTACTGCAAGATCTCGTACCTCGATTGTGCTGGAAGGGGTGCCAAGTTCGTCGTTTCTATCGTAGAGCGTGAGCGGCGACGAACGTGTCACGCTGCATCACAGCACTTTGTTGAGGAACTCCCTGGTGCGCTCTTCCTTCGGCGCATCGAAGATCGCGTGAGGTTCGCCCTCTTCGACGACGACGCCACCGTCCATGAAGATGACGCGATCGCTGACCTCGCGAGCGAAGCCCATCTCGTGCGTGACCACGACCATCGTCATGCCCTCGTCGGCCAGGTTTTTCATCACCGCGAGAACGTCCCCGACGAGCTCAGGGTCAAGGGCCGATGTCGGCTCGTCGAAGAGGAGGATCTTCGGCTCCATTGCCAGCGCTCGTGCAATCGCCACTCGCTGCTGCTGGCCGCCGGAGAGCTGCGCGGGATACGCGTTCTCCTTCTCGGCGAGTCCGACTTTTGCCAGCAGGGCGCGGCCACGCGCGAGCGCAGCCTGCTTGTCGATCGCTCGAACCTTCATCGGTGCCAGCATGATGTTCTCGATCACCGACTTGTGCGGGAACAGGTTGAACTGCTGGAACACCATACCGATCTCGGTACGGACCTCATCGATGTTGATCTTCTTGTCGGTGACGTCGTTGCCGTCGACGATCACGGTGCCGCTGGTGATCTCTTCCAAGAGATTCAGGCACCGAAGAAGCGTGCTCTTGCCCGAACCGGACGGTCCGATGACGCACACGACTTCGGATTCATCGACGGAACAGTTGATCCCCGACAGCACCTCGTTGTCGCCGAACGACTTGTGCAGGTCTTTGACTTCGATGATCATGTCAGCGGTCCAATCGCTTTTCAATAATGCTGAGCACCTTCGACAGCGTGAGCGTGATGACGAGGTAGAACGCCGCGACGGTCGTATAGATCTCGACAGCATTGAAATGGCTGGCAGCGATCATACGCCCCTGGAAGATGAGCTCTGGTACCAGGATCACTGACAGCAGCGAGGTGTCCTTGATGCTGATGATGAACTGGTTGCCCAGCGGGGGAATCATACGGCGGAATGCCTGCGGCCAGATCACGTGGAGCATGGTGGTGTGCTTGCCCATGCCGAGCGAGCGTCCGGCTTCCATCTGCCCCTTGTCGACGGACTGCACCGCACCGCGCACGATCTCGGCGATGTACGCACCGGAGTTCAGAGCGATCACGATGATGCCGGCGACGAGCGACGGAAGCGTGTAGTTGATGATGAGCGGGAGTGCGAAGAAGATCCAAATCGCCTGGACGAGAACCGGAGTCCCTCGAATCAGCTCGACGTAGACCGTGGCGAGCCAGTAGAGCGGCTTGATGCGGCTGATGCGCCCAAGCCCGACGAATGCCCCGATGACGAAGCCGATGCCGATGCCGATGACCGATACGAGCAGTGTGTAATAAAGGCCGACGCCGAGCGCCGGCAGGAACTCGATCACCCCAGCCCAGTCGAAGTTTGCGAGTGCGTGCATGTCGAGTGTGCCTCTCATGGGAGAGGCGGGTGCACCGTGGCACCCGCCTCAACGAATAGTGCGCGGAGCTTACTTCGCGTCCACGCCCATGGCAGCGAGGTCCTCGAGCCACTCGGGCTCCTCGCCGAACCACTCGGTGTAGATCTCGGCGTAGCGACCGTCATCGATCATGTTCGCCAGGGCCTGGTTCATCGCTTCGACAAGAGCCTCGTTGTCCTTGGAAACGGCGATGCCGTACTCCTGGGCCTCGTAGAGGTCACCGACCACCTTCAGCTTTCCTTCACCAGTGGTCTTGATGTAGTACTCGACGTTCGGTGCGTCGTAGAGGAGAGCATCAGCGGTACCGCCCTCGACCGCGAGGTACATCTGATCGAGTTGCTCGAAGGGCAGAGCATTCGCGCCGGCCACGTTCTCCGCGAGGTAGTCGAGCGGTGCAGAACCCAGGCGGGAGGCGACGGTCTTGCCGTCGAGGTCTTCCATGCTCGTGATGTCCGAGTTGTCGACAGGAACACCGATGCGCGTGCCGGACTTGTAGTACGGGCTGGTGAAGTCGACAGCGCCCTTGCGCTCGTCGGTGATCGTGATGCCCGCGATGGCGATGTCGAACGACCCCGTCTGCAGCCCCGGGATGATGCCGTCGAAGTTCGTGACCTCGAGGTTCACGTCGAAGCCGACCTCTTCGGCGATGGCGTTGACGATGTCCATGTCGAACCCGACGTGCTCGCCGCCCTGGTCGAATTCGAAGGGAACGAACGAACTGTCGGTCGCGACCGTGTACGTGTCCTTGAGATCGCCCGTCGCGCCGCCTTCACCGCCGCCGGAGGTGTCACCGCCGGCACATCCGGCCAGACCCACCGTCAGCGCGATTGCGGTCAACGCGCCGAAGGCGACGGTAGAGGAACGCTGTGAAAGCTGCATTGTTTGCCTTTCTGAAGCATGGAATCTCGGGTGGAGGAACTCGCGCCAACGCTAGGGAGCGTGCGCGAGACATGTCAACATGCATCGCGCGCGACAGACGCGATTTCGAGCCGATTGCAGACCAGACGTGATGCGTCCGGTCTCCTCTATCGATGCCCTCGATAACCGGGCGCAGGGCGTGGCGGTGGCGGCATCGGGTGCGGCTGCAACGCGCCGCGATGACCGTTGATATATGCCCATGAACCCCAGACCAGACGCGATTAAAACCGGGCTCGGTGCGAGAGCCCATGCTCGCGTCATCGGGCGAGGGGAAGCAACCCCGACGAGGCGCGTCGGCGTAGTGAGGAAAGAGCGACATCAGCGCCTGCGAAACGGCAAGGTCACAGTCTGATACCAAGTGCCTCACACCGGCGAGAGCAGTGCGCGAATTCGTCCTGTGCGCGCCATGGAAAACGCGAAACCCCACCCGATTGGGTGGGGTTTCAGTTGTGCCCCCGACAGGAGTCGAACCTGCGACCTACGGTACCGGAAACCGGCGCTCTATCCACTGAGCTACGGAGGCGTACCGATCGACAATATCACTGGTCGAGGTCGGACTCGGAACCGTCGAGCTCGATACTGCCGGCGTCTGTGACGGGAGCCGCGGCGAGTTCGCCCAGGGCCGCCGCCACCTGCTCTGCGAGATATCGGTGACCGACATCGGAAGGATGCCGGTTGCCGGGGTCGACGTCTATCAGATCCAGGTAGTTCTGCTCCGTGATCCACTGGTCTTGCACGGGAGAGATGTACCACCAGCCGCGAGCCCCTGCCAATGCGGTGAGGTCTTGATCGATCCGCGCGGTGCCCGACCCGACGGGCAGCTCGTGCGGTGCTGGCCCGAGCACCACGATCGCAGCTTCCGCGTACAGCGCCGCAAGTGCGTCCCACGCGGCGGTCACGGCCTCGCGATAACCTTCCGCGCCCTGGTCGCGATCGTTGACGGAGCCCTGAATGATGATGAGATCCGGCTCGATCGTGGGATCGAGTGCGGTGATGCGATCGCCGAAGGAGGGGCCGTCGATCCCCGGTCGGAGATAGCCGCTCCCGCGGATGCCGTCGACGACCGTCTCGCCGTCCAACAGGTCTGCGAGGAGATACGCGTAGCCGAGGGAGGGCTGGCTCGCGACGGACCCGTAAGTCCATGAGTCCCCGAACACGAGAACTCGCGGATGTTCCGGCAGCGCCAGCGGCGCGGGTGCCACTGCGACGATCTCTTCAGAGGCGAGGACCTGGGTTTCCACGCTCTCCGGGATCCAGGGTCGCCAGATTCCGAGAACGACGGCTGCCATCGCCGTCGCGAGCACTGCGATCAGTGCTGTCGCGCGCATAGTGCGCCGCGTCGTCGCCGGAGCCATGGCAAGAGAGTAAGCGATCCGCGATGGATCGCCAATTCGTGAGAGCAAGGTGGCGACACCGGCTGACGCGTGCCGCGCCGTAGACTTGTATCGATATGAATCCCGACACTCTTGCTGAAGCCGTTCTCGCCGTCGTCACGCCGATCGCGGCATCTTTGCGACCTGACGAGAAACTCGATCTCGATGTCGCCGACGTGGTTCTCGAGCGCCCGCGAAATCGCGATCACGGCGACTGGGCATCGAACGTGGCGATGCGACTGGCGAAGAGGCTCGGGACGAACCCTCGTGAGCTCGCACAACGGATCGCAGATGAGGTCGTCACGGTGGACGGGGTCGCCAGCGCAGAGGTCGCTGGGCCGGGGTTCATCAACTTCCGACTCGATGCCGCCGCCGCGGGAGTGCTCGCCAAGAAGATCGTCGAGGCGGGCGTTGCGTACGGCACCAATGATTCTCAGCGGGGCGTGAGCGTCAACGTCGAGTTCGTATCGGCGAACCCGACCGGACCCCTGCATATCGCTCACACACGCTGGGCTGCTCTTGGAGACTCGATCGTTCGGCTTCTCCTTGCCAGTGGCGCTAACGCGGTTCGCGAGTATTACATCAACGATGCGGGCGCGCAGATGGAGCGATTCGCGGGTTCGGTGGTCGCCGCGGCCAAGGGGCAGCCGACTCCAGAAGGCGGGTACCCCGGCGAGTACATTGCGACGCTGGCCGGGCGCGTCATCGAGGCACGCCCCGACCTGCTGGATCTCCCCGAAGCTGAGCAGCTGACCGTTGCCGAGGATCTCGCCTATGAGTACCAGCTCGCCGAGATCAAGAGCTCCCTCGAACGCTTCAACGTGCCTTTCGACGAGTGGTTCTCCGAACGAACTCTTCACGCGAAGGATGCCTCCGGCTCCAGCCTCATCGACAGAGCAGTGGAGCGCCTGCGCGAGCAGGGGCACGTCTTCGACGAAGGAGGCGCAGTCTGGGTACGCACCACCGACTTCGGCGACGATAAAGACCGTGTCATCCGTCGCTCCAACGGCGAGTACACATATTTCGCAGCTGACGCCGCTTACTACCTCAGCAAAGGCGACCGCGGCTTCCAGCACAAGATCTATCTGCTCGGAGCCGACCACCACGGCTACGTCCACCGCCTCAAGGCCGTCGCAGGCGCAGCCGGTGAAGACCCCGAAAAGAACATTCAGGTACTCATCGGCCAGATGGTGTCGATCAACGGTGCGCGACTTTCCAAGCGTGCAGGCAACATCATCGAGATGGACGACCTGCTCGACTGGCTCGGCACTGACGCACTGCGGTATTCGTTGGAGCGCTCGCCGGCGGACTCGCCACTCGACCTCGACCCAGAGCTGCTGCAGAAACGCACCAACGACAACCCGGTGTTCTACGTGCAGTACGCGCACGCCCGCACACACAACGTCGGCCGCAACGCGGCAGATTCGGGCGTCGATCGATCGGAGTTCGCTCCGGAGACTCTCACCCATGAGACGGAGTCCGCGCTGCTCGGCGCCCTGCAGGAGTTCCCGCGCATCGTCGCCTTCGCCGCTGAGGTGCGCGAGCCGCACCGGGTCGCGCGCTATCTCGAAGAGCTGGCCGGCCTGTATCACCGGTGGTACGACAACTGCCGCGTCATACCGCTCAGTGACGGGCCGATCGAGACGGTGCACCGAACGCGGCTGTGGCTGAATGATGCAGCCGGACAGGTGCTGCGCAACGGGCTCGGCCTGCTCGGCGTCTCCGCTCCGGAACGCATGTGATGACCGCAGGCGAGAAGTCCCGAGCCCGATGGCCATGGGTGCTTCTCGTCGTCGTGGTCGTTCTCGCCGCGCTCCTCGTTGCGGCGGAGGTTCTCGCGCGCAGCATCCTGCCCGGTGTCGTTCGCGGCATCGTGATCGAACAGCTCCAGCTTCCCGCCGATCAGCAGCTTGATGTAGAGGCCGGTGGCATCCTGCTGCCCCAACTGCTCGGCGGACGGCTGGACGAACTGCGTCTGTCGTCCGAGTCCGTCACTGTCGGAGGCATCACCGGCGCCGCCGACGTGACGGCGACCGGTGTGCCGTTGCGCGGGGGAGACCTCGCTGACGCGCAGGGCACAGTGCGTATCGATCAGGACCAGTTCACGGCCCTCGTCGCCGTATCGGATCTGCCCATCGACGCGGTCGAGTTCTCCGAACCTGACGTGACTGCCTCCGGCAGCATTTCCGTTCTCGGGATGACGATCCCCGTGGCGTTGACGGTCACCCCCGATGCGGATGCCGGTGACCTCCTGCTCTCGCCGGTCGAACTCAAGATCGCCGGCGTCGCGTTGAGCGCCGCGCAGATCGCCGACAGGTTCGGGGACGCCGCCGCGCAACTCACTCAGCCGCAGCGGATCTGCATCGCGGATCAGTTGCCGGCGGGCGTCACCGTGACGGGGATCTCGATCGAGAACTCTCTGGCGGTCATCGATTTCGGCGTGGATGGTGCGATCGTGACCGACGAGACGCTGCAGGCCGACGGCGTCTGCGGATAGACGTCGTGCCCATCGCGGGTGCGGACGTCGCTGCGACAGCGACGTCCGGCAGGAGACGCAGCCTAGGAGCGCTCGGTCGCCTCGGCCTCTTCTGCCGCACGCAGCGCCTTCGTGGCGACGATGACATCCTGCTGTGCGCGCTGCACCCTTCGCTGCGCGAACGATCGCGGACCGCTCGCCGAGACGCGGTCGTGCTCCTCTTCTGCGCCGGTGACGATATAGGCGCAGGCGATGAGGATCACCTGCGCGCTGAGGTTGAGCCAGATCAGCAACGCCAGCAGCGAGGCGAAAGACGCGAGCAGCGGATTCGCAGTCGCGCCGCCGACGAACAGGCTCGACAGTTCCTGCAGCACGAGCAGTCCGAGTCCGCCGAGCAGCGCCCCTGACCAGATCGACCGCGCTGAAGCACGTCGACCGGAGAGCAACCGGAAGATGCCGACGATCAGCGCGGTGTCCAGGGCGAACACCACCAGAAGCGACACGATGCGAATTCCCCACACTGCGCCGACGGCATCGGAGGGAAGGCCGAGCACGTTCGTCACGAAGCCGATGCCGGTGCGTGCGGCGAACGTGACTGCCGCAGCGGCGACGAACGAGACGGCGATGCCGACCGCCAGCGCGAGGTTGCGCAGGATCACCCAGAGCCAGAATGTGTCATCGAGCACCACCCCGGCAACGGTCCGCACGGCGATGCGGAGCGTGCCGATGGCGCCGAGCGCCGCGCCGACGAGGGCGATAGCCGAGATGATCCCCGCGATCGAAAGACCGGGTGGCGGTTCGATCGACGCCGGATCCTCGACCACACCGCCCTCCCCGAGAAGCCCGGGGATGGCCGAGTCGACGGCCCGGATGATCGCATCCCACGCGGCGCTGTTTCCCGCCAACCAGAGCGACGCGATCGACAACCCGAGCAGCAGGCCGGCGAACACACTGAAAAGTGCCCGATACGTGATGCTGTCCGCCAGCGCGGGGCCGCGTCGCTCGACGTAGAGAAGTGCGGCTCGCACGATCTTCCGTGCGAGCGCCCAAGCGATCACTGACTGGATCACACCCGCGATTCCGGTGGACTTCTTCGTGGGCGCGGAACGGTCCGTCTGGGTGCTCTCCATGTCTTCACCGTAATGAAACGTCGCGGTCGGACGCGAGGGGCTTGCGGATGCAAGCGGGGTCTTCTAGGTGCCATAGAATCGGGGCAGTCTTGTACGGCGTGCTCCTGTACGCGGATCTCTTCCCCCACGATTGGTGCTCTGTGCTTTCCACTGGAGACTCGCTCGCTCCGAACTGGCTCGTCGAGCCTGACGACGTCAACGCCCTGGCAGCAGGCGTCTGGCCCGCGTCTGCGAAACGCGATGACAGCGGAACGCTCGTCGTCGGAGGAATCGCGGCGACAGAGCTCGCTCAGACGTATGGCACTCCGCTTCTCGTGCTCGATGAAGACGAGGTGCGCTCTCGCGCTCGCGGCTTCCACGATGCGTTCGCCGCGGCCGCTGCCGAGCACGGCACCACTGCTCGCGTGTACTACGCAGGCAAAGCGTTCCTCTCCACTGCCATCGCACGCTGGGTGACAGAGGAAGGCCTGAACGTCGACGTCTGCACGCGCGGAGAACTCGAAGTCGCGCTCGCCGCGGGCGTGGATCCATCGCGCATCGGTTTCCACGGCAACAACAAATCCGTCAGCGAGATCGAGCGGGCTGTTGATGTCGGCATCGGCACGATCATCGTCGACAGCGCGATCGAGATCGAGCGGATCGCCGCCGTCACCGCACGCAGAGGTGCCGTGCAGAAGGTGTTGGTCCGCGTCAACAGCGGCGTGCATGCTGAGACTCACGATTTTCTCGCCACTGCGCACGAAGACCAGAAGTTCGGCATGGCGTTCACGGACGCTGAGACTGCCGTCGCACGCATACGCGAGCTGCCGGGTTTGGAGTTCGTCGGTCTGCACTGCCACATCGGATCGCAGATCTTCGGTGTCGCCGGGTTCCGTGAATCCGCTGCGCGCGTGCTGGCGCTTCACGAGAAGCTCCGCGCCGGTGGTGACATCCCGCTCCTGAACCTCGGCGGCGGGTTCGGAATCGCCTACACGAGCGTCGATGACCCCACTCCGATCGACCAGCTCGCGCGAGAGATCGTGGCGGCTGTCGCTGACGGATGCGCCGCGCGAGCGATTCCTCTGCCGACTCTCGCATTCGAACCCGGACGCGCGATCGTGGGCACTGCTGGCATCACACTGTACGAAGTCGGCACGACCAAGGAAGTGCGACTGGATTCGGGCATGAGTCGTCTGTACGTGAGCGTCGACGGCGGGATGAGCGACAACGCGCGGCCCGCGCTCTACGGCGCGCAGTTCTCGGCCCGCGTCGCTTCGCGAACCAGCGGCGAGAATCCGGTGCTCGCGCGAGTGGTGGGCAAGCACTGCGAATCAGGTGACATCGTGGTCGATCACGAGTATCTCCCCGCCGATGTCGCCCCGAGCGACCTGCTCGCGGTGCCGGCCACCGGTGCCTATTGCGTCTCACTCTCGAGTAACTACAACCACGTCCCTCGCCCGGCGGTCGTAGCGGTCTCCGAAGGCCGCTCGCGAGTGATCGTCCGCGGCGAAAGCATTGAAGACCTTCTGGCACGTGATGCCGGGATAAGCACGAATGAAGGAGCACGATGACCGAGTACCGACGACTTCGGGTAGCACTGCTGGGAGCCGGAGCTGTGGGATCGCAGGTCGCTGATCTGCTGCTCCGTCACGGCGACGAGCTGGCCGACCGTGCTGGTGCCTCGCTGGAACTCGCTGGCATCGCCGTGCGCGATGTCGATGCGAAGCGCGACGTAGATCTGCCCGCGGAGCTGTTCACGACCGACGCGGAGAGTCTGATCGTCGGATCCGACATCGTGATCGAGCTCATGGGCGGGATCGAGCCTGCTCGCAGCAACCTTCTGCTGGCGCTGAACTCCGGCGCCGACGTCGTCACCGCGAACAAGGCGCTGCTGGCGACGCACGGCCCCGAGCTGTTCGAAGCCGCCAACCAGGTGGGCGCATCCGTGCACTACGAAGCCGCGGCTGCGGGCGCGATCCCGATCATCCGTCCGCTGCGCGACTCGCTCGCCGGCGACCGCGTGGTGCGCATCATGGGCATCGTAAACGGCACGACGAACTACATCCTCGACCGGATGGACTCCGAAGGCGCAGACTTCGCCGAGGTGCTTGCCGACGCACAGCGCCTCGGTTACGCCGAAGCAGATCCCACCGCAGACATCGAAGGCTTCGACGCCGCGCAGAAGGCAGCGATCCTCGCGTCCCTCGCTTTCCACACCACTGTCCCGCTGGACGCTGTCCACCGTGAAGGCATCACTCAGATCACGCCGTCGATGATCGAAGAGGCCCGCGCGGCCGGCTTCGTGATCAAACTGCTCGCTGTGTGCGAGCGGGTCACGGTCGACTCGACTGAGTCGATCTCTGTGCGGGTCTACCCGGCGCTGGTCTCGCGCTCGCATCCGCTCGCCTCTGTGCACGGTGCGAACAACGCCGTGTTCGTCGAAGCGGAGGCCGCGGGCTCGCTGATGTTCTACGGCGCCGGCGCCGGAGGCGTGCAGACGGCGTCCGCAGTGCTCGGCGACGTGGTCTCGGCGGCTCGTCGTCACATCGCAGGCGGCGTGGGAGTGGGCGAGTCCACGAGGGCTAACCTTCCCACTGTCCCGATCGGCCACGTCATCACCCGCTACCAGATCACGCTCGAAGTCTCCGACAAGGCAGGAGTGCTGGCATCGATCGCCACCATCCTGAGCGACGGCGGAGTCTCGGTGGCGACGGTCGTGCAGTCGATCGACCCTTCGACAGCCTCAGGGACGGGTCCGTCCACGTCGGACGAGTCCGCGTCGGTCGCCCGTCTCATCATCGGCACGCACCGAGCGACGGAGCAGGCCCTGAGTGACACGGTCGACCGCCTTGCCGCGAGCGACGTCGTCGACAGCGTGGTCTCCGTCCTGCGCGTGGAAGGCGAGTGATGGGCGCTGCGTTCCCTGAGGCGGTCGAAGGGCGCACCGTCCAGGTGCAGGTTCCTGCCACGAGCGCGAACCTCGGGCCTGGCTTCGACACCCTCGGACTCGCCCTCAGCGTGTACGACGAGTTGCTCGTCACGGCGCTTCCCACTGACGAACTCCAGATCGAGGTCAGCGGCTCAGGGTCCGCGGAGATTCCGCGGGATGAGTCGAACCTCATCGTCCGCTCGATCGACCACGTCTACCAGGATGTCGGCCGCGAGATGCCAGGGCTGCGTATCGTCGCGGACAATGGCGTGCCCCACGGGCGAGGGCTGGGCTCTTCGGGCGCTGCGGTGACCGCCGGCGTTCTCGCGGCCAAAGGACTGCTGGCCGACGAGGTCGAATTCACCGATGCCGATCTGCTGCGTCTGGCCACTGAGCTCGAGGGCCACCCGGACAACGTCGCGCCTGCGCTGTTCGGCGGCCTGACGATCGCCTGGACGGGAGAGAGCGGCCCTCAGCACAAGAAGCTGATCGTGCATCGCGGCGTCGCACCGCTCGTGCTCGTTCCGGAACACACCATGTCGACGACGCTCGCTCGGTCGCTACAGCCTCCGCAGGTGTCTCGCGAGGATGCCGTGTTCAACGTCTCTCGTTCCGCACTCCTCATCGCGGCGCTCACGCAGAGCCCAGAGCTGCTTCTCGACGCGACAGCAGATCGGCTGCATCAGGACTACCGTGCTGAGGCGATGCCTGAGACGCACATGCTCGTGCAGGCACTGCGCAAAGCCGGGTTCGCAGCGGTCGTCTCCGGAGCAGGACCGAGCGTTCTCGTGCTCGCAGACGGGCCGGGAAGTCGCCTGGATGCGCTGGAGTTGGCCGAGTCGGTCGCCGACACCCCATGGGAGGGCCTCATGCTCGCCGTGGACGTGCGGGGTGGTACAGTAAAGACTCGAGCGGAGGGCTCCACGTAATTTCGTGAATCTGGCCCCCATCGCAAATCTGCGAGATCCGCACGTAACCCCCAGAACCGCATTCAGGGTTCTGGCTGGCGGACACCGAGTGTCTGCCCGTGCGATCGCGCGCAGCACCCGTTGTGCGCGAGACATGCTCATTTCCCACGACATATAAGGGAGTACTCGTGGAGAATTTCTCCGAGACCCAGAACGACCAGCAGGCTCCGGCCGCTACAGCCACTGACACCGCAGCGACGGCTGACACGACGAAGGCACCGCCTCGTAAGCGCGCCCCGCGCCGTGCGACCACCGCCAGCGCGGCGGCCAAGGCAGAGCAGGCGTCGGCCGAAGCGCCGGCAGCGGCGGAGTCCTCCGCCCCCGCCGCATCAGACGACGCACCGGCAGCTGACGCCGCTCCTAAGGCGAAGGCCCCGCGTCGCAGCCGCGCGAAGAAGACCGATTCGGATGCTGCTCCCGCAGCTGAGGCACCTGCGGAGGCGCCTGCCGCCGCCGCGGACAACACTGCAGGCGAGGCATCCGCAGACGCTGCATCGGTGGATGCGCCCGCTCCGAAGACCAACGCCCGTGGGCGCGGACGCAAGAAGGCCGACCCGGTCGCCGAGGACGTAGCACCGGCCGACAACGCCGCCGGCGACGCACCCGAGCGTGCACCGAAGTCGAAGAAGAGCACTGGACGGTCAAAGGCCAAGACGGCCGGCGATGAGGCCCAGTCCGAATCCGGTGACAGCAGCGCTGACAAGTCGAACGACAAGGGCAACGCCAAGTCCGATCAGTCCAGCGACAGTGGCCAGAGCGAGCAGCCCAGCAACGGCAAGGCCGATCAGTCCAACGAGAACGCGAAGGCCAACCAGTCCAATGACAGTGGCTCCGACGCGAACGATGGCGAAGAGGGGTCGGGTCGCGGCCGCGGCCGTAACCGCAGCCGCAACCGTGGTCGCAGCCAGAACGGCGCCCAGGACAGCCAGCCGCAGAACAACTCCGATGACGAGAGCGGCAACGGCCGTGGGCGTCAGCGCAACAAGCGTCGCGGAGGAAGCACCTCTGACGAGTTCGAGACCGAGATCGGAGAGGACGACGTCCTCATCCCCATCGCCGGCATCCTCGATGTGCTCGACAACTATGCGTTCGTCCGCACCACCGGTTACCTCGCGGGCACGAGTGACGTCTACGTCTCGCTCGGCCAGGTGAAGAAGTACAACCTGCGAAAGGGCGACGCTATCGTCGGCGCCATCAAACAGCCCCGTGAGGGCGAGCAGCAGGGGCGTCAGAAGTACAACGCACTGGTCAAGGTCGATTCGATCAACGGTCTTTCTGTGGAAGATGCCGCGAACCGCGTCGACTTCGGCAAGCTCACCCCGCTGTACCCGCAGGAGCGTCTGCGCCTGGAGACCGCGCCTGAGAAGCTGACCCAGCGCATCATCGATCTCGTCGCGCCCATCGGCAAGGGTCAGCGCGGGCTGATCGTCGCACCGCCCAAAGCAGGCAAGACGATCGTGCTCCAGCAGATCGCGAACGCCATCGCGCTCAACAATCCTGAAGTTCACTTGATGGTGGTCCTCGTCGACGAGCGTCCCGAAGAAGTCACCGACATGGAGCGCACGGTGAAGGGTGAGGTCATCGCCTCCACCTTCGACCGGCCTGCCGAAGATCACACCACCGTCGCAGAACTCGCCATCGAGCGCGCGAAGCGTCTTGTGGAGCTCGGACGCGACGTCGTGGTGCTGCTTGACTCGATCACGCGCCTCGGCCGTGCATACAACATCTCCGCTCCCGCCTCGGGTCGCGTGCTCACCGGTGGCGTCGACGCGTCGGCACTCTACCCGCCCAAGCGTTTCTTCGGCGCCGCGCGCAACATCGAGAACGGCGGATCGCTCACCATCCTCGCCACTGCGCTCGTGGAGACCGGCTCGAAGATGGACGAAGTGATCTTCGAAGAGTTCAAGGGCACGGGCAACAGTGAGCTGCGCCTGTCGCGCGCTCTGGCCGACAAGCGCATCTTCCCGGCCGTAGACGTGAATGCATCCAGCACCCGCCGTGAGGAGATGCTGCTTTCGGCTGACGAGGTCAAGATCACGTGGAAGCTGCGTCGTGCGCTCGCAGGTCTCGATCATCAGCAGGGACTCGAGGTCGTGCTCGGCAAGCTGAAGGAGACCAACTCCAACGTCGAGTTCCTCGTGCAGATGCAGAAGTCGATGCCGGCGCCCGCTGCCGGGGGCTCCAGCCACAGCCACGAGAACAGCATTCGCTGATCTGACACTGAGCGGAGCGTAGGCGTGTTCGAGTCGGTCCAGGCACTGATTGAAGAGCATCGCCGGGTGCAGGAGGAACTCTCCGACCCGGCGGTGCACGCCGACGCCGCGCGCGCGAAGCGTGTCAACCGGCGCTACGCCGAGCTCAGCCGGATCGTCTCAGCGCACGAAGCATGGGTCGCGGCATCCGCAGATCTGGATGCAGCGCGAGAGTTCGCGAAAGAGGATGAGGCATTCGCCGAGGAGGTGCCCGCCCTTGAAGAGGGGCTGGCGCAGTCGCAGGAGAAGCTGCGGCGTCTGCTCATCCCGCGCGACCCCGATGACGCCCGTGATGTCATTCTGGAGATCAAAGGTGGAGAAGGCGGCGCGGAGAGTGCGCTGTTCGCCGCAGACCTGCTGCGCATGTACATCCAATACGCCGCGTCCAAAGGTTGGAAGACCGAGCTTCTGGAACGCAACGAGTCTGATCTCGGCGGCTACAAGGACGTCCAGCTCGCGATCAAGGGGTCGTCCACTGATCCCGCACAGGGAGTATGGGCGCATCTGAAGTACGAAGGCGGCGTGCACCGCGTGCAGCGGGTGCCGGCCACCGAGTCGCAGGGGCGTATCCACACCTCGACCACAGGCGTGCTGGTGTTTCCAGAGGTCGACGAGCCCGACGAGGTCGAGATCAGTCAGAACGATCTCAAGATCGACGTGTACCGCTCGTCCGGCCCTGGCGGCCAGTCGGTGAACACCACCGACTCGGCAGTGCGCATCACGCACCTCCCGACCGGCATCGTCGTATCGATGCAGAACGAGAAATCGCAGCTGCAGAACCGTGAGGCGGGTATGCGCGTTCTGCGTGCTCGCATCCTCGCCAAGCGTCAGGAAGAACTGGACGCCGCCGCATCCGATGCCCGCAGATCGCAGATTCGCGGAATGGACCGATCAGAGCGCATCCGCACGTACAACTTCCCTGAGAACAGGATCGCCGACCACCGCACCGGTTACAAGGCCTACAACCTCGACCAGGTGATGGATGGTGCGCTGGACCCGGTCATCGAGAGCTGCGTCACCGCGGACGAAGAAGCACGCCTCGCCGCCATCGGCTCCGACTCCTGATCTGTCAGATCGAGTAGTCCGACGCGATGCGCAGAGCGCTGAAATCGTCGTGACCGTCGCGTCCGCGGGCGCGCGCGGGCACGCCCACGAGGATGCTGTCCTCCGGCGCGTCCTTCGTGACGACGGCGTTCGCTCCGACCACGGTGTTCTGGCCGACCGTGATCGGACCGAGAACCTTCGCGCCGGAACCGACGACCACGCCGTTGGCGAGCGTCGGGTGGCGCTTTCCCGTGGCGTCCTGAGTCCGACCGCCCAGCGTCACACCGTGATAGAGCAGGACGTCGTCGCCGATCTCGGCAGTCTCGCCGATCACGACCCCCATGCCGTGGTCGA
>JBEBSN010000015.1:0-41856 GCA_040394295.1 Microbacterium sp.
ACGGTTCAGTGTGGGTCGCACCGTCCAGCGTGAAGCCGTTGCGTGCATAGAACCGGTGTGCGCGGGGGTTGTCTTCGGCGACCCAGAGGTACAGGGGCTCATCTTTCCCGACAGCTGCATCGAAGAGCTTCTGACCGAGTCCCGTGGAGTGGTACTGGCCGAGCAGATAGATGAAATACAGCTCTCGGAACGCCGGGGCATCTTTATCGCGTGCGGGACCGGAACCGACGAAACCGACGATCTCGCCGTTCACGAGTGCGGCGCTCATATGGAAATCGTCGCCCTGTGCGGCCCAGTGGGTCCACAGCTCCGCCATGCGGCGAGGGGAGACGCGTTCGAGGGCGGCCTTGCTGATGAGATGGTCATAAGTCTCGTGCCAGCAGTGTGCGTGCACGCGACCCAGAGCCTCTGCATCTACATCACGGACCGGGCGGACGATGACTTCAGGCTGGGCTTCGGCGCTCATGCCTGGACTCTACGCGCGCCTCGCGTGAAGCGGAAATCGAGCGACGGGCCTGTGGGAAGTCCACAACGGACTTCGCCGATCCTGCACCTGTGGCTACCATCAAAACTCGTGAACGTGATCTGGCGAACCCTGCTCGTGATGTGGCGCGCGCGCCGCCGACTCCGCCGCGAGGGACGACTGGCCCCCACAGAGGTAGGTCGCGTCCGTGTGACGACGCTGCCTACTGACCTCGACCTACTGCAGCACATGAACAACGGGCGGTACTTGTCGCTGTTCGACCTCGGGCGATGGGATCTGCTCGTGCGCACAGGCATGAGCGACGCGATGAAGCGTCACGGCTGGTACGCCGTGGTCTCTGCCGAAACCGTCACTTTCCGCAAGTCACTGAAGCTGTGGCAGCGCTTCGACGTCGAATCGCGACTTCTCGGTCATGATGACAAGGCCATCTATCTCGAACATCGCGCCGTCGTCGACGGCGAGGTCTACGCGCGCGTCATCGTGCGCGCGCGAATGCTGAAGCGCGCGGGCGGCACGCTCTCGCACCAAGAGCTCTTCGCAGCCATCGGCCGACCCGAAGGATTGCCGGACGTGGCGCCCTGGGTGCACGAGTGGGCGGTGGCGTCGGCCCTCCCGCCGACGCGCGCCGCGGCTCCCAGCGTCTGGGAGTGAATCGCGCGGTTCTCGCAAGCGCACAAGCGCGATCGGCAGGACGATGGCGTATACCGCAGCGCCCTCGCTCCCGATAGGCTCGAGAGCAGAATCGGCGCGGGGCACGTACCGCCGTTGCACTGGAGGAGAGCACATGTCGAACGAACCGGCGAACCCGAACCCACAGGGTGCCCCTGAATCGCAGGAGCTGCCCTACCAACCGCCCGCTCCCTCTCCGTATTCGGGACAGCCTGCGCCGCAACAGCCTGCGCCGCAACAGCCTGTGCATGGCGCGCAGCCTCCGTATGGCGCCCAGCCTCCGTATGGCGCCCAGCCTCCCTATGGCGCCCAACCTCCGTATGGCGCCCAGCCTCCTTATGGCGCCCAGCCCTCGTACGGCACGCCGCCGTACCCCGACCCGACTGTTCCTGCGGCGTACCCCGGTGCACCGATACCGGGCGCTATCGCTCCGCAGTATCCGGCCTATGGCGGGCCATCCGCCTACGCCCCACCCGCACCGGGCAGCGGCGTCGGTGGCCTCGCGATCGCGGCGCTGATCGTGGGCATCGTCGCGTTCCTGACCGGCTGGGTGCCGTTCTTCGGGCTGATCACTGCGGCGGTCGGCGTCGTGCTCGCGATCCTCGCAATGCGCCAGCCCCGCGGCAAGGGTTTCGGCATCACGGCTCTTGTCCTTTCCGGTCTTGCGGCTCTGACCGGCATATTCATGCTCATCGTCTTCTTTGTGATCATCCCGGCCTCCGAGAGCCGGTTCTGAACAAGTAGCGAGCTTCCGTGGTGTCTCGGCCTGAGGACGCTGACTCACTCCTAGGCTGAGCACATGTCAGAGTCCTCCGGCCCCGCGGCCGCGTCCCTCACCGATCGGTCGATCGAGCTCGCACGGCGCTGGGTCACCGAGGCCGCGGGGGCGCAGACGGACCCGGCGGCAGCGCGCCTCGCAGAGGTATTGCAAGACGAGAACGGGCTCTCGTTCACCTTCGGGTTCGTCGATGGCGTGATGCGGCCGGAGAGCCTCGCCGCCGCCGCGGCCAAGTTGCAGCGGATCGCGCCGATCGTGCCCAGCTTTCTGCCGTGGTATCTGCGCGGGGCGGTGCGGCTCGGTGGAGGGCTGGCACCGGTTCTGCCTTCGCCGACCGTACCGATCGCGCGCCGCGTGCTGCGCGAGATGGTCGGGCACCTCGTCGTCGATGCGCGTCCCGAGAAGCTGGGGCCCGCGATCGCTAAAATCAGGGGTACGTCACCCGACACCGAAGGTGCAGAGCCACCGGCTGTGCGGCTGAACCTCAACTTGCTCGGTGAGGCCGTGCTTGGTGAGGCGGAAGCGAAGCGACGGCTCGATGGTATCCACGAACTGATCAGACGGGACGACGTCGACTACGTCTCGGTCAAGGTCTCATCCGTCATCAGCCATCTCTCGTTGTGGGCGTTCGACGAGGTCGTCGATTCTGCCGTCGAACGGCTCATGCCGCTGTATGTGACCGCGGCGAGAACCGGCACCTTCATCAACCTCGACATGGAGGAGTATCGCGACCTCGATCTGACGATCGCGGTGTTCACTCGTATTCTCGAGGATCCCCGGCTACAGATGCTCGAGGCCGGCATCGTCGTGCAGGCCTATCTGCCGGATGCGCTGGCTGCTCTGCGCGAGCTCACCGCATGGGCGAAGGTGCGGGTCGAGCACGGTGGGGCGAAAATCAAGGTGCGTCTGGTGAAGGGGGCGAACCTCGCGATGGAGCGGGTCGACGCCGCCGTACGCGGTTGGGCACTGGCGACCTACGACACCAAGCTCGACACCGATGCGAACTACCTGCGTCTGTTGGATGAGGCGCTGCGCCCTGAGAACACGGCGGCAGTGCGCATCGGTGTCGCAGGGCACAACCTGTTCGGTATCGCCTACGCCTGGCTGCTCGCCGGTGATCGTGGCGTGCGCGACAGCGATTCGACGGGCTCAGGGCAGGCGGCTCCCGCTCACGCGAACGTCGAGTTCGAGATGCTCTTGGGTATGGCGCAGGGGCAGGTGCAGGCGGTCTCACGCGACGTCGGCCCGGTTCTGCTCTACGTGCCGGTCGTCAAGCCGGACGAGTTCGATGTTGCGATCAGTTACCTGGTGCGTCGGCTCGAAGAGAATGCCGATTCCGACAACTTCCTTTCGGCGGCTTTCCGTCTGCACCAGGGCGAGGCGATGTTCGAGCGCGAGCGCGACCGTTTCGTTCGCGCGGTGGAACGCGCACGAGACCGGACACTGCGTACCGTTGCGCATCGGATCCAGAACCGGCAGGTTCCCGTGCACGAGTCGTTGCGGCCGGTGGCGCCCCTTCCGGCGGCGGATGAAGATCTCACCAAGGCCGTCCTCGATATCTCACGGGGATCCGGCGGCGAAGCGTACGTGGAGACAGCGGTGTACTCTCGCCGTGAGGCCGATTCAGGGCCCGCTGGTGCGCCTGGTTTCGAGAACACGCCTGACAGCGATCCAGCGTTGCCTGCCAACCGGGAATGGGCTCACGGCATCCGAGCCCGCATCGAGACGTCGACGGCAGGCGACGCCACTCTCCGCGCCGCCGTGGTCGACGACGCAGCGGCACTGGACGCGACGGTCGCGAAGGTGCAGGCTGCGGCGTCTGGCTGGGGATCACGGCCTGCCTCCGAGCGCGCCGAAGTTCTGCTGCGTGCCGCGGCCGCGTTGGAATCCCGCCGCGGGGAGCTCATCGAAGCTGCGGCATCCGAGACGGGAAAAATCCTTGCTGAGGCCGATGTCGAAGTGAGCGAAGCAGTCGACTTCGCACGCTACTACGGCGCGAAAGCGCGTGAGCTGGATAGCGTCGCGGGTGCGAGATTCGAACCGGTGCGTGTCACGGTCGTGACACCGCCGTGGAACTTCCCGATCGCGATTCCCGCCGGGGGAGTGCTCGCCGCGCTCGCCGCCGGCTCTGGCGTGATCCTCAAACCGGCGCCGCAAGCGCGTCGGTGCTCGGCTGTCGTTGCCGAAGCGCTGTGGGAAGCAGGCATCTCGCGGGACCTCCTCTCCCTCGTCGACATCGAAGAGGGAGAACTCGGTCAGCACCTCGTCGCGCATGATGCGGTAGACCGCGTCATCCTCACCGGTGCATGGGAGACGGCGGCGCTGTTTCGCTCCTGGCGACCGGACCTTCCGTTGCTCGCAGAGACCAGTGGCAAGAACGCCATCGTCATCACCGCTTCAGCTGACCTCGATCTCGCGGTCGCCGATCTCGTCAAGAGCGCGTTCGGGCACGCGGGTCAGAAATGTTCCGCAGCATCGCTTGCGATCCTCGTCGGGCCGGTCGGGCGCTCGAAGCGCTTCGCGCGCCAACTGGTCGACGCGGTGCGCTCTTTGCGCGTCGGTTGGCCGACGGATCCTTTGGCGGATGTGGGGCCGGTGATCGAAAGGCCCCATGGCAAGCTCGCATGGGCGCTGAACGAACTCGAAGGCGACGAGCAGTGGTTGATCAAGCCCGAGCCCGTCGACGGCGATGCAACCGGACGACTGTGGCGTCCCGGCATCCGCGTCGGTGTGCAACCGGGTTCGCGCTTTCACCGGGAAGAGTTCTTCGGCCCGGTGCTCGGCATCATGCACGCGTCGACGCTCAGCCAGGCGATCGAACTGCAGAACGCCGTGGAGTACGGACTCACGGCGGGTCTGCACACGCAGAACCCTGACGACCTGGCGCCATGGCTTGCCCGCGTGCAGGCCGGAAACCTCTACGTCAACCGCGGGATCACCGGTGCGATCGTGCAGCGTCAGCCGTTCGGCGGCTGGAAGCGTTCATCCGTCGGACCCGGCACAAAGGCAGGCGGCCCAAACTACCTGATCGGTCTCGGCGGGTGGCGCTCGCGCAACGGCGGCCAGCCGTCGAGCACTCTTCACCTCCGCGGCCTCGACACACGGATCACCTCACTGATCGAATCAGCACAGTCGTCGTTGGATTTCGAGAGCTTCGAATGGCTGCGCCGTGCGGCGCTGTCGGATGCCGTGGCCTGGGACCGCGAGTTCGGGCGGGTTCGCGACGTGTCGCAGTTGGGCGTCGAGCGCAACCTGTTCCGCTATCGGCCAGTGCCGGTCATGATCAGAGCAACCGAGGACGCCGCACTGCACGAGTTGCTACGTGTTGTCGTCGCCGCCATCCGTGCAGGCGCAGGGTTCTTCCTGAGTACCCCGGTCGGGCTGCCCGCTGAGGTGAGGCGCGTGCTCTCTGAGTTGGATGTGCTGGTCGCTGTGGAGAGCGATGAGGAATGGATCGAGCGGATGGCCAGGGTCGATGACCCTGCCGACGAGCTGAACACCTCGATCCCCGCGCGGGCGCAACGGGTCCGGCTGGTCGGCGAGCGTGGCGCTGTGGCTACCGTTCATCGCGCACTGGCTGCCGCTTTGAACGGCAATCCTGACCTGGCCGTCTACGACGGTGAGATCACATCGGCAGGGCGCATCGAGCTGCTCCCGTTCGTTCACGAGCAGGCGATCAGCATCACCGCGCACCGCTTCGGCAATCCCGACGCGTGGAGCGCGGGCGTCATCTGACCGACCGAGCACCCAGCCCGATGGGCAGGGGCATATGTGCGGATATGGTGTGATCCATGCAGGAAGTAGTAAGTCTCACGTCCTTGGTGTCGGCGATGTGGCTGACGGTTGCGATACTTGCCGGCGGGTTCGCACGCACGCGCAACCGGTCGGCATGGGCCTGGTTCTTGCTCACCGTGTTTCTCGGACCGATCGCGGCCTTCCTGCTGGTCGTGTGGCCCGCTCGCGCTGCGCCGTCCGTGTCGTGACGATCGGGGCGCCGTTGGCGCGCTCACAGCATCGGATGCCAGAATGAAAACTGGCGTGCCTGTGTCGCATCTTCCTCGCCCTCGGTCCCTGAGTATGTCTAAGGGACGAGCGGGTCGAACTTCCGCCGGGCCCCTGGACAGCGTCCGCCGCATCTCTTACGAGGAGCACCCATGTCTACGCCAGAAGCCGTCACCACAATCTCTGACACTTCGACGGGCGCACAGGCCGCGCAGCGCACTGCACAGCACCGTCGATACCTGATGTGCCGCCCAGAGCACTTCACGGTCAGCTACACCATCAATCCGTGGATGGAGCCGGCCAAACCCACTGACACCGCGAAGGCTGTGGCGCAGTGGCAGAAGCTGCACGACCTCTATCTGCAGCTCGGGCATGAGGTCGAGCTCATCGACCCGCTTGAGGGTTTTCCCGATATGGTCTACACCGCCAACGGCGGCTTTGTGATCGACGGCCGTGCCTACGTTCCGAAGTTCCGGTTCGCCGAGCGGGCAGGCGAGGCCCCCGCGTTCGCGGATTGGTTCCGCCAGAACGGTTTTGACACCGTCGAGCCGGAAGAGGTCAATGAGGGCGAGGGTGACTTCCTTCTCGTCGGTGACACGATCCTTGCCGGCACTGGCTTCCGCTCGACCGGCGACAGCCACAGCGAGGTCGGAGAGGTCTTCGGTCGCGAAGTCATCTCGCTCAACCTCACCGACCCCCGTTTCTACCACCTCGACACCGCACTCACCGTTCTCGACCCGGTCGAGGGCATCGCGAACGGCGGTCCGGAGCGCGCGAACATCGCCTACCTTCCCGGCGCGTTCGACGCTGCCAGCCGCGCGATTCTCGAGGAGCGCTATCCCGATGCGATTCTCGTCTCTGATGAGGACGGCGCAGTCTTCGGCCTGAACTCCGCCAGCGACGGTGCGAACGTCATCATCTCACCGCGCGCGAAGGGCTTCGAGAAGCAGTTGCGCGAGCGCGGCTACAACCCCATCACCGTCGATCTGTCCGAGCTGCTGCTCGGCGGGGGCGGTATCAAATGCTGCACGCTCGAGCTGCGCGCGGCGAGCAAGGAGTAAGCATCATGACGCCGTCGACAACACGCACCGAGGCGCACGTCGCCGAGAACTACAGCCCGTTACCGGTGACGATCGCCACCGGCGAAGGTGCATGGGTGACAGATGTCGACGGCAAACGCTACCTCGACCTGCTCGCCGCCTACTCTGCGGTGAACTTCGGGCACCGGCATCCGGCGCTCCTCGCCGCTGTCACCGATCAACTGGCGAGGGTCACCCTCACCAGTCGAGCGTTCATGAACGACCGCCTTGAGCTGTTCGCCGAGGGGCTGGCCAGATTGTGCGGCAAAGACCTGGTTCTGCCGATGAACACCGGCGCCGAAGCAGTCGAGACCGGCATCAAGGTCGCGCGTGCGTGGGGATACCGTGTCAAGGGCATCGCGCCGGAGAAGGCTCGCATCATTGTGGCGGCGGGCAATTTCCACGGGCGCACGACGACGATCGTGAGCTTCAGCGATGACGATTCCGCACGCAGCGGGTTCGGGCCGTTCACACCGGGCTTCGATGCGGTTCCCTTCGGTGATGCCGAAGCCATCGCCGCCGCGATCACCGATGACACCGCCGCGGTTCTGGTCGAACCCATTCAGGGCGAGGCCGGAGTCGTCATACCTCCGGAGGGGTATCTGCGACGTATCCGCGAGATCTGCGATGAGCGAAACGTGCTGTTCATCGCAGATGAGATCCAGGCGGGGCTCGGCCGTGTCGGCGAGACTTTCGCGTGCGATCGCGAGAGTGTCGTCCCCGACCTCTATCTGCTGGGCAAGGCGCTGGGTGGTGGCATCCTCCCGGTCTCGGCAGTCGTGGGAAACCACGATGTACTCGGCGTGATCCGTCCTGGTGAGCACGGCTCGACCTTCGGCGGCAATCCGCTGGCGGCTGCGGTCGGACTGCGAGTGGTCGAGATGCTCGAGTCCGGCGAGTTCCAGGAGCGCGCTCGCGCACTGGGCGAGCACCTGGATGCCGGTCTGCGCAAGCTCATCGGCCACGGGGTCAGGTCTGTGCGGGTGGCGGGGCTCTGGGCTGGTGTCGATATCGATCCAGAACGCGGCACAGGTCGCGAGATCAGCGAGAAGCTCATGGCTCGCGGCGTACTCGTGAAAGATACCCACGGGCAGACGATTCGCATCGCGCCCCCGCTGGTCATTCGCGGCACCGAGATCGACTGGGCACTCGAGCAGCTTCGGCTCGTCCTCGCCGGCTAGCGCGTTTCGCGGCCTGCTCCGCAGCCGTTGCACGAGGCGGGGCGAAGTCAGTGGGATACGACTTCGCGTGCGGCGCGCACCGCGTCGATGAGAGCGTCCACATGCTCGGGCCCGGTCGCATAGTTGTTGATGGCAACGCGTATGTAGGTCTCGCCCCCTGGCTCGCACGTCGTCACGTAGAACGATCCGTCCTTGATGATCTCCTGTTGCAGCTTCTGGTTGAAGTCGTTGATGTCGATCGCGCTCCGGTGCGGAATCGCGCGGAAGCAGCAGACCGGGACATCGGGCTCTGTGAGCAGTTCCAGGTGGTCGGTCTCCTGCACTCGGCGGGCGAGATGCCTTGCCGTGGCCAGGTTGCCGAGAAGCAGATCGGAGTATCCGTCGCGACCTAGGTGTCGCAACGCGAGCCACAGCCCTAGCGACTTCCACGGTCGGGCGCCTTCGATGCCGCGAAAGACGAAGTCCTCGCGTTCGTCGTGGCCCCAGTAGTGCGCTTCGTCACCGAAGCTCGTGTCGAGCGAGGCGGAGTCGCGCAGGAGAAGGCAACCGAGCCCATACGACAAGAAGAGCCACTTGTGCGGGTCCAATGTGATGGAGTCCGCACGTTCGAGCCCGCCAAACCCTGCGTTCGTGTCGGGGAGATTTCCGAAGACGGCTGCGCCGGCGCCGTCGACATGAAACCATGCGTCGTGCTTCTCTGCGATCTCGGCCAGCTCGTAAAGCGAGTCGACGGCGCCGGTCGCCGTCGCGCCTGCCAGCCCGACGATGGCGACCGGTCGAAACCCCGAACGAACGTCTTCGACCAGGCGGGCCTCCAACGCATCGATCCGGATCCTGCCGAGCCGGTCCGTGGGGATAGTGCGCATCGACTGGCGTCCGAGACCGATGATGTCGAGCGCTCGCGGAATCGAGTAGTGTCGTTCCGCTGACGCGTACACCGTGCCATTGGAGAAGCCCGCACCCACGCCGTGGCTCTGCACTTCGGAGCGGAAGGCGCGATCGCGAGCCAACTTGAGCGCCGACAGATTTGCGATCGACCCACCTGACGTGAAGAGTCCCCGAACGGTGGATGTGCCAGGGGTAGGAGGATAGCCGATGAAGTCCGCGACCCACGCGAGCGCCTCGATCTCCATGGCTGTCGCGGCCGTTCCCATCCGCCACGCCGCAGGGCTCTGGTTCAGCAGAGACGAGATGCTGTCGCCCAACACGGCGATGGGAAGCGGACGTGGATGGAAGTACCCGAAGTACTGAGGATGTGCGCCGTTGCAGTAACCGCGTTCGAGAACTGTGTCCATGATCTCGGTCAGCAATTCATCGATCGACGCTCCGCCCTCGGGCGCGTCGCGGGCAGCCAGTGCACGCCGCCGAAGCGCATCGTCTTCGCTCATCACGGGACGAGTCGTGGGCGATCGTTGGGTATCGAGGAGCGCCGTCAGGTACGGATGCGCTGCATGAAGAACGGCATCCCAATCGGTCAGCTCTTCACGTTTGTGCGTGTTCATCGATCACCGCCGGCACGAACGGGAGTCACTATGTTTCTTAGCGGCAGTTGTTCGTCGGCGACCTTGGTCAGCGTGGAGCGGACTTGCCACAGCCATGGGTAGAAGCGGTGCTGAGTGAGTTTCGCCAGCACGGCGATCGGCGTTCCCGCGGTGCCAACCGCATCGATGCCGACCAGTCGTTCGATGACCTTGAGATGTCGAAGGCGCCACAGCATGCATTCGTTGTCGAGATTGAGGAGCCCTTCGGCGAGCTGGAAGAGCTCTTCGTTCCCCAGATGAGACAGATACACCTGCTCGAGCGTGATTCCCCGCGTTGAAAGTATCGCTTCGAATACCTGCCCCAAACTCCGTGCACGCGAGCGCACGTCGCTCCATCCTGGTGAGGAGAAGCCGGAGCCATCCTCCAGGCCGCGACGCATCTTCTGATAGGCCCATGGGGAGATCTGGTCGAGGACATCCAGCTGCTGGGTGAGACCCGTCAGGTATGAACGAGAGCGGGCGAGGTGTCGTACTGCTGCGATGATTGAATCGGCCTCTGCGGCCTGCAACGCCGCATCCAATCCGTGGGTCAGCAGTTTCAACCACAACTCGGACGATTGCTGGACGATGAGAAAGATCATCTCATCCGGGTCTACGAGCTCTTCTGCTACTGGCTGCAAGCTGAGCAGCTCGTCCGTGCGTACATACCGCTCGTACGCAGATGGAGTGCCGGTGGGTTGTACAGTGCTGTGCATGCTCACTCCGATCCGGGTAGCGTGGGGCGTCATCGCCGAACGTCGCCGAGCCTAACTGCGGCTCCTCGGGCGAGCGACTAAGAACCTTTCCGGCCCCGAGGAAACCCAGGCGTTCAGCTTCGGCTCGTCCTCGCCGGCTGACCGCGCGACGGGCGCCGTCCTGTGTGCCGACACTTTGGGGGTCGTGCGCACAAATGTCGGACGCAAACGGCGAGAACGGCCGGCTTCCGTGTTCGCGGCCCCCAAAGCGTCGCGTGGGCTCAGTTGCGGGGGATGCGGATCGGCGTCGTCGACGCGACCTCGTCGCTGAACTCCACCGGATCGGCTCGCACCACAGAGACGGGGAGCGTTTCATCCAGAGTGAGCCGGAACCGCTTGTGCTCGCTGCGGCGCAGGCGCCCCGATGCCAGCATCCAGGTCACCCCTACAGTCATCGCCAGAAGTCCGGCGACACCGCCGACGAGAATTGCCGCCCGCGGTCCCGCGACGTCGGTGATCCATCCCGCGATAGGCGCACCGATCGGAGTGGAGCCCATCACGACAGCCATGTAGAGCGCGAGCACCCGGCCGCGCAGCGCGGGATCGGTCGTGGTCTGGACGTACCCATTGGCTGTGGTGAGCAGCGTCACCGTGCAGAACCCGACGAAGATGAGCACGAGCGCGTAGGTCCAGTACGACGGCATCATGGTGGAGATGACGGATGCCACGCCGAAGCCTCCAGCCGCGATCACGAGCACGCGCACGCGGGCACGGTCGCGTCGCGCGGCCAGCAGCGCTCCGACCAGCGAGCCGATCGCCAGGACCGAGCTCAGCACTCCGTAGCCGTCGGCGTCGCGGCCGAATTCCAGAGCCATCGTCGAAGCGAAGATCGGGAAGTTCATGCCGAAGGCACCGATGAGGAACACCATCAGGAATGTGACCTTGAGATCGCTGCGCGCCCACACGTAGCGGAATCCTTCTGCGAGGCCTGTGCGGCCGCTGCTCTTGATCCGTGGCAGCAGCTCATCGGCGCGGATCAGTACGAGCGCGACCAGCATCGCGAGGAAGGTGGCCGCGTTGATCACGAACACCCATCCGGTTCCGACCGCGACGATCAGCAGTCCGGCGACAGCCGGTCCGATCAGTCGCGCCATGTTGAACGAGGCGGAGTTGAGCGCCACGGCATTCGAAGCGTCCTCGACGGACACCATGTCGGAGACGAACGCCTGCCGCGCGGGTGCGTCGAAAGCGTTGGTCACTCCGAAGGCGAGGGCGAAGCCGAACATGATCGGCAACGTCATGACGCCTGTCAGCAGGAGGGCAGCGACGCCCAGCGCGAGCCCCATCAGCACAGTCTGCGTGACCAGCAGGATCTTGCGCCTGTCGAAACGGTCGGCGACCCATCCCGTCACACTCACCAGTGCCAGCGGCGGACCGAACTGCAAGGCCATGGTGATGCCCATCGCCGTCGCGTCGTTGTCTGTGAGTTCGGTGAGCACGACCCAGTCCTGAGCCGTGGCCTGCATCCAACTGCCGACGTTCGAGACGATCGCCCCGAGGAACCAGGTGCGGTAGTTGAATGTGGAGAACGAACGGAACATGGCGCTCATCGTTCAGCCACCTTCCGCATCAGCGCCGCCGCTTCCCGGAGAGTCTCGAGCTCGCTCTCGGTGAAATGGAACTCGGCGAGGGCATCGGCGAGCGCGGCGTCGCGCTTTTGCACTGTCGCGGTGACGACGGCGGTGCCGGCATCTGTGATCTCGATATGCACGCGACGCCGGTCTGTCTCATCGGGCACCCGAATGACGTGCCCGCTTGCAGCCAGGGCGTCGACCGTGTTCGACATCGTCGGCGCACTCACCCGCTCGCGCTGAGCAAGTTCACCAAGGGGGATGCTGCCATTGGTGCGCAGGCATGCGAGCACTGCGAACTGTGCGTCGCTGAGGCTGTCGACGGCGCGCTCGCGGCGGAGCCTGCGGGCGAGGCGGAAGGTGGCAAGGCGCAGATCAGTGGCAGTCGCGTGGAGAAGGTCGTTCGGTTCAGTCATTACTTAGGTAGTCTAACTAAGTTTTCTGAAAGTGTGCTCTGAGCACGGGCAGAATGGATGCCGTGAACATCGCACTCGAGCTCGCCGTCCAGGACGCCGCCGGAGTCCGCATCGCCCGCGACGTCGGCGCGAAGCGGGTGGAACTCGCCCAGGCACTCGCCCTCGGCGGGCTCACCCCATCGCCCGCCATGCTCGAGCTCGCGCTGGAGGTGGCAGGGGAGGGCGGCCCTGAGGTGCACGTGCTGGTGCGGCCGCGGGCAGGCGGCTTCCACTACGACGCCGACGAGATCGCCGTCGCCGAGCGTGATGTCCGACGGGCGGTCATAGCCGGAGCCGACGGCGTCGTGATCGGCGCGCTCGATTCGGCAGGCAGGCTCGATCTCGCTGCGATGGAAAGGCTGAAGGATGCTGCGGGGTCGGCGTCTGTGACCCTGCACCGCGCGATCGACGTCTCCGCCGATCCGATCGCGACCCTCCAGAGTGCGATCACCCTGGGCCTGAATCGGGTGCTCACCTCTGGCGGAGCCTCGACGGCGATCGACGGCGCCGCGACGCTGCGCGCATTGGTTTCGACGGCGGGCGGCCGCATCGAGATCATGGCGGGCAGCGGTGTGTCTGCGGCCAACGCATTGGCGCTCGCCGAGACCGGCGTCGACGCCTTGCACTTCTCGGCCAAGCGCACCGTCGTCGGCGACAGCGCTGTGCGGATGGGCTCGGCCGCTGACGGCGTCGGCGGGCACGAAGTCACCGACCGGAAGGCAGCGTTCGCCGTGAGGGAGGCCCTCGGGTTCTGAAGTTCTGCGCCATCGCCCCGGGCATCCGTAGACTCGACCCATGCCCGAAACTCGTGAGTTCATCGACGCGCACGGCGTGGCGATCGTCTTCGACGTCCACGAAGCAGAAGGATCGCCGCGCGGTGTGGTGCAGCTTCTGCACGGTGTTGGCGAACACGCGGGACGCTACGGTGCGCTCATCGGGGCGCTCAATGCTGCGGGTTTCATCGTTTACGCCGATGACCACCGCGGGCACGGGCGTACCGGCATCCGTCAGCACGGTGGGCCCGAGAAGCTGGGACGACTCGGCAAGGGCGGTCTGCGCGCTGCGCGAGACGCGATCTGGCAGCTCACCGCCATCATTCGTGCCGAGCAACCGAACCTTCCGCTCGTGCTCTTCGGGCACTCGTGGGGGTCGTTCCTTGCGCAGAAGCTCGTCAACGATCATCCAGAGGCGTGGGATGCGGTCATCCTCTCGGGGTCTGCGCTGCTGACACCCCGCGACCTGAACGCCGCGCCGTTGAACGCTCGGTGGGAGGGCGAGGACGCGACCGGCTACGAGTGGCTTGCGCGCGACCCCGCCGTCTGGACGGACTTCGACGACGACCCGCTCACGACGAATGTGCCGCTGCTGAAACTCTTCGGGCCCGTCGAAGCACTGAAGCTCTACGGGCGTCCAGCGAAGGACCTCGCTCGCGACATCCCGATGCTGCTGATGGTGGGGCGAGATGACCCCGTCGGGGGCCCTCACAGTGTGCACAAGCTGGCCGATCAGTATCGCTCTCGCTCTGGTCTCACCGACGTCACGACGCTCGTCTATCCCGACGCCCGTCACGAGATCTTCAACGAACTGCAGCAGCAGGAGGCGCGGGCCGACCTTCTCGCCTGGCTCGACAGGCGCATCACCCGACCGTCCGCTCCCTGAGCCCGTCCGCTCCCTGAGCCGTCCGCTCCCTGGCCCGTCCGCTCCCTGAGCCCGTCGAAGGGTCGGACACGGTTTCGACGGCTTAAGCTGTACACGTGCATGGTGAGTACAAAGTCCCCGGTGGAAAACTCGTCGTCGTCGACCTGGAGGTCGAGGGGGGCCTGCTGACCGACTTTCGGCTGGCCGGCGATTTCTTCCTCGAACCCGACACCGCGCTCGAAGACATCAACGCCGCCGTGAACGGCCTTCCGGCCGAATCGGATGCCTCGGCAATCGCCGCTGCGGTGCGCGAAGCACTTCCCGCCGGCGCGCAGATGCTCGGCTTCAACCCCGAAGCCGTCGGAACGGCGGTTCGTCGTGCCCTTGTCACGGCGCCCGGCTGGAGCGATTTCGACTGGGAGATCGTGCACGACAAAGCAGTGTCTCCGCGGATGAACCTCGCGCTCGACGAAGTTCTCACCGCGCGCGTCGGGGAAGGGCGTCGACGTCCGACCCTGCGCATCTGGGAATGGGATGAGTCGGCGGTCGTGATCGGCTCGTTCCAGTCGTATCGCAACGAGGTCGACCCCGACGGTGCAGCGCAGCACGGCTTCGATGTCGTGCGCCGCATCTCCGGTGGGGGCGCGATGCTGATGGCCGCTGGTCAGATCATCACGTACTCGCTCTACGTGCCGGCATCCCTCGTGCAGGGGATGACCTTCGCCGATTCCTACGCCTTCCTCGATGATTGGGTGCTGCAGGCGTTGCGCTCGGTCGGAGTCGATGCGACCTATCAGCCGCTCAACGACATCGCGAGCCCGACCGGAAAGATCGGCGGTGCTGCGCAGAAGCGGCTCGCCAACGGGGGAGTGCTGCACCACGCGACAATCTCCTATGACATCGACGGTCAGGTGATGACCGAAGTTCTGCGCATCGGCAAAGAGAAGCTGAGCGACAAGGGGACGACCTCCGCCGCGAAGCGCGTCGACCCGCTGCGCACGCAGACCGGGCTCAGTCGGGCTGAGATCATCGAGAGCTTCAAGACGACCTTCCGCTCTCTCACGAACGCCGAAGACGGTGCGATCACTGACGACGAGTATGCGGCGGCCGAGGCTCTTGTCGAGTCGAAGTTCGCCACAGACGCGTGGCTTCACCGCGTGCCGTGATCGATCCGCGACCGCCTCGCCCTTCGACAGACTCAGGGGTCGGCGCCCCTCCACTCAAGGAGGCGCTTTCTCCACTGTCTCCGTTCCCTGAGCCCGTCGAAGGGTCGCAGACGCACCCGCCTCAGGGCTCGGTCTCGATCATCCATGGCGACAACCTCGCGGTAGCGCGCACTCTCCCCGAGGCATCCTTCACGCTCGTCTACCTCGATCCTCCTTTCAACACGGGCAGGGCTCAGAGCCGGCAGGTCGTCACCGCGCGTCGAATGCCAGCGCCGCTCGAAACCGGGGACGCGGCCGACGCGGCGGACGCGGCGAGCAGCGATGTGCAGGGTGCCGCGCCGAAAGAGATCAGGCACGGCTTCCACGGACACGAGTACGAACGAGTGCGCGGCATCCTGCGCACATATGATGACCGCTTCGACGACTACGGCGAGTTCCTGCTGCCGCGGCTGGAAGAAGCGTGGCGACTGCTCGCCGATGACGGCACGCTGTACCTGCACCTGGACTACCGTGAGGCCCACTACGCCAAGGTCATGCTCGATGCGGTATTCGGGCGGGACTGCTTCCTCAACGAATTGATCTGGGCGTACGACTACGGGGCGAAGTCACGCAGTCGCTGGCCCACCAAGCACGACACGATCCTCGTGTACGTCAAGACGCCGGGGAAGCACGTGTTCAACTCCGACGACATCGACCGCGAGCCGTATATGGCACCAGGACTTGTGACGGCCGAGAAGGCGGCGAGGGGCAAGCTGCCCACCGACGTCTGGTGGCACACGATCGTGCCGACCACCGGACGCGAGAAGACCGGGTATCCGACTCAGAAGCCGGAAGGGATCCTCCGGCGCATCGTGCAGGCCTCCAGCCGCCCAGGCGATCGGGTGCTCGACCTGTTCGCAGGCAGTGGCACGACCGGAGCCGTGGCGTCTGCCCTGGGTCGGCGGGCCGTGCTGGTCGACGACAATCCTGAGGCGATCCGCATCATGCATGAGAGGATGCCGCATGCCGAGACAGCGGCGCTCTGACGGCGCGTCCGTCCTGAAGTTCTAAGACGTCGTCGACGGATGTGAATTCGGTGAGATCGTGGGTGACCGCGATCACGCCTGAGCCGGTCTCTGTGAGCTGGTCGATCGCCCTGGCGATGATGGAGCGCGAGCGGGCGTCCAAACCGGCCATGGGTTCATCGAGCAGTACCAGATCGGCACGCTGAACGAGCGCCTGGGCGAGGAGCGCGCGCTGTCGTTGTCCACCGGAGAGCGTGCCGATCGGCCGCCGTGCGAGGTCGGAAAGCTCGACGGTTTCGATGGCATCCCTCACGAGGGCTCTGTCGGTGCGTCGTGACGGACGCCATGCGCCGAGCCGGCCCCATGTTCCCATCGTGACGATGTCGGTGACGGTCAACGGCAGGCGTGCGAGCGAAGGCGAGGACTGCGCGACGAAAGCGATGCGGAGGCCCGGGCGAGGCTCGACCATTCCGCGGTGAGGTGTGAGGAGACCGGCGGCGACTTCGAGCAGTGTCGATTTTCCTGATCCGTTCGGTCCGACGACCCCGAGCACACGTCGAGCATGCGCTTCCGCGTCGACGCCGTGCAGTGCAGGGTGCCCATCGCGCTCGACGGCGATGTCGCGCAGCGCGAGGAGTTTCGTCGTCGGTAAGAGCGGGGGAGAACCAGGCATGTCACTCATTATTGCAAATGAAAATCGTTCTCAATAACTGATACAGTCGCTCACTGTGCTCGAACTGTTTGATCCCTTCACTGTCGCCTTCGTGCAGCGCGCTCTGCTGACCGGCGCTCTCGTCGCGCTCATCTGCGGCGTCGTCGGCACCTGGGTCGTGCTCCGCGGTATGGCGTTCCTCGGCGAAGCCATGGCACATGGAATGCTTCCCGGTATCGCGGTCGCGACACTGATCGGTGTTCCGCCGATCCTCGGGGCGGCGCTGAGCGCGGGAGGCATGTCGCTCGGAATCGGGCTGCTGCAGAGGCGGGGGCGCCTCTCAGCCGACACGAGCATCGGACTGCTCTTCGTGGCCAGCCTGGCACTCGGGGTGATAGTGATCTCTGCATCACGCAGCTTCGCGACGGACGCGACCGCGATCCTCTTCGGCGACATTCTCGCCGCCACTCCTCATGACCTCGTCACCCTCGCGATGGTCGCCGTCGTCACGCTGGTGATCGCGGCTGTCGGACATCGTCCGTTCGTCGCGATCACGGTGGACGCTCGGCAGGCGCAGCTGCTCGGGCTGCGCCCTCAACTCGCGCATGTGCTGTTGGTCGGCCTCATCACCCTCGCGGTGGTCGCGGCCTATCAGGCCGTCGGCTCGTTGCTGGTGGTAGGGATGCTGCTCGGTCCCGCTGTCGCCGCCGGCCGATGGGCGACCAGGATCGCCTCGACCATGGCGCTCGCCGCGCTCATCGGCACCGCCTCTGTGGCAGTCGGCCTCCTGATCTCCTGGCACGCCGGTACCGCCGCCGGAGCCACGATCGCGTTCGTCGCCATCTTGGCGGCCGCTGTGTCGGCCGCACTTCACAGCGTTCTCAGCACCCCCGTGTTCGGGCGCCGCGCCCGCGTCGAAAGGACCTCATGAGATTCCCCCTGGCCGGAGTATCCCGTATCGTGCTCCTCTCTCTGATGGCCGTCAGCCTGACCGGATGCGCAGCCGAGAGCGGTGCCGACGCGCCGTCGAACGACTCCAGCGGCGCCGGGCACGGCAAGATCTCGGGTGCCAGAGAGCTTGCCGAGCCCGCTCTGCATCTGACCACGGTAGACGCGGCGGGCGTCGTGCATCACTTTGACCTTCTCGACGAGCAGTCGTCGGTGCTCGCAGAGATCGAGCCGATCGAGGACCTCGTGACCGACGGCCGATACCTCTTCGGCATCAGGGACGGATCGGTGACGGTCATCGACAGTGGTGTGTGGTCGTGGAGTCACATCGATCACTTCCACTACTACGAGGCGCCGTCGCGCGTGGTCGGCGACATCGAAGGGTCGGGGCTGGCGACGGTCGTCATCGGAGAGACCGGCACCGGGATCCGTTTCGACGACGAGGCCGTGCTGATCGAGACGCCGTCGCTCGCGGACGGCGAACTCGTGGAACAGTTCCGAATCGCCGTCGACTCGGCTGATGGGCTGTTCGTTCCCCTGAACGACGGCGCGGTCGTGGGCGAGTCGGAGACGGCGCTGCGCATCATCGCTGCGGACGGTACGCCAGCTGATTCGGTTCCCTGTGCGAAAGCGGCCGGAACGATCTCCACCGTCGTCGGCGTCGTCATCGGATGCGACGACGGAGCAGCGCTCGCCATCGGAGGGAATGCGGATGACTGGGAGATGATCCCCTACCCTGAAGGCGCTGCCCCCAGCGCGACCGCATTCGACGGACGCAAGGGGCGACCGAGCGTGGCTGCGCTCGCCGGTGATGAGGGCGTATGGGTGCTCGACACCCGCGCACGAACCTGGACGTTCCAGGATCTCGGCGAAAGCGTGGTCCGAGCCGCCGCGGTCGACGATGACGCCGGGCGCGTGCTCGCCCTCACTGCCGACGGCTCTGTGCTTGTGGTCACCGATGGTGAGATCGTCGCCAGGACAGTGCCCCTCGTCGCAGCATCCCTCGCCGACCCCGAACTGGCGGCGGGTGTGCGCTTCGTCGTCGATCGCGAACGTGCCTATGTGAACGGGCCGGCCGAGAACATGGCATGGGAGATCGACGCGGCGGACGACGCGCGCATCGCCCGAGCCTTCGAGATGTCATCGGCGCCGCTTCACCTCGCGGGAACGGGCCGATGATCCGTCTTTTCGCGGGCGTGCTCGCAACCGTCGTCGCGGTAGGACTCGTCGGTTGTTCAGCGATGGATGCCAGTGGCCCCCGGGTCTACGTCACCACCAACATCCTCGGCGACGTCGTCTCCGAGATCGCCGGGGATCACATCGAGGTCGTCACCCTGATGGCGCCCGGCGCCGACCCGCACTCGTTCGAACTCTCTGCGCAGCAGGCCGCAGGGCTGCGCGGCGCCGACCTCATCGTCGCCAACGGACTCGGGCTGGAAGAAGGTCTTGCACAGCACGTCGATGCTGCTGCCGCGGAGGGTGTGCCGGTCATGATGGCAGGCGACCACGTCGACGTGCTCGAGTACGGTGCCGGTGCCGGAGCCGACCCCCATTTCTGGACCGACCCGGCGCAGATGCTGCTCTTCGTGGAGGCGCTCGCGCCCGCTCTGGCCGATCTGGCAGGCGACGAGAGGGTCGAGGTGCTCGCAGCCGCAGCCGTATACAGCGAGATGCTCGTCGCTCTCGACGATCAGATGGAGCGATCGCTGTCTGAGATACCTGCCGAGCATCGGGCACTCGTGACCAATCACCACGTCTTCGGATATCTTGCTCGCCGGTACGACGTGACGCTTCTCGGTGCTGCGATCCCTGGCGGCACGACGCTCGCCGCACCCAGCCCTGCAGATCTCCAGGATCTCGTCGTTGCCATCGACGTTGCCGGTGTGCGAACGATCTTCGCCGAGTCATCACAACCCGCCCGTCTCGTGCGGGTTCTTGCCGACGAGGCCGACCGCGAGGTCGCGGTGACCGAGCTCATCACCGAATCACTCGCGCCGGACGGGGAACCCGGCGACACGTATCTCGACATGATGCGCGTCAACACCGATCGCATCGTTGAGGGGCTCACGCCTTGACCCGCCCTTCTGGGCATGATTACCGCCCTTCTGGGCATGATGAAAGGAAGAAAATGACACAGCTGAATCGAACCGCGCGGTTCGCGGCCGGCGTCGCGATCGCTGCCTTGGCGTTGACCGGATGCGCCGCGCAGTCGACGACAGAGCCTGCGGGCGAGGCGACGACGGATGCTGCTGCGGACGGCCCTCGTATCGCGGTGGCGTACGCCGGCGGCGTGCTGGTCGTCGACGGCGACACCCTCGAAGTGGTCGACGATCTGCCATCGGAGGACTTCGTGCGCCTCAACGCCGCAGGCGACGGACGCCACGTCTTTGTCAGCACGTCGGAGGGCTTCCAGGTGCTCGACGTGCGTGAATCACAACTCACCGACATGGTGATCAAGGCTGATGCGGCCGGTCACGTCGTGCGACACGGCGGCAAGACGGTGCTCTACGACGACGCGACGAGCGACACCACCATCTTCGACACCGCGTCTCTCGCCGAGCTCGACGGCACTCTGCCGGAGGCTGAAGTGATCGAAGGCATCGAAGCGCACCACGGCGTCTCGGTGATCCTAGAAGACGGCACGCTCGTGACGACCGTGGGTGACGCGAGCGGACGCACCGGAATTCGTGCGGTCGACGCCGACGGCGCAGAGATCGCGACGAGCGCCGAATGCCCCGGTGTGCACGGCGAAGGCACCGCTCAGGATGAGGCAGTCGTATTCGGGTGCGAAGACGGCGCGCTGGTCTTCCACAACGGTGAGATCACCAAACTGACCTCACCCGACGAGTACGGTCGAATCGGCAACGCCTACGTCGCCGAAGACAGCTCGCTCGTCGTGATGGATTACAAGGATGACCCGGATGCCGAGGGCTCCCTGCTGCAGAACATCGCGCTTGTCGACACCGAAGCCCAGACGCTTGAGAAGGTCGCGCTTCCCGACGGCATCAGCTACACCTGGCGCGGGGTGCTGCGTGCCCCGTCCGGCGAGGCGCTGATGATCGGCACCGATGGCAAGCTGCACGTCATCGATCCGGCCACCGGAGAGATCACCGCATCCCACGATGCGATCGCGCCTTGGGAGGGCCCCAGCGAATGGCAGCAGCCGCACCCGGCTATCGCCCTGCACGACGGCGTCGTGTACGTGACGGACTCGGCGAACAGCACGATCGTCGCCCTCGACGCCTCGACTGGTGAGGAGATCGGGAGCAGTGAGCTGCCCGCGATTCCCAACGAGATCGTGGCAGTCGGCTAGTCGACCCAGTGATGCCCCGGTTCGCGCTGCGGGCCGGGGTAGACGCTGATACCGAGCGCGCCATCATGAACGGCGCGAGGATCGATGTGAGGATGAGGAGCGTCGGCGTGACTCATAACAGCGCCCCGGAGGAATCATGAACATCGACAAGGCCGAAGTCATCGTCACAAGTCCCGGTCGGAACTTCGTGACGTTGCGACTGACGACAAGCGACGGGCATGTCGGCATAGGCGACGCGACCCTGAACGGACGCGAGCTCGCCGTGGTGAGCTACCTGAAGGACCACGTCGTTCCCCTCCTGCTGGGGCGCGACGCGCATCGCATCGAGGACACCTGGCAGTTCCTGTACCGTTCGGCGTATTGGCGTCGTGGCCCGGTGACCATGGCAGCGATCGCCGCGGTCGATATGGCGCTGTGGGACATCAAAGGCAAAGCAGCGGGGATGCCGGTGTACCAGCTGCTCGGCGGCGCATCCCGTACGGGCCTGATGGCCTATGGTCACGCGTCGGGCAAAGAGCTTCCGGAGCTGTTCGACAGCGTGCGCTCCCACCTCGAGCAGGGTTACCAGGCGATTCGCATCCAGACCGGCGTTCCAGGGCTCAAAGCGATCTACGGTATCGCGTCACAGGCGGTGGATGCCGGCGGCGGCGAAGCCAGATACGACCACGAGCCTGCGCGGCGCGGCGCGCTTCCGGTGCAAGAAGATTGGGACACCCGTGCGTACATGAGGCACCTGCCAGGGGTGTTCGAAGCGGTGCGCAACGAATTCGGCCCTGAGATCCCTCTGCTGCACGACGGTCACCACCGGATGACTCCGATCCAGGCGGCCAAGCTCGGCAAGTCGCTTGAGCCATACGACCTGTTCTGGCTCGAGGACTGCACGCCTGCCGAGAACCAAGAGGCACTGCGCCTCGTGCGTCAGCACACCACGACCCCGCTCGCCATCGGTGAGATCTTCAACACCGTCTGGGACTTCCAGGGGCTGATCCGCGAGCAGCTGATCGACTACGTCCGCGGAGCTGTCACTCACATGGGCGGCATCTCGCCGTTGCGCAAGACACTCGAATACGCCGCGCAGTACCAGATCAAATCCGGCATGCACGGACCGACCGACATCTCCCCTGTCGGCATGGCTGCGGCGCTGCACCTGGGTCTCAGCATCCACAACTTCGGCATCCAGGAGTACATGCAGCACTCGGACGAGACCAACCGTGTCTTCGAGCAGTCCTTCACATGGTCCGATGGTCTGCTGCACCCGGGAGACAAGCCGGGCCTCGGTGTCGAGTTGAACGTCGACGAGGCAGGGAAGTACCCGTACGCCCAGGCGTACCTGCCCTTCAACCGCCTTGCCGATGGAACGGTCCATGACTGGTGATGGATCGCAGTCTCTGAACGAGCGCGCCCCGCTGATCTGCGTCATGGGGGTCTCTGCGGCGGGGAAATCCGTCGTGGGCGCTGCGCTTGCCGAGAGGCTGGAAGTGCCTTTTCTGGATTCGGACAGCCTGCATCCCGATGCGAATCGCGCGAAGATGATCGCCGGCGTCGCGCTGACAGACGACGATCGGTGGGCCTGGTTGGATGCAGTCGGCGAGAGCTTTGAGGCGGCTGTCGATACGGGTCTGGTCATCGCCTGCAGCGCTCTGAAGAAGGTGTACCGCGACCGCATCAGCGCCATCGCCCCCGGTGTGGTCTTCGTGCATCTGCACGGCTCGCGAGAGCTGCTCCACGAACGCGCGACAGCGAGGACCGATCACTTCATGCCCGCGTCGCTGCTCGGATCACAGCTGGATGCGCTTGAGAACCTTGGTTCAGACGAACCCGGCTTCGCCGTGGACATCGCGAGAACTCCGCCGCAGCTCGTCGACGAGATCATCGCGGCGCTCGACCGTCGACGCAGCGGTGCTGGCGAGGTGTCTGGCGGCTGAAGTCCGTTTAGCTGCCCGGACCCTCGCCCTTCGACAGGCTCAGGGGTCGGTTCCGGGGTGGAGCCTCGCCCTTCGACAGGCTCAGGGGTCGGTTCCGGGCTCAGGGGTCGGTTCCGGGCTCAGGGGTGGCGGAGGAGCGGGAGCACGCTGTCATACGCGGTGGCTGAGACTGCTGCGCCGTCGCCGCCGAAGATCCGCGCCGTGCCGGGGCCCGTTCGCCATGCAGGCCAGCCCGGATCGCCCCTGGTGATCATGGCCACGGCCGCACCGTGCATCTCGTCGGCCAGTGCTCGCGGCGGATTCGCGCCGGCGAGGTTCGCGACCCGCTCTCGGTCGAGACCGTCGAACCAGAACGGCACGTCCAAGCAATGGCATGCCCAGCCGACAGCGGGGGATGCCCATGAGAAACGGTATGCCCACGTCGCGGCATGCGCTCTGCTGCGCGCCTCGGCGACCTGCGGGATGAGCCGTCGAAAGATGTCGTCACTCACGTACCGGCCGACCACCGCGGCGGTGCCCTTGAGCCGCTGCTCGCGGTTGGCTGCGAGGTAGGCGCGTCTGGTCGCTGCGCCCCGGAGGAACGGACGCAGCAGCAGCGCCGGCGGGATCATCCGAACCTTGGCGCGCTCTCTCGCGGCGACCATGGTGAACTCGTCGTCTGCGGCGCCCAGCAGCAGCGGTTTGTCCGCCCCGGTGCCCGCGGCGAGTGAATCGACCGTCGGTCGAGAGATCAGATCGCCGTCGATCATCGGTCCCCACGGCAGTCCGCCGGCAAGCAGGTCGATCACCATGCCGACGCCTTTTCGAGGTGTGGCTGCTTTCGGCTGCAGCTGACGGATGCGCCGCTCGCTGAGCGAGCGGAACCCGTCGACATCCGCCGTCACCCCGCCCAGTTCGGCGATCCGCTCACCTCGGCCTCGCGCGGTCTCCAGCGGTACATCGGCCAGCGCCCCGGAGAAGGACATCGCCGAATGGAACAGGTGCTGCGCTGCAGGCATCCCGAGCAGGGTCAGCACGGCGCCCCCACCTGCAGACTGGCCGGCGACGGTCACTAGGTCCGGATCACCGCCGAATGCGCTGATGTTCTCCTGCACCCACTCGAGCGCGGCGATCCAATCCCGTACGCCGCGGTTGTGCGGTGCGCCTTCGATATGGCCGAAGCCGTCGAAGCCGAGGCGGTACGAGATGGATACCGTCACGACGCCGTCGCGGTTGAAGGCGCTGCCGTCGTACCACTCGCTCGCGGGTGAGCCCTCGGTGTATCCGCCGCCGTGAATCCACACCAACACGGGAAGGCGATCGAGCGACCCCGGCGCGGGTGTGAACACGTTGACGTTGAGAATGCTCTTGCCTCGAACCGCAGGTTCGGGGATGAGTGTGTCGCTGCCGGTGGTGCGAAGCGGTGTCGCGCCGTACTGGGTGACTTCGCGCACCTCGGTCCACGGCGCGGGTGGCACGGGAGCGGCGAAACGCAGATCGCCGACGGGCGGCTCGGCGAACGGGATGCCGAGGAAGGCGGCGGATGCTTCGGGTGTGCCTTGATCGCGCCAACAGCCGCGAACCGGACCTGAGCTCGTGGATACGATGGGTGTTTCGATCACGCGATCTTCCCTTCAAGAGCAGAGCTCAAGGGTAGCTGCCATCAATACGACACAAAGTGTCGCTCATGTGCGACACTTTGTGGCATACTGTCCGGAACGAAGTACGAGGAACCCGTTGTGACAAGACCTCTGGCGGGGCCACAGACCTTGCTCCGAACGCTGAACGCGCGAGCGATCCTGGAGGCCCTGGCTCGACGGGGCCACCTTACTCGTGCTGAGTTGATGAGTGAGACCGGGTTGTCGCGAACGGCTGTGACTCAGGTTCTGAGGATGCTCGATGCTGGGGAAGCTGTAGCATCCGCTGGGGAGGACCGAGAGACACGCGGTCCGGCGGCGACCCGGGTCTCCCTCAACACAGATCTCGGTCTTGCCGCCGCTGTGCATGTTGACCACCACGCGATCAGCGTGTGTCTCGTCGACCTGTCGGGCGATGTCCGCGCCGAAGCGCACGCGCAGTTCAGCACGGGCGAGGATCACGCGAGCAGCATTGTCTCTCTCGTCGGGCAGTGCCTGCGCACTTCTCCAGGAACCGTGAAATACGCCGTCGTCGGTGTGCCGGGAATCGTCACTGCCGACGGAAGCGTGCGCAACGATCTCGGACCGGACGGCGGCGCGTTTCAGTCGGCGCTGTCGGCGAATCTCGGATGCCCGGTTCAGGTGGAGAACGACGTCAACCTCGCCGCTCTCGCCGAATCGAGCTCAGGAGAGGGCGAGGGCCTCGACAGCTTCGCCCTGCTCATGCTCGACGACGGTCTCGGCGCCGGCTTCATCATCAACGGCGCCCTGCACCGCGGCGCCTCCGGAATCGCAGGCGAGGTGCAGTTCCTGCCGCAGCCGCCCCTGCCGATCGCCGCTCCCGTGCTCGGCGACACCGTCGTCGCCGACCTTGCTCTCACGTTCGGTCGAGATCCCGCAGAGCCCATGGCCGTGCACCTTGAGGCGTGCGCGGCCGGCGACTCCGTCGCCGGCGAGATGATCGATGAGATGGCTCGCCGTCTCGTCGTGGTCGCCGGAAGCATCACACTCGTCATCGACCCCGCCGCCTTCGTGCTGGCCGGCTACGCGACGCATCCATGCTTCGTCGAACGCATCCATCGCATCGCGCAGGAGTATGCCGAACTCCTGCCCATGCGGTTCCTCGTATCGCACTTCGGGCGCGAGGCGCCGCTGCTCGGGGCGGTCAACGGCGCTGCAGCGGCGCTGCGCGAGTCGGTCTTCGACAGCATCCTCTCGCCCGCGCGGAAGACGGCACGATGACGGCGCCGTCAGCGCTGACCGCACGACTCGGACTCGGTGACGACGCCAGAGCGATCATTCTCAACGCGGACGACTTCGGCATGTGCAGGTCGGCGAACGAAGCGATCACCGACCTGCTGCACAAGGGGCACCTGGACTCGGCGACAGTCATGGTGCCGTGCGGGTGGGCGCCGCACGCTCTCGCTTTCGCAGCTGCGCATCCCACCCTCAGTGTCGGCGTCCACCTGGTGCTGACGAGCGAATGGACCAGGTACAGGTGGCGGCCGCTGACGGGCACGGGGACGAGCCTGGTCGACGAGGTCGGGTTCTTCCCCGCCGAGGTCGTCGACGTCGAGCGTCAGGCGACCGTAGACGACGTCGCCGCCGAGTTCGCCGCGCAACTCGCTGCCGCGCAAGCGGCAGGAGTCGACGTCTCGCACCTCGACAGTCACATGGGAGCTGTGTACGGCCTCCAGACCGGGCGCGACTTCCTCGGCCCGGTGATCGAGCTCGCCGCGCGCAGCGGACTTCCGTTCCGGCTGCCGCGAGTTCTCGAAGGCTCGGGCTACGACGCGGAGCTCCAGCCCATGCTCGACCGGGCGGCCGCAGCCGCGGATGCCGCCGGAGTCGTCATCGCCGACCGCCTGTGGACGCACCCGTTCGCCCTTGCCCGGGAGAGCACGGATCAGGAGGAGACCTACGAGGAGATCCGCGACGAGTTCATCGCGATGCTGAAACGGGTGGGCCCCGGCGTGACGGAGATCTACCTGCATCCGATGGTCGATGGGGAGGAACTGCGCGCCACCGTCGATTTCGGTGCGGCCAAGCGCGGATACGAACTCAGGCTTCTGGGTGACCCGCTCGTGCGCCAGAGCATAGCGGACGAGGGTCTGGTGCGGATAAGCTGGCGCGCGCTGCGCGACCTGCAGCGCCGATAGGAGTCCCGAAGATGAGCCTCAGCACGCGGATCCGAGATCGCCGACTCGACGCCGCGCCTCGGCGCCGCGTGTCGTTGGCATTCGGGGCATCGGGCTTTCCGATTCAGCTGATGGGGCAGACCTTCTCGGCGTTCGTCGTTTATTTCTACGTCGCGCACCTGGGAGTCGCGGCGCAGTGGGTGGCCGCGGCGATGATCGCCCACGGCATCCTCAATGCGGTTCTCAACCCGATCGTCGGTGCGCTCTCCGATCGGATCCGCACGCCGTGGGGACGCAGGGTGCCATGGATAGGGCTGGGCATCGTGCCGCTCGTCGTCGCATTCGCCCTCATCTGGATGCCGCCCGAACTGCCGGCGGGCGGGCTCATAGCCTGGTTCCTCATCGTCGTCGCCGTCTACGACATCGCCTTCGTGGTGGTCGTCCTGAACATCTCGGCGCTGTTCCCCGAGATCTTCCGCACCACAGAGGAACGCGCGCGCGGCAACGCGCCCAGGCAGGTCTTCGCGATCGTGGGCATGGTGCTCGGCACAGCCGGCGCGCCACTGCTGTACGGCAGCATCGGCTGGCCGGGGATGGCGCTCGCGCTGGGCCTCGTGTGCCTGGCTATGTTCGTCTGGGCGTTCGGCGGCGGCATGATCGAGCGCGAGGGGGCGATCTCGGCTGAAGAGCCGATGAGGTGGACCGACCAGTTGCGCTACACCTTCGCCAATCGTGCGTTCGTGCCCTACGTTCTCGGATCGCTGTTCGTACAGACAGCGATCGCCGTCATCCTCGCGGCCATTCCGTTCTATGTGCGATATTCGCTGCGGGCACCGGAGGGTGAGGGCAGCATCCTCCTCGGTGCGATCTTCGTCACCGCGATCCCCGCGATCTTCCTATGGAGCTGGGTGGTGCGCCGCACAACGCCGAGAGGCGCCCTGCTCTGGTCGGTCGGAGTGTTCGGCGTCACCGTGCTCGGGTACCTGCTGGCAGGCGACGTGCTCGGCGCCGCACTCATCGGGGTCGCCGTCGGAGTGGGAGTCGGTGGGCTGCTGCAACTTCTCGAAGTCGTACTCTCCCAGGTGATCGACGACGACGCGATCCGCACTGGCCGTCGGCGCGAGGGGGTCTACTTCGGTGTGAACGGATTCGTCGTGCGTGGATCGGTCGTGCTGCAGGCCGTCGTCGCCGCGTGGGTGCTGAACGCCAGCGGATTCGACGCCGGACTCGGCGACGCGCAACCGGATGCCGTGGACACCGGTATCCGGATCATGCTGGCCGTCGTACCGATGGCGTTCACCGCGGTGGCGTGGGTGTGCTTCTTCTTCTACCCGATCCGCACGCGCGATGTGGCGACCGCGTCACTCACTTCCTGACGTCTGCAGCGACAGACGAGGGGTTTCACTCCGCGGCGCGGCGCGCCTCCCAACCAGTACGCACCATCTCGTCGACCGTGTAGCGCATCTTCCAATCGAGGTCACGGGCGGCGAGTTCGCCGGTGGCGACGATGCGGTCGGGGTCGCCGGGTCGGCGGGGACCGATTTCGGGGGTGAAGTCGATGCCCGTGACGCGAGCCATCGCATCCATTATCTGCTTCACGCTCAGGCCCTCGCCCGAACCCAGGTTGTACGCGGGCTCGATCGCCTCGCCCGACGACAGACGCTTCGCAGCCTCGGCGTGGGCGGCGGCGATGTCGCCGACGTGCACATAGTCGCGCACGTTGGTGCCGTCGGGAGTGTTGTAGTCGTCGCCGAAGATCGCAGGCGCTTCGCCCGCGATGAGCTTCTCGAACACGATCGGGAAGAGGTTGTGCGGGCTGACGTCGTAGACGGTGTTGTCTGCCGAACCGACCACGTTGAAATAGCGCAGTGACGTGTGGCGCAGCGGATTCTCGGAACCGGCCGTCGCCGTCGCCTGATCGCGCAGCAGCCATTCGCCGATGAGCTTGGATTCGCCGTATGGGCTGGCGGGCTTCTTCTCGGTGTCTTCGACGACGAGAGGCACATCGGGGGTGCCGAAGACCGCAGCCGAGGACGAGAAGACGATGTTGCTGACGCCCGCGGCATCCATCGCCTCGAGGATCACGCGGGTGCCTTCGACATTCTGCGCGAACGTGTGCAGTGGCCGCTTCACCGAGACGCCGGCGTACTTGAACCCGGCGACGTGGATGACGCCTTCGGCGTGGTGGTCGCGAAGCGTCTTTTCGAACTGCGCGCGATCGAGGATGGTGCCATGGACGAACGGCACCCCCTCCGGGAGGAACGACGTGTGTCCGCTCGACAGATCATCGAACACGACGGGGCTGAGCCCGGCATCCGCGAGCGCGCGCACGACGTGCGCTCCGATGTAGCCGGCTCCGCCGGTGACGATCCAGGACATGCGATTCCTCTCGACTGTTCGTACCGAACCATCCTCCCATCCCGCGTCTGCGAGATTGATCCGTGCATCGTCGGCGCAAGCCCGCGATGACGCGGCCCGGCGGGTCAGGGCTCGCGGCGTGCGCCGGCGGACGGTGTCACCGTGAACAGGTGCGGCGAAGCGAAGGACGCTCGTGTGAAGGCTGCGGTCACGGCATCCGACACCTTTTCGACAGCGGACTCCTCGACGAGGGCGATCGCGGCACCGCCGAAGCCGCCACCGGTCATCCTCGCGCCGAGGGCCCCGGCGGCCATGGCCGCGCCCACAGCGGTGTCGAGTTCGGGCACCGAAATCTCGAAATCGTCGCGCATCGACGCGTGCGAGGCGACGAGCAGATCGCCGATCGCGCGTGGCCCCTGATCTCGAAGCATCCGCTCGGTGTCGAGAACCCGTTGATTCTCGGTCACGACATGGCGCACTCGTCGAAATGTGATCCCGTCGAGCAGTGCCGCCGCCCGCTCGAGATCATCGACGGCGACATCGCGCAGAGCGGGGACGCCCAGGGTCGCGGCCCCGCGTTCGCACGCCAAGCGGCGTTCGCGGTAGCCGCCGGTCGAGTGCGCATGGGAGACGCGGGTGTCCATGACGACGATCGCCAGCCCCGCAGCCGCGAGGTCGAGTGGCACCAGATGTGTGTCCAGCGTGCGGCAGTCCAGCAGCAGGGCCGCATCTGGCGCACCGAGCATCGTTGCCATCTGGTCCATGATCCCGGTCGGCGCCCCGACGGCATCGTTCTCGGAACGGCGGCCGACCTGCGCGAGCGCCGTACGGTCGAAGCCGGTATTCCAGATGTCGTTGAGGGCGGATGCCGTCGCCCCCTCGATCGCGGCGGATGAAGAGAGCCCTGCACCTACCGGCACATCGGAGGCGATCGCTATGTCTGCTCCGCTGAAACCGGCCCCTGATTGCGTGGACCCGCTGGCGAGTTGCAGCGCCCACGCGACGCCCAACGGGTACGCGGCCCACTCGGGAACAGCGGGGTCTTCACCTGCCGCGGTCGGGAACAGGGCGTTCAGCTCGTCGAGGCCGACCTCGACCGCCCCTGCAGAAAAGGTCGAAGCGACACGAATGCGGCGGTCGTCGCGCGCCCCGACTGCGGCGTAGGTGCGGTGCGCAATCGCGAACGGCAGCACCAAGCCGTCGTTGTAGTCGGTGTGCTCGCCGATAAGGTTCACCCGTCCCGGCGCTGACCAGACACCGTCACAGGTGTGACCGGTCATCGACGCGAAGAGAGCGGCCGCACCCTGCCGCGCGCTCACACCGACGCCGCCTCGGCACGCTTCACTGCCTCGCGGAGGCGCGCAGCGGACTGCTCGGGCGGGATCTCAGCCGTCCATGCCCACATCGCCGCCTCGCTGCCGGCGAGGTACTTCATCTTGTCCGTGCCTCGACGGGGACTGGTCAGCTGCAGGTGCAGTCGAGCCCGGTCGCGTGCGACGTTCACTGGTGCCTGGTGCCACGCAGCGATATACGGCGTCTGATGGGCCGCGGGCGCAGAAGCCCCGTCCGCCGCTTCAGCGACGGACGGACCGCGCTCGGGAGCGTAGAGCGCATCGACCCCGCGAAGCAGCTTCAGATACAGCGGCGCGAGTTCGTCGCGCTCGTCGCTGGTCGTCTCGGCGAAGTCTGCGACGTGACGATGCGGCATGAGGTGCACTTCGAGCGGCCAGCGCGCAGCGAAGGGCACGAAGGCTGTCCAGTGCGCCCCGCGGAAGACGACGCGCTCAGAGTCGCGCTCGAAGTCGAGGATGCGCTGGAAGAGATCGGATGCTGTGCGATCGATGTTCTCCAGCAGTCGGGTGGTGCGCGGCGTCACGTAGGGGTATGCGTAGATCTGCCCGTGCGGATGCGGCAGCGTCACGCCGATGGCCTCGCCGCGGTTCTCGAAGGGGAAGATCTGCTGCACGCCGGGCATGAGCGAGAGCGCGGCAGTGCGGTCGGCCCACGCCTCGATGACCGTTCGCGCGCGAGTGACGGACTGCGTGCCGAACGAGCCGGAGTGGTCGGGGCTGAAGCAGACCACCTCGCAGCGGCCGATCGATGTGCGCGTGCGCCCGAGTCCGAGAGCTGAGAGATCGTCGAACCCGCGGGGAGCGTTGTCAGCGGCGGGCGAGTTGCCGAATGCCTCGGCCAGAGCAGGGCCGAAGGCGGGGGAGCGGTTCTCGAACACCGCGACGTCATACATCGACGGCACCTCTGACGGATTCGTCGGCGTCTGTGGCGCAAGCGGATCGGCATCGGACGACGGCATCATCACGCGGTTCTGACGGCCTTCGGCGACCGTGATCCAATCGCCGGTGAGGATGTCCAGCCGCATCGTCGCGGTCTCAGGGCGAGGATCGAGCGTGCGAGCGTCGACGGCGCGTTCGGCGCCGAGCGTCGTGCCGCGGTCGTCGTAGTAGAACAGCTCGCGGCCGTCGGCCAGTTCGGTCGCTCGTCGAACGATGCCGGCGCTGAGCTCGGTCGCGCAGGGATCCGAAGATTCATCCATGTTCACGTCAACACGGTATCTGCCGGGCGCCGAAGACGTCGAGCATCCGTGGCCTGCCAGATCGGTAGGCTCGATCCATGACCCGAATCGTCGTCGCACCGGACAGCTTCAAAGGCTCGATCAAAGCGGCTGACGCTGCGGCTGAGCTTGCCGAAGGATGGGCGTCTGTCGACGCGAGCGCAGAGTTCGTCATGCGGCCGATGGCCGATGGCGGAGAGGGCACCGTTGCGGCCTTCGCCGCCGCAGTGCCCGGTGCGGTACAGATGCCCATCACCGTAGACGGCCCGGCTGGCGCACCTGTCGATGCGCACTGGCTGCTGCTTCCGGCGACGGCCGAAGCGCCCGACGGCACGGCGGTCATCGACCTGGGATCGACGTCCGGCATCGAACTGCTGAGCGACTTGAGGCCGTGGGAGGCCGATACCCGCGGTTTCGGACAAGCTGTGGCCGCCGCCCTCGACCACGGCGTCTCCCGAATCGTCGTGGGTATCGGCTCTAGTGCGTCTACGGACGGCGGCATCGGAATGCTGAAGGCGCTCGGAGCGCGATTCTTGGACGAGACAGGAGCAGAGGTCGCAGTAGGAGCAAAGGGTGTGCTCGATGTCGCATCCGTCGACGTGTCAGGCCTGCGCGACGCTCCAGAGGTACTCGTGCTTTCTGATGTCACGAATCCCTTGACGGGCTCGCGCGGCGCCGCTGCCGTCTTCGGCCCGCAGAAGGGGCTCACGGATGCCGTGGACATAGACCGCGTAGATCGTGCGCTCGCCCGGCTCGCCGGTCTGCTCGAACTCGACCCGCAGCAACCGGGGGCGGGGGCTGCCGGGGGCACAGGGGCGGCCCTGGTGTACTGGGGGGCAAAGCTCGCGCCGGGTGCTGCAGAGGTCGCGGGACTGATCGGACTCGCTGAGGTGGTCGCCGACGCCGACCTCGTGGTGACAGGGGAGGGCTCCTACGACGGGCAATCCGGCGACGGCAAGGTGCCCTCGTTCGTGGCAGAGCTCGCCGCGCGTGCGGGTGTGCCCACGAACGTCGTCGCCGGCCGGATCACCGCAGACGCCGATCTGTCGCTGTTCGCGAGTTCGGTCTCGCTGACCGAACTCGCCGGTTCTGCCGAGGCGTCGCAGCGGGACGCGGCGAAGTGGTTGCGCGAAGCAGGTGCGCAACTCGCACGACGCTTCACGTGACGCGCGCGGATCAGCCGTCGAGAGCCGCCGACACCACCGCACGCGCCTCGGCCTGCACCTGCGCGAGATGGTCGGCGCCGAGCAGACTCTCGGCATACAGCTTGTAAACGTCTTCGGTGCCAGAAGGTCGAGCGGCGAACCAGGCATTCTCGGTCTGCACTTTCAGACCACCGATCGCGGCGCCGTTGCCCGGCGCCTGCGACAGCTTCGAAGTCACCTTTTCTCCCGCGAGCGTCGTCGCCGTGACGGACTCCGGTGCGAGGCGTGAGAGCGTCGCCTTCTGCTCCGGCGTCGCGGGGGCATCGACGCGCTGATAGGCGGATGCCCCGAACGCCTGCTCCAGTTCGGCATAGCGCTCGGACGGGCTCTTTCCCGTCACCGCGATGATCTCGGCCGCGAGCAGGCAGAGCAGGATGCCGTCCTTGTCGGTGGACCACACGCTTCCGTCGTGCCGCAGGAACGATGCCCCTGCCGATTCCTCGCCGCCGAATGCCACTGTGCCGCCGAGCAGCCCGGGAACGAACCATTTGAAACCGACCGGAACCTCCAGCAGCTTGCGTCCGAGCGACTCCGCCACCCGATCGATGATCATCGACGAGACGAGGGTCTTACCGATCGCGGCATCCCTCGGCCATTCCGTGCGATGCGAGAAGAGGTAATCGATCGCGACGGCGAGGTAGTGGTTGGGGTTCATCAACCCGGCATCGGGCGTGACGATGCCGTGCCGGTCGGCGTCGGCATCGTTGCCGGTGAGCACGTCGTAGTCGGCCTTCTTCGCGACGAGGGATGCCATCGCGTTCGGCGACGACGGATCCATACGGATTTTCTCGTCCCAGTCCAAGGTCATGAAGCGCCACGTCGGGTCGACCTCGGGGTTCACCACGGTGAGGTCAAGGCCGTGCATCTCCTTGATGAGAGCCCAGTACTCGACCGACGCTCCGCCCAGCGGGTCTGCGCCGATGCGCACGCCGGCCTTCTTGATGGCATCCACATCGATGATCGAGGGAAGATCGCGCACATACGCGTCGCGGAAGTCGTAACCGGGGAGCGAGTCCCAGTCGATGTCGGCGAAACTCTGCGCCTTGACTCCTTCGAGCCCGGCCTCGATGAGCTCGTTCGCCCTGGCCGCGATCCAGCCGGTGGCGTCGGTGTCTGCGGGCCCGCCATGAGGTGGGTTGTACTTGAAGCCGCCGTCGCGGGGTGGATTGTGCGAGGGGGTGACGACGATCCCGTCGGCGCGATCCGCGTTGTTCTCGTCCGTTCCCTGACTCTCTCGAAGGGCGCGGTTGTGCGTGAGGATGGCGTGGCTGAGAGCGGGAGTCGGCACGTACGAATCACGTGAGTCGACGCGGAGGTCGACGCCGTTCGCGAGCAGCACCTCGATCGCGCTGCGTTCGGCAGGCAGCGAGAGCGCGTGGGTGTCGCGGCCGAGGAACAGAGGGCCGGTGATCCCCTGAGAGCGGCGGTAGTCCACGATCGCCTGGGTGGTGGCGAGGATGTGCTGCTCGTTGAAACTTCGCGTCAGCGATGACCCCCGGTGACCGCTCGTGCCGAATGCGACGCGTTGCGCAGGATCGGAGGGGTCGGGCCGCAGATCGTAATAGGCAGCGATCAACGCGTCGACGTCGATGAGATCAGATTCCTCCGCGGGGAGGCCGGCACGGCTCGTCATATTCCCAGTCTGCCCCGATCTTGCCGAGCGCGCATCCGCGCATCCGCATATTCGCGCGCGGACAGAGGTCGTGGACGGGGCTAAGGTGAAACGCGTGACCGAACGCCGTACATACAGTTACCTGGGCCCCGCAGGCACCTTCACCGAAGCAGCACTGGATCAGGTGGCCGAAGCACGAGGTCAACATTGGCGCCCTGTGCACAACGTGGGCGAGGCGCTTGCCGACGTGCTCGAGGGGCGCAGTCACGCGGCGATGATCGCTATCGAGAACTCCGTCGAGGGCGGCGTTTCCACCACGCAGGACGCGCTGGCGACCATTCCAGGTCTGCGCATCGTCGGCGAGTACCTCGTACGCGTGAACTTCGTGCTCGTCGCCCCGCATGGCACGACGCTCGACGATGTGAAGGTCATCGCTGCGCACCCCGTCGCGTACGCACAGTGTCATTCTTGGCTCGGACAGCACCTGCCGAACCACTCGCACGTGCCGGCGGCCAGCAACGTGGCGTCCGCCATCGGAGTGCTCGACGGCACGCTTCCCGCTGAGGCGGCAATCGCACCTCCCGGGATCGTGCAGCATTACGACGTCGACGTGCTGGCATCCGAGATCGGTGACAACACCTCTGCCGTCACCAGGTTCGTGCTCGTGACGAAGACGGCGACGCCGTCGAACCCCACCGGCGCCGACAAGACGTCCTTGATCGTCGAACTTCCCAATGACCGCCCGGGTGCACTGCTCGAGATGCTTGAGCAGTTCTCCACCCGCGGTATCAACTTGTCGTTGATCGAATCACGTCCGATCGGCGACGAGCTCGGTCGCTACCGTTTCGTCATCGACGCCGACGGCCACGTGCAGGACGAGCGGATGGCCGACGCGCTTTTGGGCATCCGCCGGTTCAGCCCACGCGTGGTGTTCCTCGGGTCGTATCCTCGCGCAGACCGGCAGATCGTTCACTACCCTGATCGCTACGCGGACGACGTTTTCGTCGAGGCGCGCGACTGGCTCCGCGACCTGCTCTCGGGCGCTCCGGAGGACTAGTCCAGGCGGATGCCCGGCGCGCCTCCCCGGCGGATGCCAGATGCTTTTGGTCGGTTATGCGCGTGTGAAACCGGCGAAAAGCATCCAGCCTGCGCGGTGATGCGCGGCGCGGCGGGCTACAGGGCGGCGGCGACCAGTTCGAGCGTCTGGGAGCGCCCTGCGGGGGAGTCCTTCGGCTCGGCCTCGAACGCACCAGCGACGGGTGAGAGCATGACCTCATCCACGCCGTACCTGGCCGCGAACTCCCGAACCTCGCCTGCCACGGACGCGCCGGTGCCGACGAACCACCGCGAACGAGCCGCCTCGACGACCTGATCCGTGGCGGGATCTCTCTCTGCCGTCAGCGCCTCTTCCACTGTCTCGAGTGCGGTCAGAGGTTTGTTCAGCCTCAAGCGCGCCATCATACGCAGCTGAGGAAGCGCCCGACTCTCGGCTTCTTCGGCAGTGGGGGCGGCAACAGCATTGACGGTGAGGAACGTGCGCGGCTCAGGGTTGGCCTCACTCGGCTGATACCCCTTGCGATACAGGTCGAGGGCGCGTTCGAGTCCCTGCCCGGAGAAATGATTCGCGAAGACGTACGGCAGACCCTGGGATGCGGCCAGTTGAGCGGAATAGTCGCTCGAGCCCAGCAGCCACACCTCGGGTGCCCCCGTAGCGGCCGGCGTCGAATGCACGGTGTACTGACCGCCTGATGTGAAGCGCACGGTCGCCCCCTCGCTCGACATCAGAAGTGTGATGTCCTGCACGTGCTGAGGGAACTGCTCGACGTCGCTCGGGGTTCCAGACGCTCGCAGCAACTGGGTGATGACGGGGTCGCTGCCCGGGGCTCGGCCGAGACCGAGATCGACGCGGCCCGGTGCGATCGCTTCGAGCGCTGCGAACTGTTCGGCGACGATGAGGGGCGCGTGGTTGGGGAGCATCACTCCACCCGATCCGAGTCGGATCTGCTGTGTGCGACCGGCTGCGGCGGCGATCAGAACGGGGGGAGTGGTCGATGCCACGGCTGGCATGTTGTGGTGCTCGGCGAACCAGTATCGGCGATAGCCGAGGCGATCGGCGTGCGCGGCGAGGGTGAGCGAAGCGGCGACAGCCTCGCGGCTGGTCTGGCCGGTGCGTACCGGGACGAGATCGAGGACGGAGAGCGCGACAGTATTCATCCACAGAGCCAACCCGCCGTCGGCGCGAAGCATTCCCAACTCGCTCAGAGAGCGCTCAGCGCGCGTAATGTTCACTTCATGGGAACCATCGAGTACAACAGCTCACGTCCCCCGATCGAGGTCGACGACGAAACCCTGGCGTATCTGAAGATCGTGATCGGAACCAAGTTGCGCCGACATGAGAGCTTCATGATGACCTGGCTGCCGGACAAGAACTCCTCGGGTCGTCTCACCATCTGGATGCACCCGAGCATTCCGCTGGTGTTCGCATTCGACGAATCCACGATGCCGGGCATCGAGCCGAAGAGGCTCGAGCGCATGATGGAACACCTCAACGCACGTGGAGAACTCGTCCTCGATCAGATCATGGCGCCGCCGACGCCGTAAATCCGCGAAGCCCACGAAGGCTGGCGGCGGTGGCGTGACCTTAGGGCCGTCTTGGCTACTATTCGAGCATGGACGCCGCGCTCTTCTACGTGCTTGTCGGAGCTGTGATCGTGGCGGCCGTCGCCCGATGGCGGGGCTGGCCCGCGCCCCTGCTCGTCACCGTCGTCGCGCTCGCCGCATCATTTTTGCCGTTCATTCCGGAGCTGGAACTCGACGGCCATCTGCTGTTGAACATCGTGCTGCCTCCGCTGCTGTACTCTGCAGCGCTGGATGTCTCATTCGTCGGCTTCAAGCGCAGCCTTCCGCAGATCCGACGCCTCGGCATCTGGCTGGTGCTGGCGACGGCGGTCGCGGTGGGCCTCGTCGCCTGGTGGATCATGCCATCGCTGACGCTGCCCGGCGCGCTGCTGCTCGGTGCCATCGTCGCCCCACCGGATGCCGTCTCAGCTGCGGCCATCGGACGGAAGCTCGGTCTTCCGCGGCGCATCATGACGGTGCTGTCGGGGGAGAGCCTCATCAACGACGCGACCTCACTGACCCTGTTCCGTGTGTTCGCGGCAATCGTCGCGGGTGCGACGGTGACCTTCTGGGACGGCGTCTGGCAGTTCGTGCTCGCAGTCGTCATCGGCGTGGTGATCGGTCTCGTCGTCGGAATCGTGCTGCATCAGTTGCGGATGCGCGTCGCCGACCCGGTGGTGATCGGCACGTTCGGGCTGCTCGTGCCTTTCGGCGCGTATGCGATCGCTGAGCGTCTCGGCGGTTCCGGAGTGCTCGCGGTCGTCGCGATGGGCCTTTACGTCGGCTTCAATGCTCCTCGCACCGATTACACGACCAGGCAGCAGGAGGCGCCGTTGTGGCTGTCGGCGGACCTGCTGCTGGAGAGCTTCGTCTTCGCGTACATCGGCTTGCAGTTGCCGAGGGTGCTCAGCGATCTCGGAGCGGAGTCTGCGGTGCATATTCTGCTGCTCTCCGGCGCAGTGCTGCTGGTGGTGCTCGTGGTGCGACCGCTCTATGTGTATCCCGCTCATTCGTTGGCAAGATTCTTCGAGCGCCTGAGGATGCATCGTGTGGAACGCATCGCTGCGTCTGGACGCTCCGACAAGAGCCGTCACCGGCCTGCGCGAGCACTGCTCATTGCGGAGCGCACGAAGAAGCGGCTCACTGAACCGCCGTTGGATTGGAAGGACAACGCCGTCATCTCCTGGGCGGGGATGCGCGGCGTCGTGACCCTGGCAACCGCGCTTGCAGCGGCTGATCTTGCAGGGCTTGACACGGAGGCCTCTCACGCGATCGTCGTGGTGGCGTTCATCGTGACGGTCGCCACGCTGCTGCTGCAGGGGCTCACACTGCCGTTGCTCATCCGAGGGTTGGGGGTGGCGAGCGATGTCGATCATGACGAGGATGCCAGGGCGATCGCGGCCGTGCGGGCGCGTAGCCGCGAGGCGGGTAAGGCGTTCCTCGCGACGAAGCGCGACGAGTGGGCGAGTAAGTACGGCTCGACTGAGATGGAGGCCTTCGACACCTTCGCCAAGCGGATGACGCGCGTCGAGACTGACACGGATCAGGCGCAGGAAGTCGAAGAGTCGGTGCCGCGCCCGTCGTATGAGGATCTTGTCGCGCTCTCCAAAGGATGGCTGCACGTGCGCCGTGAGATCCTGCTGGCCGAGCGCGACGCCGACAACCTCGGTGAGGAACTGATGCGCGAACTCATGACAGCGATCGACGCCGAAGAGCTCGCGCTCGACACTCGGGGTGCGACGAGGCCTCAGTCGAGGGCGTGAGCTCGTGCGGCCCCACGTTCGTTGCCACGTTTGTAGCTGCCGATCCATCGAGCCATCGCGCCCTGCGGGTCAGTTTCCGGAAAGTACCAGCAGGTCGCCGACCTCGCACTCGAGCGCGTCGCAGATCGCGCGCAGAGTGGAATAGCGGATCGCCCGCGCCCGATCGTTCTTCAGCACCGAGAGGTTGACGATGCTCACCCCCACCCGTGCGCTCAGGTCGGTGAGGGTCATGCCGCGCGCGACCAGCAGCTCGTCGAGTCGGCAGTGGATGCCGGTCTCGTCGTCTTCTGCAGCGGGAGTCACACCAAACCCTCCGTCTCGCGCTGCAGCCGCGCTTTCTCATGCTGCAACCGCGTTCCCTGCCGGAAGACGGCGGCGAGAGCCGCCAGCGCCACCGACCCCACAAGCGGTAGCGGCGTCACGGTGAGCTGAAACCCCCAGGGATACCATTCGCTGTCTGGCGGAAACACCTCGCGCAGTCCCGCCGTGGCCGCGATTCCGCTGAGCAGGTCCGAAGCGATGCCGAACACCAGCACCGCCGCCGCTCCATAGACAAGCGTGCGAGTCACGATCCTGCTGAAGGTGCGACCGCGCAAGGTCTGGAAGCAGATCACGGCAAGCATCGCTGCGGGGATCGTCGTGAGGATGAGCGTCGACATCTGCGCTGCACCCGCCAATAGGCGGAGCCCGATCGAAGCGTTGAAGACCGTGAAATCAGAGAGGTCGCTCCCGCTGCAGCTCAGCTCCGTCGCCGTGGAATCTCCAGCCCCATGGCAGGGAAGATTCTCTGGCCACGGAAGCAACACTGCGGTCGGTCCCGACAGCTCTGCCCAGTCGACGGTCAACGTCTTGATCACGACGATCGCAGCGCCTAGGCAGGAGAACAGAATCCATACGCTGCTGACGGTGTAGGCCGCCTCAAGCGCGATCGTTCTGCTGCCGCGCCGTCGTCCTCGCCAGAACACGATGCCGACGATCAGACCGATGACAGCAAGGGCGATGGCGACATTACCTAGCGAGGGCCACAGGTCGCCGTTGAAACCGATCATCAGACGAGCCCGTCGGTGTCGCGCTGCATTCGCACGGCATCTGCGACCAAGAAGCCGAGCACGCCGAGAGTGATCCCGACCATCAGCAGCACCGGATCGACCCGATCGAGAATCCACAGCGGATCCCACAGCGGCAGCGCAAGCGCATCAGGGCCGCCCGCGACGAATGACCCGTCGTGCGTATCGTCGTAGAGGGCGTAGCCGAGGTCGCGAATGCCGATGTCGACGGCAGCGGCTTCGAGCTGAGGAGCGACCGTCGCCGCGAGAATCGCGAAAAGACCGACGAGCCCCAGCCCCCAGGCGAGAATCCGCGCGAACGGGCGTGTGCGCAGCATTCGCACGGCAAGCGTCACCAGAAGCAGGCCGCCACCGATCATCACGAGTGCGCCGAGAGCAGCCGATATTGCCTGGAGGGCACGGGGGAGTGCGAGCGGTGCGTCCGCGGTGACGAGCGCTCCGTAATATGTGACGCCGTTGGTCTCAGAGGCGCCGGCATCCGCAGGAGTACCGTCTACGGCGACCTGAGGGGCGCTTCCGGTGATGAGGTCGACCCGACCGTTCCACGTATCTGCGAGGATTCCGAAGATCGTCGCGGCCGTGCCGAAGAGCGTCCCGATGCCCAGAAGCGACCCGACGATGAGCGCGACGATAAGCACTGCACTGCGTGTGGTCTTCCCTGTGGTGTTCATCATCACACCAGCCCTTCCGTTTCGCGCTGCAGGCGTCGTCCGACTTCGAAGGCCGTCGCGACGAGCGCGAGGGCGATGCCCCAGCCGATCGACGCGGGGTTCATCTCCACCACGAATGCCCAGAACGCATCGGTGTCGGCTCCTGCGGCCGCGAGCTGCTCAACGATCTGCGAACGAGCGATCGCACCCAGAAACGGGCCGAGCATGCCCGTCACGACGAGAGCGAATGCTGACGTCGCCAGCGCCGGAACCATCGACCTGCGGAAAGCGCGCTGCCGAATCAGTGACAGCCCCAGCCACCAGAGCGCCGCGCACACGATCACTGTCGCAAGGGCTGGAAGCGCAACCTCTGCGAGCAGCAGCCAGCGAGTGCCGGCATCGAGCATCTCCAGCGACACCAACGACTGCGTGTACTCTGCCGCAGCGACCCCGCCGGCCTCCGCCAGCGCGGTCATCTCTTGGCCGTTCACGGGCATACTCACCACAACAGGCGACCCGAAGATCTCGACTCCTGCGCCGACCGCCCCCACGGCAGACGCGATTCCTATGCTCACAGCGCCGGTGGCGACCAGGCCGAGCGCCACCGCTTCGGCCATCGACGGCCGTCCGGTCTTGCTGTTCATCACACCCTCCATATCGATATTCGTTATTATCGATGGTCGTTAACATAACGACTCTCGATAAAGGCGTCAACCCTGGCTTGAAGCATCCGCTCGTCAGACGGCGTCACGCCGCTATGCCGACGGCGAACACGGGCATCCCTGCTCCCCACGGTCGTTACTCTCGATATACAGGCGCCGCAGCGTCTTCGCCCCGTGCGATAAGGAGTCAGCATGTTCGAGAGATTCACCGACCGAGCCCGTCGGGTCGTCGTCCTCGCCCAAGAAGAGGCGAAGATGCTCAACCACAACTACATCGGCACTGAGCACATCCTGCTCGGCCTCATTCACGAGGGCGAAGGCGTCGCTGCCAAGGCCCTCGAGAGCCTCGGCATCTCCCTCGACGCCGTGCGCGAGCAGGTGCAGGACATCATCGGCCAGGGCCAGCAGCAGCCGACCGGGCACATCCCGTTCACGCCGCGCGCCAAGAAGGTGCTCG
>JBEBSN010000016.1:0-41366 GCA_040394295.1 Microbacterium sp.
CTCCTCGTCGACGCGGATCATGCCGGCGTCGTCGGGGAAGGCGAGGGCGGTGTTACCGAGCACGAAATAGTCGTACTGGTTGGTGATCCAGCTCGTGTCAGCGAGGTTCGGCGAAGCGACGAGTGACAGGAACTGCTCGCGCAGCACCTCGCCGTCGTTCGAGCGGGGCAGCAGCTCGGCGGCATCCGCCTGCAGCGCGTCGATCCACGTCGGATACGCGACCGGGCGGTCATAGACCGGGCCGTCGACCGCGACGGTGGAGGGGTCGACGTCGACGATGCGCTCGCCCTGCCAATCGATGACGAGGCGGCCGTCGCCGGTGACCTCGCCGAGCACGGACGTCTCGACGTCCCACTTGTTCACGACCTCGAGGAACGCGTCGAGCTTCTCGGGCGCGACGATGGCCATCATGCGCTCCTGCGATTCCGACATGAGGATCTCTTCGGCCGTCAGCGACGGGTCGCGCAGCAGAACGTTGTCGAGCGAGACCTTCATGCCGCTGTTGCCGTTGGCTGCCAGCTCGGATGTCGCGCACGAGATACCCGCAGCACCGAGGTCTTGGATCGCCTCGACGAGCTCGCCCTTGTAGAGCTCAAGGCAGCATTCGATCAGCACCTTCTCGGCGAAGGGGTCGCCGACCTGCACCGCTGGGCGCTTGGTGGGGCCGCCGTCGTCGAAGGAATCAGATGCCAGGATGCTGGCGCCGCCGATTCCGTCACCGCCGGTGCGCGCTCCGAACAGGACGACCTTGTTGCCGACGCCTTCAGCGTTGGCGAGCTTGAGGTCTTCGTGGCGCAGCACGCCGACAGCGAGGGCGTTCACGAGGGGGTTGGCCTGGTAGACCGAGTCGAAGACCGTCTCGCCACCGATGTTCGGAAGGCCCAGGCAGTTGCCGTAGAAGGAGATGCCGCTGGTGACGCCGTGCACGACGCGCGCGGTGTCTGGGTGATCGATCGCGCCGAAGCGGAGGGCATCCATCACGGCAACCGGGCGCGCGCCCATCGAGATGATGTCGCGGACGATGCCGCCGACGCCGGTGGCCGCGCCCTGGAACGGCTCGATGAAGCTGGGGTGGTTGTGCGACTCGGCCTTGAAGGTGACGGCCCAGCCTTCGCCGACGTCGATGACGCCCGCGTTCTGGCCCATGCCGACCATGAGCCGCTCGCGCATCTCGTCAGAGACCTTCTCGCCGAATCGGCGCAGGTAGTTCTTCGACGACTTGTACGAGCAGTGCTCCGACCACATCACCGAGTACATGGCCAGCTCGCCGCTCGTGGGGCGGCGGCCCAGGATCTCGCGGATGCGGGCGTACTCGTCTGGCTTGAGTCCGAGAGCCGCGTATGGCTGCTCTTTCTCAGGCGTCGCCGCGGCGTTGGCGACGGAGTCGGGGACGTGCTTACGGGCGGATGCTGCGGGGGCGGTGGTCACGCGCGCTCCAAGTGGCAGAGAAGTGTGGCGGGGCAGCTTCAGTCTACTTGGGTGTGAGAGCGAGGGCGGTTGCCCCGGGACGTGTGCACGCGCCCCCGCGGCATCAGACCGCGGGACTTCCCGGCGCCGGTCCGTCCAGGACGGGCGGAACCGCACTCGATGTCTGCACAGGCACGCCATCCCACACGGTGCGATCCGCGATGAAGGCGTTTCCTGCCCACTGCGCAGGCGCCACCGCGGTGTTCCACGGCTCCTTGCTGTAGCCCATGATTCCCAGCCACACCGGCGCGATCAGCCAGAACGCGACGAAGCCGGGCTCCTTGCCGAGCTTCATGCCGATGCGGTACGCCGCCACGCCGCCTCCGAGGAACAGCGCGAGTGAGAACAGGAACCCGATACCGGCCCAGCTGAGCAGTATCGCCCCGCCGAAGCAGTAGAGAACGAGCCACGGGCTGAGGTCGCCGAGTTTGAAGAAGACCATGAAGTTGTAGACGGGCACCCAGGCCCGCCAGGTGCCTTGCACTCCGGCCTTCGCGAAGAGCTTCGACATGAAGAACGCCGTGACGAGGTACATGAGTACGCCTACGACGACCATGCCGACGAGCGCTGCCATATATGCGGCGAGCATGCCTGAGTAAATATTCATCGTGTCCCCTTGTCAGATGCTGTGTGCCGCCTATGAAACCAGCCGTCGCTCACAGATCGCTCACGCACCCGACCGGAACAGCGCGCGGTTGTGAGGCATTTGTGAGCGCTCAATGCTCAGATGACTGCAAGAGGGCGGGCCGCTGTGCCCGCATGAACAGCATTCAAGGGGAATCATGGGGAACAGGACGATGCGCAGATCTGCACCAGTTCGTATCGCCGGCGGCATGCTCGCCGTCGTTATCGCTGCCACGCTGACGGGATGCTTCGCCAATCCGCTTGACGCGATCATCGAGCAGGCCACCGAGGAGACGGCGAAGAACGCCGCCGAAGACATCATCGAGGATATGACAGGCGGCGAGGCGGACATCAGCTTCGGGCGGGTCCCTGATGACTTCCCCGCAGAGGTCACCCTGGTCTCGGAAAACGTCGTTCAGAGTGTGGCCGTCGCCCAGGGCATGATGGTCGTGGTGAGCGATTCGCGCAGCATCGAAGAGCTCGCCGCCCAGGTGGAGCAGGACTTCGCAGGGTGGGAAGCGACAGCACACAGCGACCTGGGCGAGATGGTCAGCTTTCTCTATAAGAAAGACGACTCATTGAGCGTCTCCGTCACCATCATGCGCAGCTCCGATGATGAGGCCGCCACGGTGGGCTACACGGTCATCCGTCCGGTGCAGGAGTAGACGCCTTCGTCTCGGGCGACCATAGGGCCATGGTCGGCGCCTCCGAGAGCAGACGATCAAGGTCGGAATTGTGGGATGCGCCGGACTGCTCGGCCGTGGCATCGTCGACGTGCAGCGTCAGCAAGACGTCAGCCGCCGTCGATGCCATTCCGAGCGTCTCGGCCTCGTGCGCGATCGCGTCGAGGGCGAGGCGATCGTCGGATGCTGTCGCGAGAGCGTGACGCACGAAGAACTCCAACAGCCCTCCACCGGCGATGGCTCTCGCCTCTTCGAGCACCGCGATCGCGTCGGTGAGGGAACCGGACTTCGTCGAGCCGCCGTCAACGCGTACGGCGCAGTGCGCCAGCATGCCCGCGAAGTAGCTGTGCTGTGCTCTGAGCAGCCACCGTGCCGTATCGATGAGGCGGCGTGCGGCCGTGGTTGCACGCCCTTCAGACCTTTCACGCCATGCCTCTGCCCACGCCCTCAGCATGACGACCTTCGGATCGTTTTCGGCGGACTCGGGGATCGAGTCGAATCGAGCCCGTGCCTCGTCGGCACGTTCGGTGGCGAGGGCGGTGGCACCGGCGAGCGCGAGCGCTGCCGGAAGCATCCCGGTGGTATCGCGCCACTGTAGATGTGCGACCGCAGCGGTCGCCACCATGTCGGCGTGCTCGACGTCACCCGTAAACAGTTCGGAAATCGCAAGCGCGTACTCCCAGGTGCCGAGAGACTCGGGCGCATGCGTTTCGGCGGCCGTGATCGCTTGGCGAAGTCTGCGCTGTGCTGCTTTGATGTCGCCGGTGTTGGAGAGCGCCATCGTCGCGGTGATCTCGATGAGCGAGGCCCCTCCAGGTATCAGGGCGATGAGATCTGCAGGCACGTGATGCAGACGTGTGAGTATACGGATGGCCTCGTCGAGGGGGCCGGTGATGACCGCCGATGTCGCCGCCGTGATCAGCCCGAGCACTGCGACGGCGTCTGTGGTGTCGCCCGGCGCCTCCGCGATCTCGCGGGTCTGACCGGCGACCGCTGCCCAGCGCATGGCGTCGCGCTGGAGGTGGGCTCGCCCGTCGGCGTCGTCGATCTCGGCCAGCGCCTGCTCGACGATCGCGAGTGCCGCGGATGCATCGTGCTGCCGCAGGCCCACATGCTGGGCATGCGCGAGAGCGACGGCGGTGCGTTCAGAGGCGGTCGCGGCTGTGCGAGTGGCGGTCTCGAAATGTGTCATCGCATCGTCGAAACTGCCGAGGCCGGAGGACGCGAGCCCGGCGATGCGGTGCGCTGAAGTGTTGCCGGGGTCGAGGTCGATCACTGCCGCGGCTGCGCGAAGCGCGAGTCGCTCGTTGAAAGCTCCCAGCGCATGTGCTGCGAGAGAGAGTGTCGCGTCGGGATCGGAAGCGACGCCGAGGTCGAGTGCCAGCACCTTTGCGCTGCGCTGCGCGGCGGGGTACGGCGCCGCGACGTGGCTGCGCAGCACGTTCAGCACCTCCCTGGAGAGATCCGACCACAGTGCGTCGCCGCACTGCGCGCGCAGGAACTCGCGGTCGAGCGGATGCGACAGCCGAAGCCAGTCGGGCATCGAATACTCGACGACGCCTGCGCGCGCCAGCATCCGCCGCTCTGCAGGATCGAGGGAGGAGCTCGGAAACTCACCCGCGATCGCGATCTTCGCCGCGGCCTCGAGGCTGGGCTCGTCAAGGTTCTTGAAGCGTTCGCCGACCAACTGTGTCAGGCGTTTCGTCGATGCTGGGTCGCTTTGCAGCTCCCAACCGTGAGGAGTGCGTACGAGCCGTTCCTCGTCGACCGACGCGGTGAGGATCTCGCGCAGGTGCAGCGGGTTTCCCTGTGCGGCGTTGAAGATGCGCGGGCGGGATTCGGGTGTGAGGCAGCCGCCGATGGTGAGCATGACCAGCTCATCGGCATCTGAGGGCGAAAGCGGCGCGACCGTGATCTCGACGAGGTCTCCACTGTCGTAGAGGGCGCGGATATCGTGCGGTGCACCGGCCAGGTCGGCGGTCGTGAGGATCGTCGGCATGCGTGAGTTGCGAAGAAGCTGGCTGACGACGAAAAGGGACGCGTCGTCGAGCTGATCGACGTTGTCGACGAGCAGCACGGTCGTCGAACGATTGCGAGTGAAATGGTCGACGAGCGCGGCAGGGGTCGTCCACTTCTCGGGCAGGACGCCGGTGAAGATGCCGAGCGGAACGGCCAAGCTGAGCGGACTGGCCGACAACATCGCCGCCGTGTATCTCTGCGCCTCGACGCGTGCCCGGATGGCGCGCAGCAGATGCGTCTTTCCGATGCCGTGCGGTCCGGTGAGCAGAAGCGCTCGGTGATCGCGGAGCAGGGCCGCCAGGATATCCGGTTGATTCGAGGTGACACTGCGCACGCTCTCCCGTGTTCCGGGCTGTGCGGGCTCAAGCCGGCGTGGGGGTGACGGCAGACGCAGAAGAGACTCCGCGGTCTGCTCCTGCAGGATGCCCATGTGCAGACGTCCGAGCTCGCCGCTCGGTTCCATGCCGAGGTGTTCGGCGAACGTCGCTCGTGCGCGCGCGAAGGCGTCGAGTGCCTCTTTTGCACGTCCGTCGCAGTACAGCGCGGTCATCAACTGGCTCCAGTGACGCTCCGTGAAGGGGTCCGCTTCGACGAGGGAGTGCAACTCGGAGATCACGTCGGCACTGCGTCCGAGCGCGAGATCGAGGTCTATCCGGTCAGAGCGAGCAGCGGCCCACAGCTTCTCGAGCCGCACTGATTCCGCACGCAGTGCGGTGATGTCGAGAAGGCCGGCGTATGCCTGCCCCCGCCAGAGGTCGAGCGCCGCATTGATCTGTTCCGTCGCTCGCGTGAGTTCGCCGTCGGCGAGGGCGGCGCTGCTCTGTCGACAGAGCTGCTCGAAGCGCGCAGCATCCGTCTGGACATCGCCGGGATCGATCCGATACCCGCCGTCGACCCACTCGATGTCGATCGGCACGGCCGAGCGCAGGCGAGAGATCCGAGCCTGCAGCGCATGCACCGGGTCGCGAGGAGGATGCTCGTCCCACAGCTCGTCGATCAACCGCTCAGTTGAGAGAGATCGCCCGCGGGAGACGACGAGTCGAGCCAGGAGGCCCCGTTGCTTCGTGCCCCCCAGCGGATGCTCGCGCCCTCTGGTACTGGCCTTCACCGAGCCGAGAACCGACACCTCAAGCACGACCCCACCCCCTTCCCCTGAGCTTTCGGGTCACCATAGCAGTGGCGGCGAAAGCGGCGGAGGCCGCAAGACAGGCGGCCCATCGGGTGAACCGGGTGCGACCAATCTCAGATGTCGCGTAATGAATGGCTTCCTTCGACGTCTCATCTACGGCGGAGGTGCGGCCTCCGTGGGTCAGCCGTGGGAACCCGAATCCCCTGGCTGACGACTGGGGCGTCGTGATATCGCGGCGCTGAGGCTGGGGCTCATTCGTGTGCCTTCTTGTATCTGGGGAGATAAATCGGTGTCTGAGTACATCGCGCCGCGTTCGCGCGCGCGCATTTTCATGCAGTGGCTGGCTGGCGTCCTCGTCGCCCTGCTCGCAATCGGAGGCTTCGGCTCTCCCGCGTACGCAGCAGGCGGCAGCGTCACCGTGTTCCCGGTCGAGTCCGCAACGGAGCACAACGGACTGCCGGTGCTGAGCGAGGGCAGCACATATTCGTTCCAGCTCGGCTACGGCAGCATGGACGACGGCGCGGTCGTCGCGATCACGATTCCCGACGGCATCACGATTCCCGCAGAGGCACTGGTCGTGCCCACAGGCAACACCGCCGTCGAATCGCTCACCATGAACGGTGCGGGCCAGCTCGTGGTCACGTTCAAGAACCCCTTCCCCGCCGATGTGAACCAGGGTGTGCTGGGCCTGAGCTTCACGGTAGACGAGGTCGAGACCTCCGAAGAGCGCGAACTCGTATGGCAGGTAGACGACGAGACCCAGACGCAGACGGTCATCGTCACTACCCCCGGTGACACACCTGAGCAGACCACGACATGGTCGAACAAGGCCGCCGCCTGGACCGTGATCGAGAACTCGGTCGACGATGACGGACAGGTCGTCATCGACTCATCCGCACTCGAGGTCACGATCCCCTACACCGTCACGGTGTCGAGCGAGGCGGCTCGCGAAGTCGTCCTCACTGACACGCTGGGTGACCACCTCGCTTTCGTCGAAGGATCGCTCTCCGGTACCAAGACCGTTCGTGACGCGAACGGCCTCAACCCGGTCAGCAGCGCGCTGGATGCTCTTCCCGCCATCTCGGGCAGCACGTTCTCACACTCCTTCGCAGCCGAGGCGAACTCGGTGTACACCTTCACCTACCGCGCCAAGATCGCCGATGCGGCGGCTCTTGACGCGCTGCGTGCGCAACTGCAGGCGGCACGTGACGCCGTCGATCCGATCAACGGCGGCGACTATGTCGTCGAACTCACCAACGGCGTCGACGTCAACGGCACACCGCACTCGACGAACACCACTGTGCGAGGAAACGTCGCGGGCGTCGAGCGTCCCGGCGTCGGTGGCGCGGTCAGCAAATCCGTCGACCCCTCCTCCGTCACGCTGGATGAGCCTCTCGCGAGCGGGTCGACCCTCGCGGACGCCATCCCGGTGACCTACACCCTCGGCATCGACCTCACGGTCTTCACCGACTTCACCGAGGGCCCGTTCGCCCTCGACCGCAACGTCGTGATTCGTGACACGCTCCCGGCCGAAGCCTCCTGGAACACGGGAGCAGACGTCGTTCTGACCGACCAGCACGGCACCGAGATCGTGCTGACACAGGCGACGGGCGTCACCGGAAACCTGGAGGACGAGCTCTCCGCAGACGAGTACGTCAACACGTACGTCCTTGACGGCAAGAACATGTTCATCAACGTGGGCAAGGACATCACCGGGTCGTACACGCTGACGCTCTCGGCGACGATCGATGCGCTGCCGGAGCACCCGAGTCACGACACCGTGTTCGAAACCGAATACCGTGTCGACAACGTGGCCTACTTCGTCTTCGCCCCTGGTTGGTACGAGGGCAAGGGCGCGTCGACGATCATCACGGTCCCGAAGGACACCTCCAACGGCGTGGATGACCCGCAACGCTTCGACAAGACGACGCCCGGCGGCACGATCACTCTGCCCCCCGGCACATCGACGACGATTCCGTACACGTTCACCGTCGGCGAGAACGTCGGAGATGCCGCATCATCGCGCATCGTCGATGTCGTCGACCACTCCGTGTTCGATGTCAGCGAAGAGACGCTCGCCGCGATCAAGGCGTCGATCACCGGCACCTATGGCTGGGTTTTCCCGCTCGACGGCGACACGTTCGACGTGTCGATCGATGGCGACGGAAACCTCGTGATCGCGCCGAACGCAGAGTTCCCGAAGGAAACCTCGTGGGGCGAGGCTGCCACGGCCCCCTTCACCGGTTCGTGGAACATCACTGTCGAACTGCCCACACACGCGATGCAGGGCAAGCAGACGCTCGAGATCACCAACTCGGCACGCTACGAAGGCGAGACCCTCGAGGTCGTCTACACGTCGACCTCCAGCACGAGGGCGACCAGCTTCGGAGACGAGATGGAGGTGCGTAAGGGCGTGTACGACGCCGCCGGCGACGCCTTCACCACCAACCTCCGCGTCGAGATGGATGATGATGGCAACCTGGTCACGAGCGAGTTCGTCTACCGAGTCGAACTGGTGCCGCACGGCAACTTCAGCAACATGGTCGAGGACGTCGTCGACGCTCTGCCGGCAGGCGTCGAGTTCGTCGGATTCGTCGATCCTGAAAATGTCGCTTCCGGTGAGACCGCCGATGGCGCGAGCTACGTGATTCCCGGCTCGAGCATCACGGCGGTCTACGACGCGGACAGCCGCACCGTCACGGTTGAGAAGGGGCGCTTGGCGCCGGGCGAGACGCTGCCGGTGCACTTCAAGGTGCGGGTGACGGCCTCTGAGGCGAACGTCGGCATCACGAACGTGATCGGCTCCGTTGGGGCGACCATCACTCCGACCAACGACTACCCGCTGAGCCTGCTCAAGCGCGACATCACGAACTCCGCGAAGCTGATCACCGACCCTGCCGCACGTTTCTCGGTGCTTGCAGAAGGCCGGCAGACGGTCGTGCTGAGTGACCTGCGCGTCGTCGAAGGCAGAATCCTCACGGTCGATGGGAAGACACCCACGGTCGAGGAGATCGGCACATACTGGCTGCGCGAAGACGTCGCTCCGATCGGGTACGTGAAGGCTGTCGAGTTGAGCCAGATCGTCGTCGACGAGACGGGTGGTTCTGCTGACGTCGTGCTCTTCAACACTCCTGGTGAGACCGTCGAACCCGACAAAAACTACGCCATCGGTGATGTGACGTGGATCGACGCGGACAAGGACGGTAGACAGGGCGACGATGAGCAGGTTCTGCCTGGTGTCACTGTCGAGCTGGTCCAGGATGGCGTGGTCATCCGGACCACGACGACCGACCACCGCGGCCGTTACATCTTCGACGAGCTGCCGGCGGGGGAGTACCAGGTCAAGTTCACCCTGACCGACGAGCAGAGCGAGATCTACGCGTTCACTCAGCAGGATGCCGGTGGCGACGACACCGTCGACTCCGATGCGAACACGCAGACCGGACTCACTCAGACGATCATTCTGGGCGCTGACAACATCCACCTCACCCACGACTACGCGTGGAACGAGGTTCGCGCCACCGAGGGCATCGACCCGACGTGGGATGCGGGCGTGATCGTGCGCGACCAGCCCGTCGACCCGGAGCCGACCCCGGAGCCGGTCGATCCGACCCCCGTGGACCCGGCGAAGCCCGGAACGCCCGGGGTGAACGAGCTGCCGCAGACAGGTGGTGCGCTTCCCCTCGGGCTGGCCGGTGGCGCGTTGTTGCTGCTGCTCGCGGGTGCGTCGATCCTCTTCTGGAGACGCCGTAGCGCGTGAGGTAGTTGAGGGGGGCGCGGATCGGTCACTGAGCCTGTCGAAGTGCTCGTCCGGTCCGCGCCCCTCGTCCCCCGCCCCGCGCCGCCCATTGAACCCGACCCGCCCGCGTGCGAAGCTGAAGGCGATCGGCTCATCTGAGCCTTAACGCGAAGGAGCATCCATGCAGCTGGCGATGATCGGTCTCGGTCGGATGGGCGCCAACATCGTGCGCCGCCTGATGAAGGACGGCCACGAGTGCGTCGTCTACGACGTGAATCCGGAGGCCGTGCAGGCCCTCGTCGCCGAGGGTGCGACGGGCGCCGACAGTATGGCTGACCTGGCGGCGAAGCTGCAGACGCCGCGTTCGGTGTGGATGATGGTTCCCGCCTCGCTTACCGGCGCGGTGGGCGAAGAGGTCGCGGCGGTGTTGGAGAAGGGCGACATCCTCATCGACGGCGGCAACTCGAATTATCGCGATGACGTCCGTCGTGCGGCGGCGCTGAGCGAACGCGGCATCAACTACGTCGACGTCGGCACGAGCGGCGGTGTCTTCGGGCTCGAGCGCGGCTACTGTCTGATGGTCGGTGGGCCGGATGCTGCCGTGAAGCATCTGGAGCCGATCCTGCGCACGATCTCGCCCGGTGTGGGGGAGATCGAGCGTACGCCCGGGCGTGAGGGCGAGCTCGCGCCGGAGGAACAGGGCTTTCTGCATTGCGGCCCGTCGGGGTCGGGGCACTTCGTCAAGATGGTGCACAACGGCATCGAGTACGGCATCATGGCGTCGATCGCCGAGGGACTGAATCTGCTCGAGAACGCGGATGCCGGCCTGCGCGAGGCCGAGCATTCGGCAGAGATCGCACCGCTGGAGGAGCCGGAGTTCTACCAGTTCCCGATCGACACGGCGAAGGTGAGTGAGCTGTGGCGTCGGGGATCTGTCATCTCGTCGTGGCTGCTCGATCTGACGGCGGCAGCTCTGCATGAGAATCCGAAGCTCGAAGGTCTCGCCGGTCGTGTGTCGGATTCAGGTGAGGGCCGGTGGACGGTCAAGGCCGCGGTCGATGTGGGAGTGCCCGTGCCGGTGCTCGCGGCTTCGCTGTTCGAACGCTTCGCCTCGCGTGACGAGGATCTGTTCGCGAACCAGGTGCTCTCCGCGATGCGGCTGCAGTTCGGTGGGCACAAAGAGCTTCCCGCCGGTGACGTGCTGGAGGCTGGCGGGCGCAAGGCGGAATCAGGCGAGAACAGTTAGGCGTGTGCGCGCGGTCAGGAGTCGTGGTGATCATCGAAGCGGTCCCGGGCGGCGATGACGTCGGCGAGGTGGGCTGACGTCCATCCCAGAAGTGAATCGATGAGGTCCTGCAGGGTCTGCCCGAGGTCTGAGATGCGGTACTCGACGGCGATCGGCCGGGTTTCGACGATCGTTCGTGCGACCATCCCGTTGCGTTCGAGGCGACGCAGCGCCGTGGTCAGCGACTTCTGCGACACCGCGGGGATCGACCGTCGCAGCTCGTTGAAACGCCGGGGTCGTTCGCAGAGCCGGTCGAGGATCAGCAGCGACCACTTGTCGAGCACCTGATCGAGAAGCTCGCGCTGCTCATCGGAGATCTGGCCCGGGATGGTGCTGGTGGTTTCGTTCATGAAACCTAGTCTCGTTGAAGTGTCCTCAAAGCACTAGGTATAAAGAAGATACTTAGTCGTCGAGAAGGAAAGCAGAGACCCATGGCTGTTGAATTGATTACCCCGGAGGGCATGTTCCAGCCGGTCCCGTACCACCACGTCTCCGTGGGCACCGGAAGTCGACACGTGAGCGTATCCGGTCAGATCGCCCGCGACGAGCATGGCACCGGACTGTTCCCCGGAGACTTCGCCGGACAGTTCGCCCACGCTTTGCGCAACACCGCGCGGGGTCTGGCCGGAGTCGGCGCGACATTCGCTGACGTCACGCGTCTGCGGGTCTACGTCATCCCCACCGACGAGACGATGTATGCGGACTTCATGCGCGGTCTCGAAAGCGTCGTGGACGAGCTGGGAATTCCACAGCCACTGCCGCCGCTGTCGGTCATCGGCGTGAACTATCTCTTCGAACCGGATGTGCTCGTCGAGGTCGAGGCAGACGCCGTTCTCGACTGAGCTGTCCGCGGTTATGGCGCGGGCTGCGACCCTGCCGCTTCGTGGAGTCGGTGTGCGAGCGTCTCTGAAGCGGTCGCCAGCGCCTCGGGCCCCACGATGGTGAAAGGTGCATCGAAGCGCGCGATGAAGGCGAGCACGCCGGTCCATGACCAGGAGCCGACGGTGATGCGGCACGACCGTTCGTCGAGGTGCTCGATCTCTCCGTCGCCGATCCACGGCGCCACCTCCTTCGCCGGCAGGTCGATATCGACCTGTCCGACGCAGGGCCAGCGGTCTTCGGCATCCGACCCCTTCGCGCGCGCGGCGAGGTAGGTGCGCGCATCCGCCGCGGGGAGCGCGCGAGGAATGAAGCCAGGACCGGTCGGGGTGCGCGGTGACACGCGATCGAGTCGGAAGATGCGCCAGTCATCCTTGTCGAGATCCCACGCGATCAGGTACCACCGCCCGCCGCTGGCCACGATCGCGTGCGGGTGGGTGCGGCGCGGTGGTGCGTCGTCTTCGTCGTAGCCGAAGCGCAGAGTCTGCCGGTCGCGCACCGCGGTGCTCACGGCTTCGAGCACAGCTGGATCGACGCGGGCGACGGGTCGCGCGTCGGTGAAGCGGATGCCATCGATGCGGTGTCGCAGCCGTGAGGGCATCACCTGGCGCACGGTGGCCAGCGCGCGTGTGGCGGCTTCGTCGATATCGACTCCGGTGGAGGGGGCAGTCTGCAGGGCGACGGCGATCGCGATGGCCTGGTCATCGTCGAACAGCAGCGGCGGCAACTCTGACCCTGCCGCGAGCCGGTACCCGCCGTCCGGTCCCTTGATCGCACCGATCCGATAGCCGAGCTCGCGCAGCCGATCCACGTCGCGGCGGACCGTGCGAACGGTCACGCCCAGGCGGTCGGCAAGCACCTGCCCCGGCCAGTCGCGTTGCGTCTGTAGCAGCGACAGCAGGGTGAGCATTCGCGAAGAACTTCCGGTCACGATCTCATTGTCGCGCAGGTAGAGGACCGAAACTGACCTCTTCTGCTGGCATTGTCCTTCTTGACAGCGCTTCTGCCCGCAGAAGCAACAAGAAGGAGAACACTCATGACCATCAAGACGACCACTCATCTGAACTTTCACGGCACGGCTCGCCAGGCGCTCGAGTTCTACCAGAGCGTGTTCGGCGGCCAGCTCGTCGCCGCGACCTACGGTGATCTCGGGATGCCGCACGATCTCCCCGGTGCGGACAAGATCGTGTTCGGCCAGCTCGAGAACGAAGACGGCTTCCGCATCATGGCGTACGACGTTCCGGGTACAGCCTCGACCGACGCCGCGGCCATCGCCGGTACGACGACCCGTGAGAACGGCACGACGGTGACCGACCGCACGTTCTTCCAGTCGGTCCGCGGTGAGACTCTCGAAGAGGTCACGGGCTACTGGAGCGGGCTTGCAGAGGGCGCCACGATCATCGAGCCGCTCGCTGCATCTGCATGGAGCCCCGGCTTCGGCATGCTCACTGACCGGTTCGGTGTCACGTGGGTGCTCGACGTTCAGGCGGAGTACGCGGGCTGATGGCAGGCGCCGGGTGCGGAGAATGCCCCCGCACCCGGCGCAGAATCAGTTGAAGACGACGTCGGGGTAGAGGCCCTCCGCGATCTGCGTGACCGCCCTGACGTTGCCGAGCGTGCCGGGGAACATGGCGGTGGAGGGCACCGCGATGAGTCGGCCATCGCGCACGGCGGGCATATCGGGGAAGGTCGATGCGAAGTACGCGCGCACTGCTTCCTCGTGGGCGGCGTCGGACACGGCGAACACCAGAGCATCCGGTGCCTCAGCGGCGAGTGATTCCGGCGTGATCTCCGCGGCGAAGAACTCGGCGAACTCAGGGTCGTCCGGCGTGAAGATGTTCTCTGATCCGGCGCGCTGCAGAATGTCGTACTCGACGCCAGCTCCGATAGCGGTCAGGGTCGTGCCTTCGACGAAGACCTGGGCCACGCGCGGTTTCTGCTGACCGTCGATCGCGGCATCGACAGCGGCGAGCTCGGCCTGCGACGCCGCGATGAGATCTTCGGCCTCGTCCTCGACGCCGAAGATCATGCCGAGGTTCTCGAGATCGGTGAAGAGATCATCGACGGTTCCCACCATGCGGCGGTCGAAGCATCCCCCTGTCGCCACGTAGGCGGCGACTCCGGCGTCGGAAAGCTGCTCGATGCTGGCGAAGCCCTGTTCTGCGGTGAACTCATACGTCGTCGGCGAGTAGACGAAGTCGGGCTCTACGGCGAGAAGATCTTCGCGACTCGGCGGAGAGTCACCGCCGATCACGGGCACATCCGCCGCGAGTTCGGCGACATCGGCCGGAAGCTCCTGCGCGGTGGACTGCGCCTGTCCGACGAGAGTGTCGGCGAGACCGAGTCGCAGCAGCAACTCGGTCTGCGACGGGTGGAGGCCGACGACAGCGGTAGGTGCGGTCGGCAGCTCGACCGTGCGGCCGCAGTTCTCGATCGTGATCGCCTCTTCCGAGGAGCCAGACGACGAAGGCGCGGCGCTCGTAGAGACGCCGACCCCGCATGCGGTGAGGATGAGCGCGCCCGCGCTCACGACGGCAGCAGTGACAAGGCGGATCGTGCGGGTGTGGGCTGTCATTTCTTCTCCTTGATGATGTACTCGGCTGTGGTGTGTTCGGCTTCGGTGAATACCCGGGCGGCTGTCTGCCGCGGATGAAAAGCCATCGCTCTCGCTCCTGTGTCGACCTCGACGGCGATGCGAGCTGTGACATGAAAGACGTCGTCGATGAGCGCGGGAGTGAGCACGCGATCCGGAGGCCCGAAGGCCACGATCCTGCCTTCGTGGAGCACAGCGACGTCGTCGCAGAAAGCGGCGGCGATGTTGAGGTCGTGCAGCGCGGCGATCACGGTCGTGCCCAGCGCGCTGACCACCCCCATGAGGTCGAGCTGATGGGCGATGTCGAGGTGGTTGGTCGGTTCGTCCAGGACGAGGATCTGCCCGCTCTGCGCGAGCGCACGCGCGAGCATCACTCGTTGGCGCTGGCCGCCCGAAAGGCGCCGCACCAGACGATCGCCCAGGTCGTGCACGTCGGCGATGCGCAGCGCCTCATCGACGATGCGCAGGTCTTCCGGGGTGTCTCTCGTGAACGGGCGGCGATGCGGTGAACGCCCGATGAGCACGGTCTCGCGCACCGTCAGGTCGAACTCGGAGGGCGAGTCCTGCAGCATCACCGCCACGGTGCGGGCGAGCGCGCGCGGCGCCATCTGCGAGACGTCGGCGCCGTCGATCGTGACCCGACCGCGACGCGGCCGCTGACCCGTGAACAGTGTGCGCAGAAGCGTGGATTTGCCGCTGCCGTTCGTGCCGAGCAGCCCGACGATCCGCCCCGTACCCACCTCGAGGTCGACGCCGTGCAGAACCGTGCGACCGCCGCGCGCCACGCTGACCCCGTCGAAGACGACGCTCATCGGTCGAACCCCGCCCGTTCGCCGCCGCTGCGCATCAGCCACAGGAAGAACGGCGCTCCCACGAACGCGGTGAGGATTCCGAGCGGAATCTCCGTCGGCATGGCGACTGTACGGGTGAGCAGGTCAGCGACCATCAGGAACAGTGCACCGCCGAGAACAGTGACCGGCAGCATCCGCCGGTGATCAGAGCCGACGAGCAGTCTGGCCACGTGCGGAACGACGAGTCCGACGAAGCCGATACCGCCGCTCACCGCGACGATCGCCCCCGTGAGCAGTGAGGCGAGGACGAGCAGGATGCCCCGCAGCCGGGTCGTGCGCACACCGACGGCCAGAGCGGATTCGTCGCCCGCGAGCAGCGCGTTCATCGAGCGCGCGAGCGCGAACACGGCCACGCACGCGATCGTGAGCGCGACGGCCGGGATGGCCAGCGATGACATACTCGCTGCGGAAACGCTGCCCAGAAGGAAGAACATCACGCTGACGACGTTCTGCGCATCGGTGGTGAGGGTGAGATAGCTGGTCACCGCACTCAACAGGGAGCCGAGAGCGACACCGGCCAGGATCATGCGCGTCGGCGACAGTTCTCCGCGGATGCGCGCGAGCATGGCGACCAGAACGCACGAGACGATCGCGCCGACGAAGGCCGCTCCGCTCATGGTCAGGCCGAGAAACGCCGCGCCGCCTGAGATGATCACCAGCACGGCGCCGACGCTGGCGCCGGACGAGACGCCGAGGATGTACGGCTCGGCGAGAGGGTTTCGCACGACGGCCTGCATCATCGCCCCGGCGAGGGCGAGTCCCGCGCCCGAGAGCGCGGCCAGAAGCGATCGCGGCACCCGGAACTGCCACACGGCCTGGTCCTGCAGCGCGGTGAGTGAGCCGTCCGTCATCCAGGCGACGCCGGGAACCAGGTGCCCGATCACGATCTTCGCGGCGTCGATGGGCGACACCGCGACGGGGCCGATCGAGGCCGAAAGCACGAGGACAACGATCAGCAGGGCGGCCATCGTCGCCACGGCGGCGCTGACCGACAGCATCCGTCGGCCCCGCTGCGGAGTCCTGCGGGATATCGCGGCCTTCATCGTGCGCCTTTCGTCGTGATCTCGGCGGCGAAGTCCAACACAGCGATGCCCAACTCGTGCAGCACTGCAGATTCGTTCGTGCCGTGCCCGGCGTCCGCCGCAGTGCACAGCCGGGCAGAGCCGCCGGCTCGCTGCAGGGCGTCGACCATCCGGTGGGTGTCGCGAGCGAGCACTCTGGTGTCCTCGCCGAGCGCGATTCCCAGGTACGCCGGGACGGCGCTGCCGGTGGTCAGTTTCTCGGCCAGAGCGAGAGGGGAGAGCGCGCGCAGCCGCGCGTGCGACTCGGGGGTGCCGTCGTCACCGAACTCGGCGCGCCAGCGTGAACCGAGCGGATGCTCGTCAAGGGCGAGCAGGTCGAGCGGTGCGGCGGTGGTCACGAAACCCGCGAACAGATCCGGATGCGCGACAGCGCAAGCTGCCGCGACGACGCCGCCCAGGGACGCGCCCGCGAGGACCAGAAGGTCCGGGCGGGTGATGCCGGCGTCGATGAGTCCCCTGGCCGCAACGGCGAGGTCGGCGACGGTGCGGGCTTTGTGCTCGCCGTGGCCCGACGCGCGCCAGGCTTCTCCGCGCTCGCCGCCGCCGCGCAGTTGCGCTGACGCGTACGCACCGCCGAATCCGACCCAGGCGGGAATGGTGGGTTCGAAAAGGGGAAGATGGGCGACGCCGAAACCGCCGTAGCAGGTGAGGATCACAGGCACGGGGCCGGATGCACCCGGCGGAGAGGTGACGTGCACAGACACGACCGCACCGTCGCCGGCGGGGAAGTCGTGCCGAACGGTCGTTCCGATTCTCTCTCCGGCGCCGGGCGCGACCGCGGTGCTGCCGGGCGCACGTTCGACGATCTGCGGGGGGCTCAGCGGACCCTCTACGCCGAGACGCAGCACGCCGTCGTCGACGCCGATCATGGTCGCGGTGCGCACGTCGTCTGCGCCCGCGACTGCCGGGATTCGCTGCTCTTCGACTCCGTCGACGAGATCGATCAGAACGCTGCGACCTTCTGCGACGGCGAGCACGATGACGCGCTCGCCCTGAACGGCCACGTCGGTGATCTGCGCAAGGGGGTCGCGCCAACGCCAGAGCGTCGTCCCGTCTCCTTCGACGGCATCGATTCCTGCGCTGTGCCAGACCACGACCGCGTCGTCGAGCGGCTCGGCACGTCGCAGTGCAGGCCATCGGCCCAGCGCTGTCCCGGTTGCGCGGTCGACCAGCGTCGTGCCGCGCAACGGAGAACTGCAGGCGCACAGGCCTGTCGAACCTCCGGAGAAAAGTCGCAGGCGCGCCTCCGATGAGTGGGGAGACGACTGCGACAGGCCGGTCTCGACGTTCAGAGTCACCATCATGCCGTCGCGGCTTGCGATGACATCGAGGCTTCGTGAGTGCGCAGCCCACAGCACGTTGTCGTATCGCAGACGGATCTCGTCGTGCAGGCGCAGCGTGCCGGCAGCGACGTCGACGATGCCGAGGACAGCGTTCTCGTCAGCGGACGGCGCCCACTCGACGGCGATGAGCCGGCGGTCGGGTGAGGGGAAGATACGGTGCAGGTGGCCTTCCGGCTCGATCACGGCCGTGCCATCGATGCGATGGATGCCGCGTCGCGGACGCCCGTCCGCTCGGCTGAGCGTGAAACCTTCGACTGGGAGGCTCGGTCGGCCGTGGTGCTCGTGTCGAGTGAGGGCGTGCTCGAGCGCTGCGCGATGTGCGCTCATCGGCCGACCAGGTCGTCGATGCGAGCGCTGTCGTCTGCCCACAGGAGGTGGCCGCCCTCGTCGAGCGGCGTAGGAAGGCTGATCGTGGAGAGGCTGCCGTCGGCGATCAGATGGATCACGCCGTCGCCTCCGCTGGTGACAGCGACAGTGCCGGTCACAGGGTCGATCGCGATGGACCGTCGCTGCGCGGGGCGGCCGTCGACGCCGTCCCATGGCATCTGTCCTGCCTGCGGCGGGTGCGTCATCGGCGGAAGCGGGACGATCTGCGTGATGCTCGCGCTCTCACGATCGACGATGACGACCACATCGCCGTCCGGATGGATGACCGAGGCCGCGGCGATACCGGGTCCGAGAGCGAAACGGAAGGCGAGACCGGGCGGCAGGGGGACGGTGCGGGATGCCCCGCCGGCGAGGTCCATCTCGACGAAGGTGTTGGTCCACTCGGGCCACGACCTGGGAGAGGGCGCTTCGCCACGCACGATCCCGGTCGCTCGTCCGTTATCGCCAGCCAGACGCAGGTAGTACGCTCGCCCGGCGGCGGGCCAGGGAACGACTCCGAGCGCCCGTGGCGCTCCGCCGTCGATGACGAATCTTTCCAGACCGCGGCTGGTCGCGATGCCGACGATGCCGGATGCCGAATCGATGACGTCTCCGTGACCGTCCGGTGCGAGATCGTCGAGGAGCCGCCCTCGGAGCGCGGGGGTGTGCGGCCCGACCGCGAGAGCCTGTGTCAGCGGTATCGCCTCGACCGCGCCGGGCTCACGGTGGCGCAGCACGATCATGGGCTCGCCGGTGAGCTGGTCCGGGGCGATCACGACTCCGGGCTCGCCCGTGCGTACGCGCAGCCGCACCGAGGTGTCGGTTGCGAGATCGACGACCGAGACGAGGTCACTCCACGGGGCCTCGTTCATTCCGAGGCCGGAGGTGACGACGACGTACCGACCTGTCGTGTCACAGGCGAGGTGTTCGGCCGGAATGGCTATCGGGATGCGACGGAATGCGCCGGGTTCGCCGACGACCAGGGCTCCGCCGCGATCGTCGGCGAAGGCCCACCGGCCACGTGCTCCGTCCGGGAGTTGGAGGAAGCCGGCGTGCTCAGCGAGCCAACTGTCGGCGACGGCGACACGCCCGGGGCCGTTCTGAATCTCGTAGACGATTCCCGCCCGGTGATCTGCGGCGAGCAGGGGTGTGGAGGAAGGCATATGTGAGAGCTTAGTAGATATTGAGAATCATTATCATTAGTGTCGTCTGTGTTCACACGACGTGAACTCGCCTCGCAGACCGTGGGGCGGCCATCCCATTGAAGGAGCACACATGGAAAAGCAGATCCTCGCTGAGATCGAAGAGACCGAGCAGCTGGCGCACCTGTCCGCGACGCACTCGAACGCACTCGTCGAGAACCCCTTCGACTGAGCGCGAATCGTTCAGTTGCGCTTCTGAGAGCGCGTTCGAGTCCGGCCGGGCGGGCACGCCCGGCCGGACCCATCATCGAAAGAATCCATGACTTCCCCATCCCGCATCCTCGCGCTCCCCGACTCCGGAGCGCATATCGTCACCGGCACTGACGGCCGCCACCGAGTGCGGCTGCGCACCGGGCGCTTCGCCCACATCAGCGCGCCGTCGACCGGACTGACCGACGCGCTCGCGCAGCAAGCTGCCCTTGCGAACCCAACCGGACCCGCCGCCGACTTCTTCGAACGTCTGACGGTTGAGGTGAATGAGCGCGAGATGGCAGATCAGCTCCGCCGCTGGCCGCCGGAGCGGCGTGCCGTCTGCCTCTTCGGCACCAGCCCTCTTCTGGACGAGGTTGCGCGAGCGCTCGCCGCCTGGGGGGCTGAGGTCGCGCGGCTCGATCCGCTCGCAGAGGTGCCTGATGACGCGGCGATCGTCATCGCGTACGCCGACGATGCGCATGAGCGTCGTCGCTGGGCCGAGTTCGACCTGCTTCCGCGGCGCGGTGTCACCTGGCTGCGTGTCTATCGCGATGGCGAGTGCGTGCTCGTGGATCCTCTCGCCCTCGACGAAGCCGATCCCACCTCCGCTCAGGTGTCTGCTCGGCGCGCGGCCGCAAGCAGTGCGCCGGCGTCGGCAGAGGCGTGGCAGAGTGAAGCGCCCTCTGCTCAGGTGCCCGTCGATGACGCGACGAGGGTGCTCGTCGTTGCGCGGCTTGTGCACACGGTCCTTGCCTGGGTGCACGAGGACCCCAGTCGTGAACGCCTGCGCACCACGCTCTGGAAGCTGGTTCCGGCCACCGGCATCGTCAGCGAGCACACTGTCCTTCCGTTTCCCGCTGCTCCGGCCCGGGTGATCCGATGACGCCGCCGCGCGATGCCCGCCGGCACGTCGTCATGGGCGAGGACGGCGCTGCACTTTGCGGATGGGTCTGGGAACCCCGCGTTCCCCGGGCCGTGGTGCTCATCCGCACGCCCTACGGGGCCTGGCGCCATGGTGACACCGCGCGCAGCTGGGTCAGGCGGGGCTACCGGTGCATCATTCACGACGTCCGAGGCCGCCATGGTTCAGACGGCGAGTGGAATCCCTACCTTCATGAGCGAGGAGACGGGCGCACGGTGGTCGAGGCGATCAGGGCCGAGAACCCCGATCTCCCCCTCGTGCTGTCCGGCGGCTCGTACGCCGCGCACACCGCGCTGGAAGCGGCCAGGGATGCGGGCGCTGAGGCGCTGGTGCTGCTGGTACCCGCTCTCGGCCTGGCCGAGACGGCCTGGGATGAGCACGGACGACCTCAACTGCGCGATCGCATCGGCTGGTGGCACCAGCACGGTCGCGGATCGCGATCCTTTCCGTCATTGACCGAGCAGGAGCTTGCGGCGCGAGTCGAACGCGCGACGACGATCGGCGTCGACCGTGCCGCCCAGGAATGGGGGTGGTCCCAGACAGTGCTGTCGGGCTGGCGACGCCTCTGGTCGGCCCCTGCCCTCGACCTTCGCCGCGCGTACGGGGCGATCCGTCTGCCGCTGCTTCTGATCAGGGGCGATCAGGACTTCTTCTTCGCCGACGCCGGTCGTCTTGCCGATGCGTGGAGTGATCGCGTCCATATGGTCGACGGTCCGTGGGGCCATCGCCTGGCCGCAGATATCGACGACGATGATGTCCGATCCCGGCTGCGAGACGCAGGTGGCATCGGAGGGGTCCTTGACCGCTGGCTCATCGACAACGGCCTACCCTCGACGGCGTCCGCTCGGGCGTCGGTCGGCCAGCGAGCGACTCGACGCACGAGATCCGCCTTCGAGCCTGCGACCGGCCGCTGGCGCTATGAGAGGACAGCATGACTGCGCACGACCTTCTGGAACGCACCCCGTTGCCCGCCGATGCGCTCGTCGATTCCGAGACCGGGATCATCAGATCGGTGAAAGAGGTGGCGCATCCGACCGGGGCGCCGCTGCGGTACCTTGCTCTGACGGCATCCGTCGCCGATGCCCGCTTCCTCGGCGAATGGCCAGCGGATCGCGTCTCGCTCGGCACCTCTTTCGGAGACCGGGCGCAGGCGCGCATCGCCGCGATCGGCGAGGGCGTCGAGCGGTACTGCGGCAATTGGCTGCCCGACGTGCTTCCCTCCGATGAGCTCAGGGTCGCCACAGCGCAGGAGCTGCGCGCGACCCAGGAGCCGGTCATCGACGAGAAGGATCTTCCTCGCTTCGCCGACTGGCAGCTGGCCCGCCCCGGGTTCGCGTATCGACGACTGACGCCCGAGACTCCGACGCTCTGGGCGCGCTGCGAGCAGCTCGACGGCGAATCGGTCTGGGTGCCCGATTCGCTTGTGCACCTGAACTGGCGGCAGTCGCGTTTTCGGTCGCTGCCGCGCACGCACCACCTGAACTACGCCGGCATCGCCACCGGAGCCGGCTTCGACGATGCGCGCGACCGCGGGGTGCTCGAGGTCGTCGAACGCGATGCGCTCGAGGTGTGGTGGCATCTCGACGGGCCGACCTTCGGCATCGATCCGGCCACTGTTCCCGGACTCCTCGACGATCTGCGCGGAAGTAACCTGCGCGTGTGGCTGGTCGCGATGCCGTCCGAGTTCGCTTCAGCTGTCGGCGCTCTCGTGCATGACGAGGAGCGCGGACTCTATGCGGCAGGCTTCTCCGCTGCCCTTGACCCTGCGCGTGCCGCGCGCAAGGCAGTGCTCGAGGCCGTGCACACCTGGATCTACACGCAGGGCTGCACCACGGCCGATGGGTGGGTCTTCCGCGCGGTCGCCGAGGGGCTGATGGCGAAGGGGCTCACACTCGACTTCCGCCCCGATGCCGACTACTCGGCCGCCGCCGGTCCGCAGTTCGAGAACGTGATCGACCTTGGTGCGCACGTGCAGGTCTGGCTCGATCCCGCCGTGCACGAAGAAGCGCGTCGCTTCCGCTCGCCGACGTTGGGTGTGCGTCCTCTGAGCGCGATGCAGTCATCGACGATGCACGACGTCTACGAGCGTCTGCGCGTGCGTGGTCATCGCGTGCTCACCCGCGATCTCACGACCGCCGACGTGCAGCGCACCGATCTACGAGTTGTGCGCTCGATCATCACAGGTCTCGTCCCCAACGCTCCGGCGGCGTTCTCATACCTCGGAATGCGGCGGTTCAGAGATGCCGCACGCGAGCGCGGCTGGCGCACGACGTGGAGCGGCGGCCCAGAGGACTTCAGCTTCGTGCCCGCACCCCACATGTGATGTCGATCGTGCAGCAGGTACGCGAAGAAGACGGCGGGCTGCCCGCCGTGCTGGCCCTGGCGCAGTCAGAGCGCCTGCCCGGCGAACCATTACCTCCTGGCCCGAGAGCGAACCCCTGGAGACCGTCCGGTGCAGTCGCGGACGCGCCTTCACGCGGTGTGCACGAACTCGTGGAGGCGCTGTGGCATCCCGGAGATTTCCATCGCACCCAGGGCGGCTCGCCGACGGGCATTCGCCGTCGCCCTGTACCGTCTGCGGGCGCGTGCTATCCGGTCACGACCCACCTCGTCGATGCGGCCGGGGTGCGCTGGGCGGTCGACCAGGAGGGCACCTTTCATCGCCGCGACCCGCTCGCCGATCGCGCGGCCGGATGGCCTGCACCTGCGGCCGAGATCGGAATCACTCGCCTGGTGTTCGCCGTACTGCCCGGCCGGAGCTTCGGTCGCTACCGTCATCGTGCGTGGCCGCTGTGGATCGCGGATGCCGCGTACACGGTCGCTGCGGTGCGACTGCTGCTCGGCGCACAGGTCGGCCGGGTCGATGTCGGCCCCTCGGCGCAGTTGCGGTCGCTGCTCGCGGTGCCCCGAGCGACGGACAGCGACGCATGGCTGAGAAGAGGACTCGCGCCGGAGATCCCCCTCGCCTCGATGCAGATTCCGGCCGAGCCACGGGTGGATGCCCGAGCGCGCCGCGCCCTCGCCACTCGGCGCTCGCCGTCGCTTCAGGAATTCTCTGACCGGGTCGGAGACCGACCCGCAGACGAGGCTGAGCGCCTCGCGAGAGCGGCTGGCCAGGCGTGGGTGCGCGGTGCGAGCGCGGTTTCGTCGTGGTCGGTGCAGGCCACCGCGTCCCCCACTGTCGTCGGCGCGGCGCTCTGGGACGCCCATCTCGCAGCGGCGCGGCTCTGCTACGACGCTGTTCTGACCGGAGACCGGCGTGCGCGCCCCGTCTCGGGTTTCGCCTCGGCGGGTGGCCAGTGGATCCTCCACGCTGTCGCCTTCCTCGATTCTTCCGGAGGCTCCCGATGATGATCGTTCCCGAGCTGTGGCGCGAAGCGCGACGGCATCCTCGGCCGCTGGCGGCGAGCATTCTGCTCTTACTGGTCGTGTTCGCGCTGCACCTTCTGCAGGCGCTCGCTCTCGCATGGGCGCTCGCAGCGTTCGTGCGCGGGGACGGCAGCGCGGCGTTGGCCGGAATCGGAGGGATCCTCGTGATCGGGGTGGCACGCGTGCTGCTCGCCCTCGCACAGGGCGATGCAGCCGCTCGTCTCGGAGGGAAGGTCAGGGAGGATCTGCGCGGTACGGCGGTCCAGGCGGCGCTCGTACCCGGCCGGCTGCACGACGCCGCGCTCCGCGACGGCTCGACGCAGCTCGCCCTCGGCGACGGCATCGATGGCACCGATGCCTACGTGTCGAAGTACATTCCCGCCGTGGTGCAGCTGGCGATCGGCAGCCTGATCGCCGTGTGTCTCGTCGCGGTGCTGTCACCGCTGATCGCACTGTGCGTCGCGGTCGGCGTCGTGCTCGCCGTGTGTGGTCCGCTGCTCTGGAAGCGGATGCTGGCACGGCGCGGATTCGAGCACTGGGACAGCTATGAGGCTCTCAGTGGCGACCTGCTGGAGGCGCTGCGAGGGATGTCGACGCTGCGCGTCCTGGGAGATGTGCCGACGACGCGCTCACGCCTGCATGCACGGTCCGAGGCGTTGCGTCTCGCCACTGAACGGGTGATGAGGTCATCACTTGCAGAGACAGCGGTCACCGATTTCGCCGTGCAGGCGGGGGTGGTGCTCGCCGCGGGGCTCGCGGTCGTCTCGATGATGACGGGGGAGCCAGCGCCGCTCGAGGTGTACGCCCTGCTGCTGTTGTCGTCTGAGGCGTTTCGTCCGGTGCGTGAGCTCTCTCGCCATTGGCATTCTGGGTTTCTCGGGCTGACCGCGGTGCCAGGGTTGGCGGCGCTCGGGGCGTTCCGTCGGTCTGCGACGGCCTCGGTCGAGGCATCCGGATCGGCGACGGCATCCGAAGGAGGCGAGGTGCTGCGCATCTCGGGGCTCTCCTATCGTTACCCGGGTTCAGATCGCGACGTCCTGTGCGGGCTCGACCTGCGCATCGAGCGGGGAGTGGTGCATGCTATCGCGGGGCCGTCGGGGGCCGGCAAGTCGACCCTCTTCGATCTGATACTCGGGTTTCTTCCTGCGGCGTCGGGGACGGTGCGGCTCGACGATCGTCCGCTTCGTCCGGATGATGTTGCCGTCCTCTCTCAGCGACCCGTCCTGTTCGCCGGAACCATCAGGGACAACGTCGACCTGTTCGATGAAGGGCAGGAGGCGACGGAGCGTGCGTGCGCGGCCGCCGGGGTGCTCGATGAGATCAGGGCGATCCCCGGCGGGTTCGACGCGATGGTGACGGAGGCGGGTGCGAGTCTGTCGGGTGGGCAGCGGCAGCGGCTCGCGCTTGCGAGAGCGCTGCTGACGCGCAGGCCCGTCCTTCTCGTCGACGAACCGACCAGCGCCCTCGACGATCGCAGCGCCCTCACCGTCGCCGAGACGCTCGAACGTGTCGCCGAGGAGCGCATCGTGCTCATGATCAGTCATCGCAGCGAGGCTCTCGCGAGAGTCGCCGATGTGCACGTTCTGCGTGACGGAATGCTCGTGAAGGAGTCCTCATGACGTCGCCCGTTGCGATTCTGCTGCGTCTGCTGCCGCCGCTGCGTCCTGAGCTGCGACGCATCGTCGGCAGCTACCTGATCGCCACATCGAGCCTGTGCGCTCTGGCCGCCATCGGGGTGCTGACCGCGCTGGGGGTGGGAACCACGGTCGTACACGGCACCTGGCCGCCGGTCGGCTGGTGGATCGCCCTCGGGGCGCTCGTGCTGCTTCGCACCCTTCTCACCTGGCGTGAGATGGATGTCAGCCATGCGCTCGCCTACCGCGTACTCGCGCGGTTGCGTATGGCGTTGTTCGACGCGTACGCCCGCAGCGTGCCCGGTCGTCGTCGCGAGCATTCCGGTCGTGCGGCATCGGTGGCGATGACCGACATCGAGAAGCTGGAGTTCTTCTATGCCCATACGGTCGCGCAGATCGGCGCCGCGTTGACGCTGTTCGTAGGGGCTCTGGCCTGCGCGTTCGTCGTGATGCCGGCCGCGGCGGCAGTGATGCTCGGCGGTGCGGTCGCGGTAGCGCTCACGGCGTGGGCCGGTTCGGCGCCGGCGCGTCGTATCGGTGCGCAGGAGCAGCGCGAGCGCGAGGGCCAGTCCGAGCTGTTGGTCGACGCGCTCGGTGCGCTGCGCGAGATCCTCGCGTACGGGCTGCAGGGACGAGTGGTGAGCGAGGCGGTCGCCTCGACGCGGCGGTCGGCGCGCACAGCCCGTCGCCGAGAGGCGTTCGCTCACCTCATCGACGGGCTGCGCGAGCTGATCCTGACGCTCGTCGTCGTCGGGTTGATCGCGTCGACGCTGGCGTTGGGCGGCGCGGTCGACGGCACACGGGCGGCGCTGCTTCCTGCGCTGGTCGCGCTGGTCGTCGCGGGCGTCGCCGCCGTCGCGGATGCCGCGCAGACGGTGTCGCAGCTGCATCCGCTGATCGCGAGCGCCGAGCGTGTGGGCGCGGGTCTTCACCGTCCGTCGGTCATCGCACCCGTCGAGCATGCCCGTGCGCTGCCGGACGGCGCGCTCGGGGTGCGCTTCGACGAGGTGTCGTTCTCGTATGACGACCGCACGGAGGTGCTGCAGAGGTTCTCGCTCGTCATCGAACCGGGCGAACACGTCGGGCTGGCGGGGCCGTCGGGGGCGGGCAAGAGCACCGTCATCGCGCTCGCCGCCCGGCTGTGGGACCCGTCGGGTGGCACTGTCTCACTCGTCGACGAGGCGGGAGTGGCGCACGCGTTGGACCGCGTGCGCGAAGACGAGCTTCGCGGCGCCGTAGCGGTGGTCGAGCAGGACGCACGACTCTTTCATGGCACCGTGCGGGAGAACCTCGTCAGGGGGGCGGGTGGGCGCGGTGACGATGAGCTCAACGACGCTCTGCGGAGGGTCGGGGCTGAGGGATGGATCACTCTCGACGACATGCTCGGCGAGCACGGGGTGCGCCTTTCCGGTGGCCAGCGCGCGAGGCTCGCTCTGGCGCGTGCACTGTGCCGTGAGCCCAGAGTGCTCGTCGTCGACGAGATCACTGCGAGTCTGGACGCGGAGTCCGAACGCATCATCTCTGACGTGCTGGAGGGGTTCAGGGGAACCGTCATCGCGGCTTCGCACCGGCGAGAGACGCTGGGCAGGTTCGGGCGGGTGGTCGGCGTCGAGCGCGCGCCGACGAAAGCGCGTGTGTGAGCCGCGGCCGTTGGCTGCTCTAGCCGCGCAGCAGCGCTCGCAGGGTCTGGATGCTGTCGGCCTCTGCCGCTGTCTTATCGGGGCGGTAGCTCTTGACGCGGGCGAAGCGCAGGGCGATGCCGCCGGGGTAGCGCGGTGAGCGCTGCACGCCGTCGATGGCGATCTCGACGACGAGTTCGGGCCGCAGATATACGGTGTTCGCCGTTCGGCGGGTCTCGTACTGGGGGAACGTGTCGGTCTGCCACTGCAACAGCTCGTCGGTGAGGCCTTTGAAGGTCTTGCCCACCATGACGAAACCGCCCGGTTCGCCGAACTCGCCTTCGGGGTCGTGGGCGCCGAGGTGCAGGTTCGAGAGCTTCCCCGTGCGGCGCCCTGAGCCCCACTCCGCGGCGAGCACGACGAGGTCATAGGTGAGCACGGGTTTGACTTTGATCCAGGATTTGCCGCGTCTTCCGGCGGTGTAGGGCGATGAGATCGCTTTGACGAGCACACCCTCGTGCCCGGCGGTGAGGGCTTCGCGCGAGAGCTGCTCTGCGGCGGCCGGGTCGGAGGTGATGATGCCGGGCATGCGCCATTTACCTGCGACGCGGTCGAGTTCTTCGAGTCTTCTGACGAGCGGTTCGTCGATGAGGTCGTGGCCGTCGATGTGCAGCAGGTCGAAGAACCAGGGACGCAGAGCGATGTCGCGGGCGAGGTCGGCGCCGAAGCGCGACATGGTCTGCTGGAAGGGGCGCGGCCCGCCGTCTTCATCGAGCGCCAGCGTCTCGCCGTCGAGGATGAGGTCGTGGGCGGGAAGGCTCCGCACGATCTCGACGATCTCGGGGACGCGGTGGGTGATGTCGGCGAGGCTGCGGGTGTAGACGCTGACGTCGTCGCCGTGGCGATGGATCTGGATGCGGGCGCCGTCGAGCTTGTATTCGACGGATGCTTCGCCGGTGAGCTCAAGCGCCGCCGTCGGCGTCGCGGCGGTGGCGGCGAGCATGGGCTGCACGGGGCGCCCGACCTGCAGGCCGACGCTGTCAAGGTCTTCCGGTGTGCCGGTGAGCGCGAGGACTGCGGTGTCGCCGAGGTCGCCGGAGAGCATGGCTGCCCGGCGCACGGTGGCGATCGGACGGTCTGACGCCCTGGCGATGGCGTCGAGCAGCACGCCGCTGAGGGCGCCGGTGCGCATCTCGCCGAGCATGGCGCGGGAGAGGAAATCCCACTCGTGCGCTGTGGCACGGGAGGCGAGGTCGGTGAGCAGGTGGGTGCGGTGCGCTGCCGAGCCGGCCCCTGCGGTGCTGGCGAGTTCGTCGAGGGCGTGATCGACGTCGGCGATGCTGAGGCTCGGCGCGGCGGCGTGATCGACGGCGAGGGCGGTGAGGCTACGCCATCCGACGCCGAGGCGTCCTTGACGAGGAGCGGCGAGGAGGAGCCCTATGAGCGCGGGGATCTCAGCGGGCTCTGCCCTTTCGAGCAGTCGTGCGAGCGCATCGGTCTTCGCGAGGCGCGACGAGGTGGCCGCGACCTCGTCGGTGGCGTGTGCGAGCTCGGAGAGCTTCATGGTGCGATTCTCGCACTGGGGTGCGACGTTCGGGGTTCCGGTGCACCAGGTTCTGCGGTGCCGGTGCGCCAGGGGAGATAGGCTTCGCCGGTTCTGAGCGCGCAAAACCGACGAAACCTATCCCGCATCGGCACGGGCGCGGTGCGGGTTCACCCGCGCTCTTCAGCGGCGGCAGCCTCCTCAAGCAGGATGGGAGCTGCGGTGGTCACGGCATGGATGCCGAGGACGCTCGCGATCTCCATGACCTCAAGGATCTCCTGTGCGGTCGCTCCGTATCCGATGGCGTTCTCGATGTGCAGCTTGAGCCCCTTCACGTATAGGTGCGTCGCTGCGGTGTCGAAGGCGATGTAGATGAACTCCTTGACCTTCGGCTCCAGAGTGCCGCTGCGCCACGGAACTGATGAGAAGTCGGTGTAGGCGGCGAAGATCTCGGGGTCGAGCTCCAGCATTTCGTCCCAGAATGAGTGCCAATAACCGCGAGTGCGAGTGAAGTCTGCTTTGACCTGCTCCTGGTACTCGGTCAGTTCGGCGGCGCCCGTGCGCAGTCCCTTTTCTTCGAGCACTTCGACGAGAATCGGCACCCCGATGTTCATCGCATGGATGCCCAGCGTGGCGGTGCACTCGAGCACCTCCATGATCTCCTGTTTGGTCGCTCCGAGGGCAAGGGCTGCCTTGATGTGCTGACGAATGCCGGGTTCGTACAGGTGAGTCGCCGCCGCGTCGATGGCGATGTACATGAACTCTTTCGTCTTCGCATCGAGGTGGTTCTTGCGCCAGGGGACGGCGGAGAACTCGAGATACGACTTCAGGAAGGCGGGGTCGAGCTGCAGGATCGCATCCCACGAAGGCCCCCACGTTCCGCGCACCTCGATGAACTTTTGCTTCAGTTGTTCCTGTTCGGCAGTCAATGCCATGATCTTCTCCTATTGCGTTGATCGACGTCGATCTGAGGCGAAGACCGTATGACCGGGGCGGTTCAGCCTGTTTCTTCGGCTTCGCGAAGGCTGTGGAGTGCCGTCACCGATGCCTTGCGCACATGCTCTGCGCAGAGCCGCGAGGCCTGCTCCGCGTCGCGATCCGCGATCGCAGCGACGACGGCGCGCAGTTCGCGCACGACCTCCAGCGATCGGCCGGCTTCGGAGAGAGACGTGGCCCGAAGAACCTGCACTCTCGCCTGGATGCCCTCGAGCAACTGCTGCAGCGCTGCGCTGCGCGCACCCCCGATGAGCACTCCGTAGAAGCGGTCCTTCGCCTGCAGGATCTCGCGGATGTCGTGGGAGTTGTCCGAGACTTCGGCCAGCGCGTCGATCGTGCCGCTGAGCTGCTCGATCTCCTCGTCCGTCGCTCGCTCGACGAAACGCTGAGTGACCAGCGATTCCAAGGCCGCCCGCACCTCGTACAGGTCGATGGCGTCCGTCAGCGAGGGAGCGCTCACGATGGCGCCGCGCTGCGGGATCACCGTCACGAGTCCTTCGCTGGTCAGCTCTCGCAGAGCCTCTCGAATCGTCGTGCGCGACACGCCGAGGCGCTCTATCAGCTCGCGCTCGACGAGGCGTTGTCCTGGCTTCAGCTGAAAGTCGAGGATCGCCTGCCGGAGCGCGGCGATGACTTGCTCTCGAAGTGGCGCGGACACGCGCCCCATCGGACTGACTGTCCACGACTCGGTGAGCGAGTTGGTCGGAGTCATCTCCCCTGCCCGTCTGCAGATTGAACTACGGTCATACGATCGTCAATACTAAGTCACTGCTGTTGCGAGACTCCTCTCTGGTGGTCGACCCACTCGGCGATCCGTGTGTGGTCGGCGTCGGGATCGAGCTCATCGGCGGCTCGCGACCATATCCGCGCGGCACTCGTGCTCAGCGTGCCGACCGATCCGACCTGTTCTTCGAGCTGCGTGGCGATGAGCATGTCCTTGAGCATCAGTCGAAGCCCGAAGCCCGAGTCGAACGTGGCGGGAAGGACGAAGTTCGGGAACTTGTTCTCGGTCGATCCGCTTCGTCCGCTTGAGCCGTTGAAGATGTCCAGCATCACCAGGGGCTCGAGGCCGAATCGTTCGCCGGCAGTCATTGCCTCGGCGGTGATCAGCAGATGCGTTGCGGACAAGAGATTGTTGAGAGCCTTGACCGCATGGCCCGCTCCTATCTCACCCGCTCGAACGACGCGTCCGAGCGTCGCGAGCACGGGTGTCGCCTCGTCAACAACCGATGAATCACCGCCGACCATGATCGTGAGCCGCGCCGCAGTCGCGCCGGTCACGCCGCCGGATACGGGGGCGTCGATCATCCGGATGCCGTGTTCAGCCAGCGTGTTCGCGAGCTCTTTGGTGCGAAGAGGTTCGGACGAGCTCATATCGATCACGAGAGCACCTCTCTTGAGATGATCCATCACCTCTTCGACCACGCTGGCGACGATCTGAGAGTTTGGAAGCATGAGGATCATCGTGTCCACGCGGTCGGCGACCTCAACCGCAGACGACGCCAACACCGCTCCAACCTCGAGTGCCCTTTCCCGCGCTGCGGGCGCGGGGTCATAGGCGACGACCGTGAATCCGGCGGCGGTCAGGTGCGCGACCATGGGGACGCCCATGTTCCCGAGCCCGACGAACCCGATGACCGCGGTGATGTCACTCGGCACGGCGCACCTCGTCCACGACCGTCTCGGCGACACGGAACGACTCGAGCGCGGCGGGTACTCCGACGTAGATCGCCGTCTGGAGCAGCACCTCTTGAATCTCCGACTCCGTCGCGCCGTTGTTGAGTGCTCCGCGTACGTGGACGGCGAGTTCGTGCGACCTGTTCAGCGCGGTAAGCATCGCGACGTTGATGAGGCTTCGCGTCTTTCGGGGGAGAGCATCGTTCGCCCACACGCCGCCCCAGCAATACTCCGTGACCAGTTCTTGAATCGGACGGGAGAACTCGCTCGTCGCGCCGAGTGAAGCGTCCACGTGTGCCGCCCCGAGTACCTCGCGTCGCACGGCCAGGCCCTCCTCGAAGGTCTGGCGATGGCTCTTGTGCTGAAAACTCATGCGGGTGTCTCCCTCTCGAATCCCACGTCTGCGGTGTAGTCGTCGTCACTGACCGGTTCTGCCCAGTCGGTCGTGCCCAGCGAGATGGCGGTGTGCGACATGAACGAATCGGGTGCGGCGCCGTGCCAATGCTTCTCGCCCGGCGGGACCCACACGGTGTCGCCCTGTCGGAGCACTTCCACCGGATGACCCTCGCTCTGGATGAGACCGCGCCCGGCGATCACCTGCAAAATCTGACCGTTCTCATGACGGTGCCAGTGCGTGCGGGCGCCAGGGGTGAACACGACGTTGTTGATCGTGACGCCATCGGTCGAGGGCAGCGTTACGTATGGATAGGCGTTCCCGGTGAACTGAGACCCGGGTTTGCCGACTGTGCCAGCCTGCGACGCCGGCGAGATGCGGATCATGGGGTGACTCCGTTCGGATTCTCGTGCAGACGCACACCGCCGGAGATGTCTCCGATCGCATCCACGACGGTGTTGCTGATCTCATCGGCATATCCCAGCGCGCGAGCGAGCCCGAAGCTGGCGATCGGGCCTGAGATGTTCAGCCCGGCCACGCCCAACTCGGCGAGCAGTTCGGCGTAGAGCGTCACATCCTTGAGCATGAGGGAGTTCGTCAGGCCGCCTTTGAGGTAGTCGCCGTGAATGATCTTCGGGAAGCGATTCAGCGTCGCGAAGTTGACGCCGGAGCTCTCGTTGAGCACGTCGAGCACCACCTGCAGGTCGAGTCCGGATTTCTTCGCGGCGACCATCACCTCGGCCGTCGCGGACAGCGCGACCGCGTTCAGGAAGTTGTTCAAAAGCTTCGTGACGTGGCCTGATCCGATCGTGCCGACATGATGGATGCTCGCTGCGATGTGCGCGAAGACCGAACGCACGCGGTCCAGCTCTTCGGCCGATCCGCCCACCATCAGGGTGAGCTGGCCCTTCTCGGCTGCGGCGGCACCGCCGGATATCCCGGCGTCGAGGTACTCAGCGCCCTTTTCCAGCAGGTCTGCGTGGATACGCCGTGTCGATGCGGGCGACGAGGTGCTCAGGTCGACGATCACCTGCCCTGCTCTGGCGTGCGCCAAGAGGCCGGACGGTCCGTATACGACTGATTCCACGACGCGGCTGTCAGGCAGTGACAGCAGGACGATCTCAGCTGATCCCATCAGCTCTTCGATCGATGATGCCAGCGAGGCACCGGCATTCGTGACATTCTCCGCACGCGCATCGAACCCGACGACCGGTACGCCGGCATCGACGATGCGCCGCGTCATCCGGCCGCCCATGTTGCCGAGTCCGACGAACCCGACCCTCTCCTCAACCATTGGTGTTCCTTTCCGCGCGCTGATAGAGCGCATGATCGTGCTCGGAGGCGTTCCAGGCGCCGGCGCCCCCGGAGGGCCGGACGGTGTTGACCACGGTCGCGCCCCCATCTGCCGACAGGATCTGTCCGGTCATATAGGCAGAATCCTCGCTGAGCAGGAACGCAGCGACAGCCGCGATCTCTCCGGCAGTGCCTGCCCTGCGCAGTGGAGTCGTAGAAGCCCGTTGCGCCATGTCGTTCTTGCCTCCGGTTGCCGAAGCAGCATCTGCAAAGAGCTCGGTGGGGACGATTCCCGGCGCCACGGCGTTCACACGGATGCCGAGTGGGCCACCGTAGACCGCAGCGCCGTGTACGAGCCCATTCACAGCGTGCTTCGACGTCTGGTACGCGAGCAGGTCTGCGCTGCCGGTGAGCCCGGCGATCGACGCTGTCACCACGATGGCGCCCGCAGAGCTCTGAAGCTCGTAGCGTCTGAACGCCGCACGCAGTCCGAGAAACTGACCTGCCACGTTGATCGCCATCACCCTCTGGAACTCATCGAGACTCAGGTGGGGCAACGGAGTGAAGCTGCCGAATACCCCCGCGTTCAGATGATGCAGGTCGACGCGACCGAAGCGCGATACGGCCTCCGCGATGTAATGGTCGACCGCGCTTTCGTCTGATACGTCCGCCTGCACGCCGATCGATTCGGTCGCGAGGCTGCGAGCTGTCGCTTCGGCACTGTTGCCGTCCACGTCGACGGCGACCACATGTGCGCCCTCGGCGGCGAGCCGCTCAGCAGAAGCGCGGCCGAGACCCCGCCCCGCTCCGGTGACGACCGCGACCTGGTTCGCGAACCTGCCCTTCATCGTTGCCTCGCCTCGATCGTTCCCAGCGTGACGATGTCGTCGCCCGACGGCGTTCCGAGCGGACGCAACCGCTCCAAGGTCGCTGGATCGTGCCCTGGGATCATGTGCTGCGCTTCGTCTGTCTCGAGCATCGCGTGCACCCGGTCGAAGCCCTCGTACATCTCGACCAGGTCAGCGACGGAGCTGAACGGCATGTCACGTTCGAGCTCTTCGAAGTAGTGCACGGCATCGCTGGCCAACAGCACCGTCCCGATCGATGTCGGAACCCGGACGACCGACTGACCGGGCGTATGGCCCCCTATGCGGATGACTTCGACACCGGGCGCCACTTCGACCTGATCGATGAACGGCTGAACCCTGCCCTCATCGGCAGCGGCGAAGAGCGCTTTCAACTCGTCATCTTCGACTGAATGATGGAACTGTGTCCGCCGGGCATGCGGCCCCGACCAGAAGTCCAGTTCCGCTTGGGCGATCACGATGTTCGAGCGGTCGAAGTAAGAGAGGTTGCCGATGTGGTCGTAGTGTCCATGCGTGATGACCACTGTGGGTGAGTGTTCAGGGCGGACGTCGAGCGCGGCGAAGAGCTCCGGCGGCGGCGTGATGGTCGTGCGGCCACGGTTCGCACCGCCCGCCGAAGAGAAGCCGGTGTCCACCACGATCGTGTGCTCTTCGTCTCGTATAACCCAGACGAAGTAGTCCATACCGATGGCGTCGTCGGCCTCCTTGTACAGCGCATGGTTCAGGTACACCTCGCTGCGGCGCCCGACACGGGTGCCGTAGCGGGCGACCGTCACCTCGTACTGTGGCATCAGGCGAGGACCGTGGCGACCTCGGCGGCGCTACCGGGAGCGGCGGGGAACCGGTCTCGCACGCGGGCATCATGCCCGGGGATCACGGTGGCGCCGCTGGAGCGGGCGAGTTCGTTGATGAAGGTGAGTCCCGCTCGCATCTCGTCGAGATCGGTGAAGGCGAAGAAGGGCCATTCGTGCTCCACCTGCTCGTAGAAGTGTGCCGCGTCTACGGTGAGCAGCAGAGAGGTCGTCGAAGACGTTCGTATCAGCGTGAGCAACTCACCGGGGCAATGGCCGCCGACGGGATACACGGTGATGCCATCTGAGACGTCTGTCTCGGCGTCGATGAGCCGCAACCGGCCGTCGGCTTCGGCTCGCGCGATCACGTCCAGATCTTCGGCGGTCGTGAACTCGCCGTCGAGAGCTCCGGCCTCGCGCTTAGCGAACCAATAGTCGTACTCTGCCCGCCCGGACACGACGGTGGCGTTCGTGAAAAGGCCGAGATAGCCGATGTGGTCGTAGTGGAAATGACTGGTGATCACCATATCGACGCTCGAGGGGTCGACGCCGACGCGTTCGAGGCCCTCGGGTGTGGGAGTGACGCTGATCTCGCCGAGCCAGTCGCGCTTCGGGATGTCGTAGCCGGTGTCGACCAGAATGGTGCGCTCGGCGTCGCGGATCAGCCAGAAGTTGTAGTCCATATCCAGGTCAGCGTCAGAAAGGCCATACTGGCTGAAGTCGTGGAAGACATCGCTCATCCTGACGACGCGCTCGCCGTACTTGATCTGCCAGACGGAGAGTTCTCCGGAACCGGCTGCGGGTACCTCTGATGAGGGCATTTCAAACTCCTTCGTTTGCCTCATGCGTGCTTCCGTCCGACTATATGATTGTCATACAAACACTGTCAAGCCATTTGTGCACGGGCTGCACGAGTCCCTGGATTCGCGCGAAATTCTGGGCCTATCTGCCGATTACCTCTTGACATCTTCCCGGTGTCCCGTTCTAGACTGCCGAAAACATTGTCATACGATCAGACGGTATGCCTGGCTGATGACAATCGTTCCTTCGAACACAGACCAGACAGGGCACAGCGCAATGAAGCGATTTGCAATGGTGGCGATGGCCGCCGCAGTGATGTTGGCACTTTCCGCATGTTCACCCAGTGGGGCACCGGCTCCCGCGTCGTCGAACGATGGTGGTGGCGATGAGGACAAGACGCTGGGGATCGTCGCCTACATCGGAAACAACGCGATCAACCAGCAAGCGATCCGCGGTGCGACCGAGGTAGCCGAGGAAGCCGGCTGGACCGTGAACGTCACCGACACTCAGGGCAACGCCGATCAGGCGAACGCAGCGATCACCAGCTACGCCACCCAAGGGGTCGACGGCGTGCTGGTGCTGGTCTACGCAGCTACGGCGCTTGGCGCGGGCTTGGCGTCGGCTGAAACCGCCGGCGTTCCGGTCGCGATATGGGGCGGTGGGCTCGCCGATGGGATCATCGCGACGACGAGCAACGAGGCCGTCGGTGCGGCTTCGGCCGAGGCACTGGTCGAAGCGATGGGCGAGGAGGGCGATCTTCTCGCGCTCACCTTCCATCCCGGAAAGCTCTGTCTCGACCATCAGAACGAGTTCGACGCGGCCGTTGAGGCGGTACCGGGCCTTGAGATCACGTACAACGAGGTCGTCGTTCCCGGTCAGCAGCAGTCTGCTGCGAACTTCACCACGGCGTGGCTCGCCAGCCACCCCGAAGGCCAGGGCAACTACGGCATCTGGACCTGCTGGGATGAACCAATGGAGGGCATCGTCTCAGCGCTCGAGCAGGCAGGCCGTACCGACGTCAAGACATTCAGCACGAACGGCAGTGCCCCCGGCATCCTCGATGTGCGCGAAGGCGTCGTCACATCGGTCGTATGGCAGCCCAGTGAGGACGAAGGCGCGGCTCTGATGCAGGCGATCCTCGACTACAACGAGAACCCGGACGGCTGGGAGCAGCAGACCATCAAGATCGACGGTGTTGTCGTCGACGCCTCCACGGTCGAGCAGTTCATCTCGGAGCATCCCGATTCCATCAAATGAGATCTGCTCAAAGCGAGCGGATCGACATCACACAGAGAGGTGTGAGCAATGAAGAAGAAGCACGTTCTGACCGCCCTGCTCGCTGCGGGCGTCCTGGTTCTCTCCGGTTGCGGAGCGACGGCAACGGAATCCGGAGGAGGCGACGACGATGGCGAGAAGACACTGGGTATCGTCGCGCTGGTTGCGACCGATGCGTTGAACGCGGCGGTGATCGAGGGGGCCACCGAAGCCGCAGAGGCTGAGGGCTGGAAGGTCGTCGTCACTGACACGCAAGGTTCTCCCGACAAAGCGAACTCCGCCATGACGGCCTTCTCCACCACACAGAAGGTCGACGCCATCCTGGTCTCTGCATTCGCGAGCTCGTCGATCGGTGCCGGACTTCAGTCGGCGACTGCCGCCGGCATCCCCGTCGTGAGCTGGGGCGGCGAGCTCATCGAGGGCATCGTCGCAACGACCAGCGCCCAAAAGGTCGGTGAGGATTCGGTCAACGCGATGCTCGACGACTTCGGCGATGCCGGGGAGGTTCTGGCGCTGACCTACCACACGGGCGTGCTCTGCCTTTATCGTGGCATCGCCTTCGACGCCGCGATGGAGAGCTACTCCGACATCAAAATCACCGCGAATGAGGTCGCCATTCCCGGTCAGGTTGAAGACGGAACGGCGTTCACGTCGGCATGGCTCGCGAGTCATCCTGCGGATGGCACTGCGTACGCCATCTGGGGAGCATGGGACGAGCCGGGGCTCGGGGCAATCGCCGCTCTCAAGCAGTCCGGGCGCGATGACGTGAAGGTCTACTCGATCAACGGTGCCCCCGGGGCGCTGCAGGCGGTGAAAGACGGAACGATGACGCAGATCATCTGGCAGGACGGTTTCCAGGAAGGGCAGGAACTCTTCAACGCCGTCCTTGAATCGGAGGCCGCCGGTGACGAGTGGGAGCCGGTGACGATCGACGTCCCGGGAGTGCTCGTCGACTCGTCCACGATCGATCAGTTTCTGACGGATCATCCGGACGCGCTGAGTTGAGCAGGAAAGGTTCGCGATGAGTGGTGACGCTGTCTGGCTTAGGGTGCGGGGGCTTTCGAAGCAGTTCGGAGGAGCCCACGCCCTGCGTGACGTCGATATCGACATCCACGCCGGCGAGGTGCACGGACTCGTCGGTGCCAATGGGGCGGGGAAGTCCACGATGATCCGCTGTCTGGCGGGTCTGGTCAATCCGGATGCAGGCACAGCTGTGGTCGCGGGGGAGGAGATGTCGTTCTCCTCCCCCGCGGAGGCGGAACGCTCCGGACTCGCGTTCATCCATCAGGAACTCAGCCTGGTACCGCATTTCAGCGCTGCCGACAACATCATGTTGGGCGCGAAGGTCGAGAAGCGATTTGGGCTTATCGACCGGCGCCGGACTCGAAAGGTCGCTGAGGCGGCTGCGGCGCGGATCGGGATCGACTTCCCGCTGGATCGGCGCGCGAGCGAGTTGAGCGTGGCGCAGCAATGGCTCGTCACGATCAGCAAGGCACTCGTGCGCAATGCGTCGATGATCGCCATGGATGAGCCCACGGCGTCCCTCTCCGACCAGGAGAGCCATGATCTGTTCCGCGTGATCCGCGATCTCGCGGCATCCGGAGTCGCCATCTTGTACGTCTCGCACCGGTTGGATGAGGTGCTTGATCTGTCGGATCGGATCACGGTGTTTCGCGACGGGCAGGTCACCGGAACAACGACTCGGGGCGAACTCGATAAACCAGGGCTGATCCGGGCGATCGTCGGTCGTGAGGTCGAGAAGCCGTCGAGGGAGCGCATCAGCGCGATCGACAGGTCGCAGCCTCCGATCTTCGAAGCGCGTCACGTCGCCGGGGGGCCACGGGTTCACGATGTGTCCTTTTCGCTGTATCGGGGAGAGGTGCTGGGGATCGGCGGACTCGTGGGTGCGGGTCGCTCAGAACTGGCGAAGCTCGCATTCGGTGCGGCCAAGCTCGAGGGCGGCCAATTCCGTCTCGGGCAGAACACGCTCATCGGAGGGTCGGTTGCTCGCGCGGTGGCCAGCGGCATCGGGCTCGTTCCGGAGGAGCGCCGTTCGGAAGGCCTGTTGCTGGAGAAGTCGGTCGCCTACAACATGAACATCGCCGTGCTTCGTCAGCTGCGAACGGTGTCGAGTCTGCCGTTTCTGTCGTCGGGTCGCTCGCGCGCTCGCGCCGACGCCATGATCGACAAGCTCCGAGTGAAGACGACCTCGTCGAGTGTTCCGATCGGTAGTCTCTCCGGGGGGAATCAGCAGAAGGCCCTGATCGCGCGTTGGATGACCTCCGAGATGAAGGTGCTGTTCCTCGATGAACCCTCCCGCGGCGTGGACGTCGGCGCCAGACATGAAATCCACGAGGCTATCCGCGAACTCGCCGCGAGCGGCATCGGAACAGTGGTGATCTCGTCGGACGTCGAGGAACTCGATGTTCTTTGCGATCGCGTCGTCGTCATGTGCGAGGGCGTCGTGACGGGCGAACTCGACGGCGACGAGATCTCCGAAGCTCGGATCATCGAGCTCAGTTACGCGCACACGACGTCGTCTTCGGGTGCGAATCCCCGCGACACCATATCGCCCACACAGCAAGGAGTACGCGCATGACCACTGCCGTCGCACAGTCTCAACCACCTACGGAACCTGCCGTCGATGCGAAGCGCAGGGCGCGCCGTGTGACGCTGCTCATCGTGTCGAGGTACGGCACTCTGATCGGTCTGGCGTTGATGATCATCGCCTTCACCATCCGCGCTCCTACGACGTTTCTCACGCTGCCGAACTTCCTCAACATCCTCAACCAGTCTTCGCTGACGGCGATCATCGCCGCGGGCCTGACGATGGCGCTGGTCGTCGGCGAGTTCGATCTTTCGATCGGATATGTCGCAAGCTTCTCGGGCCTACTGGTCGTGGGATTCATCGCCAGAGACGGCGTCCCTGTGCTTCTGGCCATCCCGCTGATCCTCCTCGTCGGAGGCGCTATCGGGACGACAAGCGGATTCCTGGTGACCAAGGTGCGAATCAACGCGGTGATCGCCACTTTAGGAGTAGGCACGATCCTTGTGGGCGTCGGGTTCGCGTACAGCGCGTTTCCGATCGCTGCCGGCGTTCCGCAGGAGTTCACACAGCTGGCGCTCGGACGGCTCCTGTTCGGCATCCCTAATCCGATCTTCGTCATGCTCGTCGTCCTGGCCATCCTCTGGGTGGTGCTGAACAAGACCGAACTTGGCATGAAGATGCAAGCCGTCGGCGGCAACCCGGAAGCAGCTCGCCTCTCTGGTATCCGCGTGGATCGCGTGAAGATCATCGCGTTCGCGACGGCCGGAGTTTGTGCGGCGCTGACGGGCACCCTGCTGTCGGCGACGCTGGGCAGCGGCACACTCGCCGCGGCAGACGGCTACCTGCTCGATGCGTTCGCGGCGGTTTTCCTGGGGTCGGCGACGTTGCGCGACGGGGAGTTCCACATCCTCGGCACGCTGATAGGCGTGCTGATCATCGCCGTCGGATTCAACGGTCTGAGCATCTTCGGTGCGCCGACGTGGTTCCAGCCGATCTTCAAGGGCGCGATCCTCGTGCTGGCCGTCGGCTTGTCGACGCTTGCACGTCGCTACGCCAAGGAATAGACCGGCGCGTCAGGCGACTTGTCTGGCGCGCCGCAGCGAATCGATCTCGATGAAAGGAACAACAATGAATCGTCTTGAGGGCAAGGTCGCCATCATCACGGGAGGTGCGCGCGGTCAGGGTCGTGCGATGGCAGAGCTCTTCGTCGCCGAAGGGGCTGTGGTCGTGGCCGCAGACGTTCTCGAGCCGGAGGACCCGCAAGGCTCGGGTGCCGGCATCGAGTTCGTGAAGCTCGACGTCACGCAGGAGGCGGAGTGGGCCGAGGTCGTCGCGAGTACTGTCGCCCGACATGGCCGCCTCGACATCCTCGTGAACAACGCCGCCATCATCACCTACGAGCCGATCCTGGAAACGACGCCCGAGATCTGGGACAGAATTCTCGATGTCGATCTGAAAGGGCTCTTTCTCGGTATGCGTGCGGCGCTGCCGCACATGATCGAGGGCGGAAACGGGTCGATCGTGAACGTCTCGTCGATCTGGGGACTCGCGGCAGTGCCGAGTGCGCACGCCTATCACGCGGCGAAGGGCGCGATCCTCAACATGACGAAGAACGTGGCGGCCGCGCACGGCCCCGATGGTGTGCGGGCGAACTCATTGCACCCCGGGTACATCCTGTCGCCGATGAATGCCGATCAGGCCGAAGACATCAATGCCGCGCTTATCGCGGGCACGCTGCTGAAGCGTCCTGGCGTCCCTCGCGAGACGGCGTACGCCGCGCTTTTCCTCGCGAGCGATGAGGCCAGCTACATCACCGGCACATCGCTCGTCGTGGACGGCGGTTACCTGGCGCCGTAGCGCCTACTGAACCGACCAACCGCCGTCTGAGGTGACGATCGCGCCGTTGATGTTCACGGCGTCGTCCGACAGCAGGAAAGTGATCGACGCAGCGAGCTGCTCGGCGGTCGCGAGGGAGGGGATCGCCTGCTGGAACGGGGCGAGGCGTGCGGAGCCGGCTTCTGACATGTTCGGGGGCATCGGGATGCCGGTGGCCACACCACCCGGTGCGACGGAGTTCACGCGGATGCCCTTGGGGCCGTACATGAATGCGGCCGACTTCGTCACGCCGAGGATGCCGTGCTTGCTCGCGGTGTAGGCGTTGCCCGAGGCGTTGCCGCGCAGACC
>JBEBSN010000017.1:0-39518 GCA_040394295.1 Microbacterium sp.
CGTTGGGCCCCCTCGGGGGGGGCTTGCATCCGTATTTCAGTTGGCCTTTTGTCCCTGGGTTCCGCCCGGCCCTGCGTGGGTTTGTCGGGTGCGCGGGGGGGGGCCCCGCCCCGCGGCGCGCGGCGGGAGAACACATCTTTGGGGGTGCAGAGCTGGCCGACCAGCTGTGCGCTGTCCTGCGTGACGCGCGGCTCTTCGGACCCGCCCATGGCAACGAGGTGCGAAGGCTGATCGTGCCCGCGCGCTGCCGGCGTGCGCAGATGGTGAGTGCCTCCCGCCACCACCACTATGGTCTCGCCGTGACTGCGTTTGATATCGAGAACCGTCGTCGCGTAATAGCCGCACGACGCAGTGAGAGCCCGACCGGGTTCGATCCGCAGCCGCCTGTCGGCGTGTGCACCTGACCGAAGCCGCTGTAGCCCCTCTGACCAACGTGCCCAGTCGAACTGCGGCCGGGAAGGGTCATACGAAACGTCCATGCCGCCCCCGAGGTTCACCTCTTCGACGCGGATGTCATGTGCCGATTCCAGCGCATCGACATAGCGAAGAATCCCCCCGGAGACGGCGATGTGCTCGTCTGCGGTGAGCCCAGACGCCACGTGTGCGTGTATCCCGACGAAACGGAGCGAGCGCATGCCAGCCAGCGCCTCCACGCACCGGGCCACGTCTTCGGCGTCCATGCCGAACGGCGTCGGACGTCCGGCCATGGCCAGGGCGGCGTTGTCGACGTCAGCGGGAACCTCGGCAAGATTGGCGCGCAGCAGCACCGGTACCACCCGTCCGTGCTCGGCAGCGACGGCGGCCAGACGGCGCAGCTCGGTCGTGCTCTCAACGTGCAGGCGGTCGACAGCGTGCTCCAGCGCGCAACGAAGGTCGGCGAGCGACTTGCCAGGGCCACCGACGGCGATGCGCGCCGCAGGCACATGTGTCGCGATATGGCTGGTCTCGCCCGCGGACGACGCTTCGAAGCCATCGACGATCGGTGCCAGAGTGCGCAGGATCTCCGCGTCGGGATTGGCCTTGGCCGCGTAGAAGATCTCGACGTCATCCGGAACGGTCGCGCGTATTGCGTGCGCGTGGGCCCTCAGCGCGCCGAGGTCGTAGATGTAGCGAGGCAATTGATCGTCGTCGACGGTGGCGACGTGCTCCTCGGTGCGATCGGTCATGCCGACACCGACTCACTCGCTGCGATCGACAGCGGCAGTCGCACTGGCACATAGCCCGCGTCTCGGTCGGGGCGACGGCTCCATCGCACCAGCAGATTGGTCTTCGCAGGCACAGGTACGCCGCTGAGGAGCGCATCGATCTCATGTCGGTTGCTCCCGTCGCGCAGTTCGCAGAGCACGTCGCCCACTCGGTCCCATACGTCGAGTTCGTCGCAACCGAGATCCGCGAGTACTGCCGCGAACTCGGACAGATTGTTCACGAGCAGGCAGTATGCGGTGCGCTGCCACCCTCGTTGGTCGTCGTACGACATCCGCGCAGCGCTCAACGCATCCAGGTGCGTCAGCCGGCTCTGCCAGCGCGGCAGCAGCTTCACCCCCTCAAGATCGCGGAGGAACACCTGTGCGGGCATTCCTTCGTCATCGACACCCACGACGACGTTCTGCAGATGCGGCTCGCTGACGATTCCATACTCGGCATAGGACTCGATGACGAAGGGCACCAGCAGCCGCAGGTACGCATCCCACCAGGCAAGAGCGTCGTCCCGCTCAATCAATGAGGTGAGGTGGGCAGGAGCGCCGGTGTGCTCAGCAGCCAGAGCAGCGGCCAGTAACGGAGTGACGCCCGGTTCGAGCACATCTTCCCACCCTTCGCGAACGATCAGTCCCAGACCGGAGACCAGGTCGACATCGTCGAATCGCACGCTGCGCCACCCTGTCTCGCGCATCAGCCGCACTCGCGGATGCGCCTGCTCGAGAGCCTCGACCGCCGGTGAGAGGAGGTCCGACATGTGCACGGCGCCGGTGAGTTCGCACGGGGCGTGCGTTCGGACGCAGTTCGTGATGCGCACGCCAAGGCTGAATTTCACGAAATGACGTGGCCCCAGCAGAGTTCTCACCGAGCTCGTCGGATCGTGGTCCTCCGACAGGGCGCCCAGATCGCGGATGGCTCCCGAACGCAGCAGCCGGCGAATCTCATCGGTTTCCCGCAGCCGTTCCCACTGCCACGGATGTACGGGATGAGCTACGCGCGCTGATCCGGCGTCGGGTGCCCCGGCAAGTGCCTGCACGGTTGTCGCAGCGCCGCCGCGAGAGTCCGCACCCACTCGTGACTCCTGTGGGATCGAAAGCCAGCGCAACGCGATGCGTGGGGCCGATTCGGGCGCGTACGCCGCCCACGTGCGTTCGTCCTCGTCTCGGGATTTCGGAGTCGGGTGCCAGCGGTGTCCTGCCCACAGGCTCTGCTCCGACGCCAGATAGCGCGCGCGACTGCCGACGATCGGCTCATGCGCGCGGTCGAGCAGCGCCTGGAGTCCGCGCGTCATGCCAGACAGGGACTGCTGCGTCTGCACCGTGAATTCGTCGTTGCGCTCGCCGGTGGCGAGGTGCAGTTCGTCGGCGATCAATTCTGCAAGAACCGTGGCGGCGAGGCTGTGCCACTCGGCACCATCGAGCTGCTGCACCGGGCCGCAGAAGCGATGGTTGTCGGTAGTGCTAGATCGCTGGAGGTGTGCGCGGATTCGGCGGCCTGTGCGTGGCAGGGTCAGTTCGAGGTGCGTGCGCGTGAGATGTGCCTGCCCCTGAGGTGCGGCGACCTCGCGCAGCATCGTTCGTACCAGGGCGTGCGCTGCGGCATCATCGATCGAGACGGTGGTGAGGCTGGTCATTTCTGCTCCGTGTGAAGGTGGGCGGGTTCGGTAGGGGTCGTGCGGCGGCGAATGGCTGGGATCTGCGACGGAAGGGCGGCAGCGAAGACGAACGCAACGACGGCACCGACGATGAAGGACGCCGACGGATGCCATACCGCCGACGTGGTCGCGATCAGCCCGGCTGCCACGGCGCCCAGCTTCGAACACAGCTCGATGACACCGAATGTCCGCCCTGAACGCTCGGGCTGCACCGATCTGGCTGCGAGGTTCGCGAGCGCGACGAGGCAGGCGGCCATGCCCAGTCCGATCACGATGCGGCTCGCTACGACGAGTATCAGGGGCAGGGGGAAAGCGATGCTCGCTGCGCCGCATGCGACGCCGAGCATCCCTCCGCGCAGCCACACGAGCGGCCGTCGCGAGGCAGGAGCGTGAAGGATTCCGGCCGACAGCAGATACAGAACGTGGGGCAGGGCGAACAACGCTGACGCCGCGATCGCGTCCATGCTCGGGTGCTGCGAGGTGATCTGACGGAGGAAGTAGGGGTAGGTGACCACAGTCGCCAGCACGAACCCGAACTCCGCCACGCTCACCAGCCATCTCGGCACATCAGCGGCAGCCAGCGACGAAGACTTCGCCCGCGTTGCGTGCCTCTCGCGAGGAAGGGTGGCCACGAGGATCGCGGCGGCGGCCGGAAGCATAGCGAACCACAGGTACTGATGCTGGGGCGGCACCCAGCGCGAGAGCACGCCGACGGCGAGCGGAGCGATCAGCAGCGCGGCTCTTGCCGCTCCCTGGAGCAGAACAAGGGCCTTCCCGAGATCTTGGGTCGCGAGAGCACCGCCCAGATACGCCTGAGTCGCGGCGTAGGTGCCGCCGAGGATCCCCTGAAGCATGAGTGCGAGGGCGAGGACGACGATATTGTCGGCGAGTCCCGCCAGAATGAACGCCAGGGCGAGGCCGATCTGGGCACGCAGGAGCATGCTCCGCGGCCCGAAACGGTCGGCGAGTCGGCCCCATAAGGGAGCGGAAACCGCCGCGAAGACGGTGGGAACCACATAGAGAACTCCCGCCAGGTCCGCCCGAGGGTCTCCGATACGCGGAAGGATCTCGGTGAGATAGGGCGGCAGGCCGAGCGCTGCGAACGAGGCGACGAAATAGCACCCGATGAGTGCATGGATGCGCGAGATCATCGGTGCGGGAAGAGGTAGTTCGGTCCGTCGACGTAGTGCTTGTTGATGTCCTGCGCGCCTGAGCGCTGCTTGCTCAGCAGCGTTCCGGCAGCCACCATCGCTTTTGCCGGCCACCGTCGCGCCTCGATGATCTCGCTGCGCAATTCGTTGCGGATCTGTCTGTCGGCCCCGTCCACGGCATGGGTGAACGCGTCGGCGACGATAGCGAGCAGCGTCCGCGACTCGCTCACTCCGGCATCGGCGAGTGACAGCGCGAGCATGCCGGCGACGAGGTGCACGGTGATCGTGTTGAGTACCTTCAGCAGCGGCTCCGGAGAGTCGACGATGATCCGTGTGTCGCTGAAGGATCCTTCCGGATCGGCCAGCATCGCGCCGATCCGTCGAGGCAGGACGCGAAGACCATCGTTGTCCTTCAGTAGCAGGCGAAGGTGGCATCCGGGTTCGGCGACCAGCGAAAGGTTCTGCTGATGCGCTTCGAGGGCGATGCCGTGAGCGTAGAGCCAGACGGCGAAATCGAAGACCAGAGCGCACACTTCGGTCATCAGCTCGGCGACGGACAGGCCCATGTGCACCGCGATCTCGTCGATGATCGGGCGCCCTGTGCGCAGCGAGCGCGCCGGAAGGGCAGCGACAGACACCACTCGTGCCGCCGCCGGCAGCGAAGGATTCCTCCGCAGGAGGACGGACGCATCCGCGCGCGATCCGACACCTCCATAGGTCTGCTCGTCAGCGTGCAGGACGCGCTGGGCCCAGTACGGGTCTGTCGCGAGAAGGCGCCGCAGGAGTCGCTCGGCTGCGGCTCCGTCGATGAGACTTGCGGAGGTGACCAGACGGTGATTGCGTGCGCCCAGCGTCGCAGTCGGCATCGGAAGCTTGATGTTCGAGGCGGGGTCGGCGGTGACCGACACCGTGCGCATCGACAGTGTCGGTGTTACGCGGAGGTCGGGCGCATCCTGAAGGCGTCGAATCGCAGGGTCATCGAGGAACCCGGACATCAGCGGGTGCGACGGAAGGGCGAAGCGGTTCTCGTCGATCACCGGCCACCACTGCGGCAGAGCACGCTCAAGGAGGGTGCCGCGGAGTGCGGATCGGTCCACGTCGAGCCAGTGCATCTGAAACGACGGAAGAGATTCGGGGCCGTAGGCGACGTTCTGCGATGCGGATAGTCCGATGCGCGCCGAGCTGGTCGGATAGACGGGATGCCCCAGATGTGCAGCCGCAGACTCGTCGACCAACGCCTGCTCGTAGCAGCCGCCGATCGAGCGCGACTGCAGACGCTCCTGCGCGTGCTGCCACAGGTGCGGGAGTGCAAGGTCTGTTTCCAGCGCGGCTGCGCACTCTGCGCGCCAGGTGGCGAATCCATCGAGGTCGTCAGGTGCGACGAGCGCTGAGAGCGCATCGAGTATCGGCCCAAGGCCGGCGATCGGAAGGCCCGCGCAGAGCACCTCGGGTGCGCTGACTGTCCAATCCGAGAACGTTCCAGGGCGAACGCGCAGTGCGAGGTCTCGTCCGGGGGCGACCAGGAGGCGTCCTGACTCGCTCGCCACGAGCACGCCACGGGTTCGCCACTCCCAGAGATTCTCGCGCAGCACGGCGTCGAGGATTCGGGTGACCAGACGGTCTTCGACGTCAGATGTCATGGCGGTGGTCATCGGATGACCCAGCTGTTCTGCGCGACGAATCCGGCCACGGCCGCGTCGACGCCGGCCTGGTTGCGTCCGTGCGCCCGGACGACACCGATGTAGTCGCGGTTGGTGCCGGTGACCGAGGCGTGGGTGCCGATCTCACGCATCGGTCGGTAGGTGAGCGTCGTGGATGCTTCTTCGACGTCGGAGGGGACGGGAGCGTCGACGAGGGTTCCTGTGTCGGTCGCGCACACGTACGTGATCCGAGCGCGGCCGTCCGTTCTCTGCTCGAGCGAGTCGGGCAGACTGTCGCCGTAGTGCACGCCCAGTGCGAGATCGAACAGCGGGATGTCCAGCAGTTCTGCGAGCAGTAGATCGCACTGATCGCCGATCGCGCGATAGTTCACCTCGATCAGCCGCGTCCGGCCCTCGTGCACGACGTACTCGGTGTGACAGATGCCGAATCCCACCCCGAGCGCGTCGAGCGCTTCGAGCACCTGAGCAACCAGGGCGGGGTCGGGATCGGGCTCGAAGGTCATGTCCTCTTCGATGAAACGCGGGGGTGCGCTCACAGTGGTGCGGAATCCGCCGAGAACGTGCCTGCGCTCACCGTCGCCCAGGGTCTCAAGCGTTCGCAGGTCTCCAGGGAGGAACTCCTCGATCATCAGTGCGGTGCCGGGGCGGCGCGCCCTGATGCGGATGAGGCATTCAGCGAGCTCGCGCTCGTCGACGCAGAGCTCGACGTCCTCACTCGCCACTCCTTGACGGGGCTTGACGACGACAGGGAAGGGGACGCCGTGCTCTGGCGGGGCGGCATCGACGCCGAGAGACAGCGACCATACGGTATCGACGCCAGATCGCGACAGCAGCGAACGCATGGCAGCCTTGTCGTTGGTTGCCCAGGCAGCTCGCCAGTCTTTTCCCGGCAGGCCCAGATAGTCGGCGGCCAGAGCTGCCTGCACCTGCAGGTGGTCGCTGCCCGAGAAGACGGCGCAGACGCGGTAGGGGTCAAGCGTGCTCAGCACACTGCTGTGATCGCGGACGTCACAGCCCACTATCTGTACGTGCTGTTCAAGAGGGCTTCCCGCATAGCTGCGGTGGTGCTCTTCGGGTTGGTCGGTCAGGAGGAGGATATCGTTTCCGCGCCGGACGGCGGCGGGGAGGAAGCCCTCCGTGTTCGAATCCGTCGGTGAGGTCGCGAGGACAGCGATGAGCATGTTCAGAACCGATCGTCGGTGATGTCGATCAGCCGGTGATCTCCTCGATGCCCTGCGGTCCGTCCACGCCGAAGGCTTCGGCGAGGTCGGCCATGATCTGGAACGCGCCCTGCACGCTGACCGAGGTCATCCATGCCTCGTCGTCGACGTCGACTGCCTTGCCGGCCAGCGGCGCCCACAGCGGATTGCGCGCGAACTGCTCCTTCGTCTTCACGCCGAGACCGTCTTCGCCGGCGAAGGTCGCGACGAAGACTCTGTCGGCGTCCGCGAGGCCGATCTGCTCCTCGTTGATCTCGATCGTGAAGTCGTCGACGTCCTGAGGTCCGGGGCGTGCGAGCCCCATATCCTTCAGAACGATGCCGCTGAAGGTCGAGTTCAGGTACAGGCGAGTGGGTCCGTCGAGGAAGCGAACGACGGAGATCGTGGGGTCACTCGCCTTCGCGTTGATCGCCTCGCCGACGGCTCGCGCGGCGTCGAAGTACGTGGTGAGCTGCTCCTGGGCGAGATTCTCCTTACCCAGGGCGCCCGCGAGCAACGTGAGGTTCTCCTGCCACGTCGGCCCCGTAGTCTCGCTCATCACCGTGGGGGCGATCTCGCTCAGTTGCTGGTAGATCGACTCGTGGCGCACCTTCGCCGAGATGATCAGATCCGGTTCGAGGGCGTAGATCGCCTCGAGATTCGGTTCTGTGAGGATGCCCACGCTTTCTGCGTCGCCGGCGTACTCTTCGCCGGCCGCACCGAGGTATGTCGGGAGGGTGCCGTCGATGCTGCGATACGTGGTGAACCCGACGACCTCCGACTCGAGCAGGATGCTCGCGTCGACGTAGGAGTTGTCCAGCGCCACGATACGGAGCGGAGGCTCGTCGATGACGGTGCTGCCCATCGCATGGTCGACTGTTCGAGGCCAGCCGGCGTCACTGTTCTCAGGTGTCGGTGCAGCAGGCGTGGCTTGCGCGCTGGTGCACGCGGTGGCCATGAGTGTCAGTGCGACAAGAGCGGGAACGAAGAGGGCAGAACGCCGCATTCGGTGTCCTTTCGGATGCGTGATCGAGTATGGGTGCCTGCTACAGTTAGGTTCACCTATGCAAGGCAAGGCTAACCTAACACACCGCCTATTCGGGGTCACCGCAGTGCTGATACTGACGGTCATCCTGAGTCTCGTCGTGGGGGGGGCCCCCCGCACCGGCCCCCCCCCCGGGGGGGGCCGGCGGGCGCCCCGCGGCGCCGCCAACCAACAACACCGCCACCGAGATAAGCCGGCTCGCGAGCTCTCTCGCTCGCCGACGTCTGGGCGGCCTTGCGCGCGCCGAGCGGCGCCGAAACAGACATCGTCGTCCTCGATCTTCGCCTGCCTCGCACCGTGCTCGGCATCGCCGTCGGCGCGTGCCTGGGCGTGGCCGGTGCGATGATGCAGACACTCACGCGCAACCCACTGGCCGAGCCAGGACTCTTCGGCGTGAGCGCAGGCTCAGCACTGGCGGTGGTCTCCGGCATCCACATCGGTGCAGTGTCCACGATGTTCGCTCAGACGGCCTGGGCGCTCGGCGGGGCGCTCGCAGCGACGGCGCTCGTCTTCGGCGTCGCCGCGAGGCTGGGTGCGAGCGGGGTCTCCCCGGTGACGCTTGCGGTGCTGGGTGTGGCGGTCAACGCCGCCCTCGCGTCGGTGACCTCGGCGCTGGTCCTCATGGACGCGGACACTCTCGACGGATACCGGTTCTGGGCTGTTGGTGCGCTCTCCGGCCGCGGAGCGGGAGTCACATGGCAGATCCTTCCTTTCGCGGCTGTCGGACTCGTCCTGGCTATGCTCTGCGCACGTGATCTCGATCACTTTCTTCTGGGCGACGACGTGGCAGCGTCGTTGGGAGTGCGGCTGATCAGACTGCGGACGATGGGCATACTGACGATCGCGCTGCTCACCGGAGCCGGTGTCGCGGCCTGCGGTCCGATCGCGTTCCTCGGCCTGCTCGCCGGTCATGCCGGACGCGCTCTGGTGGGCACGAGACATCTGTTGCTGCTTCCGGTGTGTGCGGGCCTGGGCGGAGCATGTCTGCTCGCCGCTGATGTGGTCGGACGCATCATCGCCGGAACAGGCGAGTTGCAAGTCGGAGTGGTGCTCGGTGTGGTCGGTGGGCCCCTTTTCCTGTTGACAGTGGCGAGGAAGAGGATCGCGCTGTGATCGCCGGTCCTACGTCGTATCGCCGTGTTCGGGAAACGCTCGCTGCCACCATCGCCGTAGCCGTGTTGCTCGTCGCCCTGGTCGCGTCGCTTTCGCTCGGCAAGGAGAATCTCGATCCGGCTCGGGTCGTAGCCGGACTTCTCGGCAGCGAGGACACCTTCGTCGTCCGCCAGCTGCGCCTGCCGCGGGTCGTGACCGGATTGGCCGTGGGTGCTGCACTCGCCCTCGCAGGCGCCCTCACCCAGGCCGTGATGCGCAACCCGCTCGCCAGCCCAGACATCGTCGGGGTGACGGGCGGCGCGAGTGTGGGCGCCGTGTCGGTCATCACGATCGCAGGCTCCGCCGGAGGCGTCTCGGGCACGACGGCGGTTCTCGGTGTTCCCGCGGCAGCCGTGGCCGGTGCCGCGGCTGCGACGCTGTTGGTGGCGGCGGTCGCGAGGACGACGGAGCGCGTCGTCCTCGTCGGTGTCGGGGTCACCGCCATCTGCCAGTCGGTGGTGACCTGGTTGCTCGTACAGGGAGATGTCAACGACGCGGGTCGCGCGGCGACCTGGCTGACCGGATCGCTCAACGCGGCGGCTGCGACCGAAGCTCTGCCCGTCCTCGTCCTGTTGGCCCTGTCGGTGCCGGCGCTCGCGTCGGCCGTTCGCCCGCTCTCACTCATCGCGCTCGGTGATGACATGGCCGCGGCGCTGGGCATCCGTGTCGAGCGAGTGCGCTGGCGCAGTCTTGCCGTCGCAGCCGCGCTCGCTGGGGTGGCTACAGCCGCTGCCGGCCCTGTCGCGTTCGTCGGGTTGTGCGCACCGGCGATCGCTCACCGGCTCGTTCGCACCGAACGAGCCCCGCTGGTTCTCTCCACGCTCGTCGGTGCTGGGCTGGTCAGCGGGGGAGACCTTCTGGGCCGCAACCTTTTCGGCTGGATCGGCCTCGGCGCCGTGCAGTTGCCCGTCGGCATCGTGACGGGCCTCATCGGGGCCGTCTATCTCGTCTTCCTGCTTCGGAGAAAGGCACGTTCGTGATTCTGACCGCCAGCGGACTGAGTCTCGGCTACGGCCGCACTCGTATCGTCGAGGATGTCCACGCCGAGTTCGCCACCGGAGAGCTCACCGTGATCGTAGGCCCCAACGGTTCTGGCAAGTCGACTCTTCTGCGAGGGCTCTCCGGTCTCCTGCGCCCCGAACGAGGAGTCGTGGAGTTGCGAGGCGAGAACATCGCGACGATCTCGCTGCCCCGTCTGGCGAAGCTGCGTGCCCTGCTCCCGCAGTCGCCACTGCCGCCGGAGGGACTTACGGTCCGTGAGCTGGTCGCACGGGGCAGACATCCGCACAGAGGGGTGCTCGCGCCCTGGTCTCGTCAGGACGACGCGGTTGTCAACGACGCGCTCGAACAAGTGGATCTGCGTCACCTGGCGGATGCGCCGATCGAGAGCCTCTCAGGCGGCCAACGTCAGCGCGCGTGGATCGCACTGATCCTTGCGCAGGAAGCGCCGGTGGTCCTGCTGGACGAACCGACGACGTATCTGGACCTGGCACATGCCGTCGACGTTCTCGCCGCCGTGAAACGCGTAGCCCGGTCGGGCCGCACGGTCGTGGCCGTGCTTCATGACCTGACCCTCGCTGCCCGCTTCGCTGATCGGATCGTCGTCATGTCGGGCGGGCGTGTCGAGAAGGTGGGATCGCCGAGTGACGTCATCGCGGCCGAGCTGCTGGGCGAGGTGTTCGGACTCCGTGCTCAGGTAGTCGAGATCGACGGGGCACCCGTCGTCGTCCCGCTGGATACGGGCCGATGAGGTGTGCCAGGTCAGCCGCGGAGCGCGCGTACGACGAGCGCCGTGCGCAGGGCTGCGTCGGCGGCCTCTGCTCCTTTGTCCTCTTTCGAATCCGGCAGTCCGGCGCGCTCGAGCCCCTGTTGCTCGTCGTCGATCGTCAGAACGCCGAACCCGATCGGTCTACCTGCATCCAGAGCGACGCGGGTGAGGCCATCTGTCGTCGCCGATGAGACGTACTCGAAGTGCGGGGTACCGCCGCGGATGATGACGCCGAGCGCGACGACGGCGTCAGCACCACCGGCGAACGCGGCTTGCGCGGCGACGGCGAGTTCGAACGAGCCGGGAACGCGCACGAGACGGTGCGTGGCATGCGCCGCGTCGAGAACCCGCTGCGCTCCGGCGATCATTCCGTCAGTGATCGCTCGATGCCAGGTTCCGGCGATGACGACCACGTCCAATCCGGTCGCGTCGATCTGGTCGGACGGCTGGGGTGCGCCTTCGCGGCTCATGCGTTTTTCCTTCCCTGGGCGAGGGCCTCGGCGAGTTCGGCCTCGCCGATGATGTGACCCATACGGTCGCGCTTCGTTTCGAGATACTGGTGATTGTTCGGGCCTACGCCGACGATGAGCGGAACCTGTTCGATGACGTCCAGTCCCAGCTCGCGCAATTTGTTCACCTTGTCGGTGTTGTTCGTCAGCAGTCTGACCTTCGACACACCCAGGTCGCTCAGGATGCCCGCCGCTGCAGCGTACTCGCGAGCATCGGCAGGCAGACCGAGTGCGAGGTTCGCGTCGACGGTGTCGAGCCCGCCCTCCTGCAGGCTGTACGCCCGCAGCTTGTTGATGAGGCCTATCCCGCGACCCTCATGGCCGCGCATGTAGATGACCACACCGCCGTCCTTCTCGATGGCGTCGAGGGCGGCGTCCAGTTGCGGACCGCACTCGCACTTCTGCGAGCCGAAAGCCTCACCGGTCAGACACTCGGAGTGCACGCGCACGAGCGCGGTGTGGTCAAGCTCGCCAGAGACGACGGCGATGTGATCGGTTCCGGTCACACGGTCCTTGTAGGCGAGGAAGCGGAACGTGCCGTGCGCAGTGGGAACAGTGGCGTCGGCGCGCAAACTCACCCGGCGTCTGCCCGCGAGCGATGACATCACCGGCTCGTCCAGCGGGTCGGTCTCATTCAGGTGGGCGATAAGCTGCTCGATCGTGATGACGGGCACATCGTCGCGCGCGCCGAGCTCGATCAGGCCGGGCATCCGCATCATGCTGCCGTCCTCGGCCACGACCTCGGCGATCGCTCCGACGGGCTGCAGGCCTGCGAGACGCATCAGATCGACGGCGGCTTCGGTGTGGCCGCTGCGCTCGCGCACGCCGCCGTCGACGGCACGCAGCGGCAGCACGTGCCCGGGGCGGATGACGCTCGTCGCGGTCGACTGCGGGTCTGCGAGCACGTTCAGGGTGTGTGCACGGTCGGAGGCGCTGATGCCCGTGGTCACTCCTTCGGCGGCGTCCACGCTGACCGTGTATGCGGTGGAGCGGGCGTCTTCATTGGCCTCGACCATAGGCGGGAGGTTCAGCGAGTCTGCGAGGTCGGAAGGCATCGGCGCGCAGATGAAGCCCGAAGACCATCGAACCGTCCACGCGACCCATTCAGGGGTGGCGAGTTCGGCCGAGAGGATGACGTCGCCCTCGTTTTCTCGATTCTCATCGTCGGCGACGATGACAGGACGGCCCGCACGCAGTGACGTGAGAGCTTCTTCGATGGTGGCAAGGCTCATCGTGAGCCTCCTTCCGAGGCGGCCCGGAACGCCAGGAGGCGCTCTACGTGACGGGCGAGGATATCAGTCTCAAGATTCACGCGGTCACCGACCGCACGAGACCCGAGCGTGGTGGCTGTGAGAGTCTCAGGGATGAGGGAGATCTCGAACCAGGCGTCGGCGGCGGCGCTCCCTGACGCTTCGACAGGCGCAGCGGGCGAGGGTGCGCTGACCGCGCTGACGGTGAGCGAGGTGCCGTCGACGGTGATCGAGCCCTTGTCCACCACGAGAGGAGCGAGCTCGGCCGGCAGCGAGATGCGCAGGACACTCCACTCGGCGCCGGGACGCACGTCCAGAATCTCGCCGGTGCCGTCGACGTGGCCCTGCACGATATGTCCGCCCAGGCGAGCCCCGAGCGGCATCGCCTTCTCGATGTTGACGCGAGTGCCGGCGGACGCCTCTGAAAGCGCCGAGACATCGAGCGTCTGCTTCATCACATCGGCGTCGAAGGTGTCTGCTGTGAAGTCGACGACTGTCAGGCACACGCCAGAGATGGCGATCGACTCGCCGTGGACAGCGTCCTGGACAGCCTTCGGTGCGCGTACGGTCAGTCGCCACCCGTCGCCGGACGCTGTGACGGCGGTGATCTCGCCGATCTCCTCGATGATTCCGGTGAACATCAGCGGACTCCTTCGTTTCGGTCTGTTCGGGCGATCGCGAGTAGATCGGTGCCGAGCGGCACCCATTCTTCGATCATGAGACGTCGCGCGTCGGCGATGGTCGCCGTGCCGATGTCGGTCAGCGCAAGGCGGTCGCCGCCAAGCAGGACGGGCGCGATGTATGCGAGCACGCGATCTGCCAGTCCCGCGGCGATGAACGCGCTTGCGAGGGTGGGGCCGCCTTCGACGAAGACGCTCTGGATGCCACGCTCATGAAGATCTTCGATCACGGCGTGCAGATCTCTGGTGTCGTAGAACAGCGGCGCGTGCGGGTGCTGGTGAAGCGCGGCATCCGGCGGTGTCTTCCGCGAACCGACGACCACCGGTACGGGCTGATGTTCGTAGAGCGCATCGCCGTTGCGAGCGGTCAGTGCCGGGTCATCGGCGAGCACGGTTCCGGTGCCGACCACGATCGCGTCGGCTGCGGCACGGCGGCGATGCACGTCGGCGCGAGCGGTCGGGCCGGTGATCCACTGGCTCGTCCCATCGGCGGCTGCGGCACGGCCATCCAGGCTCTGTGCCCACTTCACGGTGATCTGGGGACGCCCGAGGCGCTGCGCGGTCAGCCAGTCTTCGATCAACGCGCGAGCGGCGTCTGCCTGCTCGCCCGATTCGACCGCCACGCCAGCGCTGCGCAGCCGCTCAGCGCCACCGCCGGAGACTGCGCCGGGGTCGTCGAGCGCGTACACGACGCGGCTGATGCCCGCTTCGATCAGAGCCAGAGCGCAAGGGCCGGTGCGTCCCGTGTGATTGCACGGTTCGAGCGTGACGACGGCCGTGGCGCCCCGAGCAGCGCCGACAGAAAGCTTCGAGAGAGCGTCGACCTCGGCGTGGGCGGTTCCGGCGCCCTGGTGCCAGCCTTCGGCGAGGATCTCTCCTTCGGGGGAGATGATCACCGCACCGACCTGCGGATTGACCGTGCGGGGGCCGAAGGATGCGACCTGCAGGGCACGCGTCATAGCGCGGCTCTCTGCGTCGTTCACTGCCATCTGTCGTCCTTCGGTTTCACTCCGGGGATGGCAGACGGCGCGCTTGCGCGCATCGTGCTGCCTCCCTTCCGGACTAGCGAGATCTCTCTCGCATCACCGTCGGTACCGGAATTTCACCGGATCAACATCTCGATCTCCCGAGACGCTCGCGGACTGTCACCGCCGGTTCGGATTCTCACCGACCCCGGAGCACGTTGATGCTCAGTGTACCCAACGCGTCAGAGCGGATTTCATTCCGCGTCGGCAGTGCTATTTCAGCAGCCTCGAAAGACGGCGGTCGGCCAAGACTTTCCCGCCGGTCTGACAGGTCGCGCAGTACTCGAGTGAACGATCGGCGAAGAAGACGCTGCGAACAGTGTCACCGCACACCGGACAGGACTCTCCACCGCGCGCGTGCACCCGGAACCCGGCGCGTTTGGCATCTTTGAGTTCGGAGGGTGGCTTTCCGGATGCCTCGGCGACAGCACCCCTCAGCGTCGCCTGCAGAGCGCGGTAGAGTCGGTCGACCTCGTCGTCGCTGAGCGCGGCTGCGATCGCGTACGGCGAAATGCGTGCGGCGTGCAGTATCTCGTCGGAATACGCGTTGCCGATGCCGGCGACGACGGACTGGTCGCGCAGGAGACCCTTGATCTGCGTGCGACGGCCTTTCAACAACGCGGCGAAGGCTGCGCGGTCGAATGGCGGGGCAAGCGGCTCGGGGCCGAGTCGCGCGATGCCGGGGACCTCCTGCGGATCTCGCACGACGTAGACGGCGAGTGACTTCTTCGTCCCCGCCTCCGTGAGATCGAACCCACTGTCGTCGTCGAGAGCGACGCGCAGGGCGATCGGAGATTTGCCCGGCTTGATCAGGGTCGTGGGCAGCAGCTCGTACCATCGCAACCAACCGGCTTTGGCGAGATGGAAGACGAGATGCAGTTCATCGCCGCACGAGAGCACGACGAATTTGCCCTGGCGGTGCGAGCCGGTGATCTCGGCGCCGTGGAGCGCGGTATTGGGCGGGTCGTAGGTCTTCAGCGCCGAGATGGCACCGATCTTCGTGCCAGTGATGGTGCGGCCGACGGCACGCTCATCCAGAAAGGCGACGAGCCCCTGAACCTCCGGCATCTCCGGCATGACACCATCCTGCCACTGACATCCGACACGTGGGCGGTTGCGATCGGGCGCCGATGTCAGGCGCTGCCGGTCAGCAGGCGGATGCTGGCCTTTCTCAACCGCTCCAATGAATCGATGTCGCCGCGCAGATAGGCGATCAGAGCGTTGAGGAAGATCCCGTCGAACAGGGCGTACGCCGATGCCGCATCGACAGACGGCTCATGCCCTTCCAGCTCGGCATGGCGGACGACGACGGCCCAGACCATGTCTCTGAGAAGTTCGTCGATGGCGATGATCGTGTCGCGGAAGCCGGTGTCGAAAAGCGACTGGTTGCGCAGGTCGTACCAGAGCCGGTGCATATCGGCCTCGTCGCGCAGCGTGGCCGCGATCTCGACTCCGAAGCGCTCGGCCAGCTCAGCACCGGTCTTCGAGGTCTCGACGATCGGATCGTATCGTCGAGCGCACTCTGATTTGTACTGCCAGATCGCCTGACCGATCAGGTCGTCTTTGCCGTCGAAGTAGTAGTGCAGAAGGCCGAGCGAGAGTTCGGTGTGGGCGGCGACGTCCCGCAGACCCGTGTTCGCGAAGCCGCGCTCGGCGACTGCGGTCAGAGCAGCGGCGGCGAGCTCGCGACGTCGCACGGAGAACTTGTCGACGCCGGATCGCTCCGCGCGTGCAGAGACATCGCCCATTGCTCCTCCTTCTCGTCGATGAAGCGATCATACGCCTGGTCGGACCAGAATATCGAACGATTTGAACGAGTGTCCAAATTTTCCTTGTCATTTGTCCAGATCTCTGCTCTGCTGTGTCACAACACTTTCAACGACGAGAGGAACAGATCGACATGACCAATGACCTGACAGGGACACGAGCCCTGATCACCGGCGGGGCACGAGGGCTGGGGCTGCGCACAGCGCAGGTTCTCGCCGAGCGCGGGGCTACCGTTGTCATCGCCGACATCGACGAGAACGCCGGAGCGAACGCGGTCGCTGAAGTCAGCGGTGCCGTCTCCTTCGTGAAGGTCGACGTCACCGACGACGCATCGTGGGCTCAGGCGATGGCGCAGGCCGTGTCGTCCCTGGGCGGGCTGGATGCCGTCGTCAACAACGCCGGCATCGAGATCTCAGACCTCTTCGTCGATCTTGATCCCGCGAACATGCGCAAGATCCTCGACGTCAACGTCCTCGGCACGGCGCTCGGAATCAAACATGCATTGCGCAACATGCGTCAGGACGACGGCACTGGCACCGGGGGTGTCATCGTCAACATCGCCTCCGTCGCCGCGACCATCGCCTTCCCCGGCATCGCCGCCTACTCGGCATCCAAGTCGGCGGTCGAGCGATTGAGCAAGGTCGCCGCAGCCGAATCCGGACGCCTCGGTTACGGAGTGCGCGTCAACACCGTATGCCCCGGCCTCGTGCCCAACACGATGGGTGCGCAGCTGGCCGGCGATATGGAGCGACTGGGATTGTTCCCCTCAGCGAACGATGCCGTGACCGCTGTCGTCTCACTCACTCCCTCGGGCCGGTTGGCGACAGAGGACGACATCGCCAACGGAATCGCTTTCCTGGTTTCCTCCGATGCCGCGTTCGTCAACGGCGCCACGCTGTCCATCGACGGCGCGATGGGAATGTGAGGCAGATCATGGGTACAGAAAAACCCGTCGTCGTCTACGGCGTAAGCGGTTACACGGGCCGACTGATCTGTGAGTATCTGCGTGAGCTCGGCGTTCCCTTCGTGGCTGCCGGGCGTGATGCAGACCGCGTCCGCGAGGTCGTCGAGAAGATACCGGGCATCGAGACTGCGGACTACGAGGTGATCGGGGTCGAGAACGACGCCGCCGCTCTGGCTGAGGCCTTCGAGGGCGCTCAGGTCATCTGCAACACTGCCGGTCCCTTCATCAAATTCGGTCCTGAGGTCGTCGAGGCCGCGCTGCAGATCGGCGCGCACTACACAGACACCACGGGCGAGCAGGACTGGGTTCTGTCGGCGCGCGACAGATGGGGGGACAAGTTCGCGGCGAAAGAGCTCCTGCTCGCGCCGGGCATCGCGCACATGTACACGACCAGCGAGATCGCGGCCAACATCGCGCTTGAACCAGGCGGGTATGACACGCTCGACATCCTGGTGCTGTGGAAGGGTCTTCCCACCTACGCGTCCACGCAGACGATCTTCACGATCCTTAAGGCCGACTGGTATTACCTCGAGCAGAACAAGCTCGTCGAATGGGATCACATGTCGGCGTTCAACGTCGCTGTGCCCGGATACCACGAGCAGGGCGTCGCCGTGCCGTGGGGAGGAATGTCGCATCCGATCTGGTTCCAGAACGATCCACGCGTCAGCAGTGTGCGTGCGATCGGCGGCGTCTTCGACCGCGCTGTCATGAACGGCGTCGCCGACACCGTGAAGATGTTCGAGGAGCAGATTCGTCCGCTCGAGCCCGCCGCCCAGGAAGAGGCACTCGCGAACATCGCGGCGTCGCTTCAAGCGGGGATGCCGCCGCGGGAGAACCCGCGGATCAACCGCTCGGTGGACTCGGTTCACGCGTCCGGACCGCTCGGTCGCTCGCATGTGGTGATCCACGGCAACAGCAATTACAAGCAGACCGGGCTCCTGCAGGCTTTTGCCGCCTTCTCGTTGATCCAGCAGCGCCCGAACCGGGTCGGTTTCGCCTCAGGATGCCAGGCGTTCGGACACCGCGAACTTCTCGGTCAGCTGCGCGGATTCGGTCTGGTTGCCGAGCCGGTCATCACCAGGGTCTGACCGCTCTTCCGATTCGACGGGGCGCCGTTCTCCCAGTACGGCGCCCCGTCCCTGCTCCGGAGGCTTTCATGCACTTCGCCACACTTCCTGTCCTGAGAGCGACGTCGGATCCCGATGCGCCGAGCCTGCGCGATGACGCGCAAGAGCTGACCAATGCCGTGCTGCTGCAGCGCATCGAAGACGCCGCCGCCGCGCTTCACTCGCGCGGAGTCGGCGCGGGCGACGTCATCGCGCTGGCGCTGCCGAATCGCGTCGAGCTGATCGTCGCACTGTTCGCGGCCTGGCGACTCGGTGCGACCGTGACGCCGATCAATCCTGTCCTCGGCGCGACAGAGGCGACCTATCAGGTCGCTGACTCCGGCGCGATGCTCGTCGTCACCGAGGACCACGAGCGAGACCTCGGCGTCTCGACCGTGACGCTCGCGGACCTCAGCGCGTCCGCGTCGGCCGCGCCGGTTGCAGAATTCTCTGCAGACGACCTCGCTCTGCTCATCTACACGAGCGGCACGACGGGGCATCCGAAGGGGGTGATGCTCACCCACAGCAATCTCGATGCGATGACCGACTCCTTTGCGACGTGGCTCGAGCTCACCGCGACGGACCACAGTCTTCTCGTGCTGCCGCTTTTCCATGCCAATGGCATCACGCTCGGCACTCTCACGCCGCTGCGGGTCGGCGGCCAGGTGAGCATCACCGGTCGTTTCTCACGCGACAGGTTCTTCGCCGACGTCGAGAAGCACCGGCCGACGTACTTCTCGGCCGTGCCGGCCATCTACGCACTCCTGTCTTCGCTGCCGGAAGACACCCGGCCGGATACGTCGTCATTGAGGTTCGCCGTGTGCGGAGCGGCGCCGATGCCCGCCGAGTCCATCGAGCGTTTCGAGCGGCGCTTCGGCGTGACGATCGTGGAAGGGTACGGGCTTTCCGAGACGACATGTGCCTCGACGATCAATCCGCTACGAGGGCTTCGCAAACCTGGCACCGTGGGCTTGCCTCTGCCAGGACAACAGGTGGCGGTGGTGGGGGAGCACGATCGTCCGCTCGAACGGGGGGAAGTCGGTGAAGTGGTCATCTCGGGCCCTGTGGTGATGGCCGGCTACCTCAACAGACCGGAGGAGACCGAGCGGACGATCGTCGACGGATGGCTGCACACCGGAGATCTGGGCAGATTCGATGAAGACGGATACCTGCAGATCGTCGACCGGATCAAGGACATGATCATTCGCGGCGGAGAGAATCTGTATCCGAAAGAGATCGAGAACGCGCTCTACGCGCACGACGACGTGCGAGAAGTCGCTGTGGTCGGCGCTCCTGATCCGGTACTCGGAGAGATTCCGGTCGCGTTCTTGTCACTTCGTGAAGGCGCTGCAGTGACGGCATCCGACTTGGACGCCCATGCGCGCACGCTTCTCGCTTCCTTCAAATGTCCGGCGAAGATCACCCTCCTGGACGAGCTTCCGAAGAATCCGGTGGGAAAGATCGACAAACCGGCGCTGAGACAGGGTGTGCGCCTATGAGCGTGGTCGTGGCCGGGGTCGGGATGATTCCGTTCGCCAAGCCCTCTCGAAGCGAGACATACGACGTGATGGGCCAGCGCGCAGTTCGTGCTGCGCTCGCAGATGCCCGGCTCTCGATCGGCGACATCAGCCAGGCATACGCGGGGTATGTCTACGCCGATTCGGCCGCAGGCCAGACCGCTCTTTACGGGGTGGGGGCCACCGGGATTCCCGTCCTGAACGTCAACAACTACTGCGCGAGCGGCTCCAGCGCGCTGTGGCTGGGCAGACAGGCGATTGCCTCCGGTGCGGCCGACTGCGTGCTCGTCGTCGGATTCGAGCAGATGGGACGGGGCGCGATCGGCAGTATCTACGACGATCGCCCCGACTCACTGTGGCGATTCACCGAGGCGCGCGCGGCTGAGCATGGGGCGTCGGATGCCCCACTCGCCGCGCAGTTCTTCGGCGATGCCGGCGCGGCATATGCGAAGAAGTACGGGATGGATCCTGCTGTGTTCGCGCAGATCTCGGTGAAATCCAGGCGTCATGCCGCAGCGAACCCCTACGCGGTGTTCCGGGATCCGGTGACTGTCGAAGAGGTGCTGGCGTCGCCGCACGTCTACGGTGCGCTGACCCGCCTGCAGTGCTGTCCGCCGACGTGCGGTGCGGCAGCTGCGATCCTGTGCACAGAGGACTTCGCCCGTTCGCACGGCCTGGACGCGAGCGTGCGCATCCGTGCACAAGCGATGACGAGCGACCTTCCCGACTCGTTCGACGGCGATGCGATGGCGTTGGTCGGTTCGGGCATCGCCCGGCGAGCCGCTGATGAAGTGTACGAGACCTCGGGAGTCGACCCGCTCGACCTGAGAGTGGTGGAACTGCACGACTGCTTCACGACGAATGAGGTCCTCGCCTATGAAGCACTGCGTCTGACACCTGAGGGTACGAGTGAGCGGTTCATCCTGGACGGGCAGAACACCTATGGAGGTCAGGTCGTGACGAATCCGTCGGGAGGGCTGCTGTCGAAGGGGCACCCGCTCGGCGCCACCGGCCTCGCGCAGTGCGCGGAACTCGTCTGGCAGCTTCGAGGGACCGCTGGAGACCGTCAGGTCGACGACGTCTCGCTCGCGCTGCAGCACAATCTCGGACTCGGCAGCGCATGCGTGGTCACCCTGTACGAGAGAGTGCGGTGATCAGTCGTCGAGGCACGACCAGGCGACGGGCGCACGATCATCATGGGGCAGGAGGCCGGCGATCCAGCCGTCATCGCGGCCGCGGGGGCTCGTGAGCGACTGGCGCATCGAGCCCTCGTATCGAAACCCGAGAGCGCGCGCTGTGCGCGCCGACGCGACGTTGCCTGCGACTGCCTGCCAGTGGATGCGGGCGAGACCGAGCTCGGTGAAGCCCCATTCGATCACCGCTTCGCAGGCTTCGACGGTGAAGCCCTGTCCACGCGCGGCGGCGGCGGTCCAGTAGCCGAGTTCCGCCGCGCCGCCTGCGGTGTGCGACGCGATGTGATGCAAGCCGACCACACCCTTCAGCACCTCACCCTCGAAGATCGCCCAGATCGTCTGGCTGCTGTCGGCCCACCACTGCGCGACAAGGTCGACGAAGCCCTTCGCATGCTCGAGCGTGTACGGGCTCGGAACAGTCGTCCAGCGGGGGATCTCCGGATCCTGGCAGGCCGCGTGGATGGCGTCGACATCTGCGGCGCCGGGTGCGCGTAGGACAAGGCGATCTGTGTGCAGCGTGACAGGTTCCATCCCCGCATCCTAAAGCTGACGAACCTGATGTCTGCGGCTCGCACTAAACTCATCAGGTGACTGTTCCGGGGATTCTGCGCGCCTTGGAAGAGGCGACTCTTTACGATGACGCCCTCACCTGGGCGCAGACCGATGCTGATCTCGGCCTCGTCGACGGCCTTGATGCTCCGATAATCGCCGGGCTGCTCGACAGGCGCGCCCGCGCGGGTAAGCCGGCCTCCCTCCTCGTCGTCGCCCCCACGGGGCGCCGCGCCGAGTCGCTCGCGGAATCATTCGTCTCGTATGTGCCCGATGCCGAGATCCTCCGTTTCCCGGCCTGGGAGACGTTGCCCCATGAGCGGTTGAGCCCGAGCCCTGACACGGTCGGGCAGCGCCTTGAGACCCTGCGTCAGATCACGACGTGGACGCAGGAGCGTCCGCTCATCGTTGTCGCCTCGGTGCGCGCCGCACTTCAGCCGCTCGCAGCGAACCTCGGCGACACCGCGCCCCTCTCACTCGTTCTCGGCAGCCGGGGCCTCGAACTCGACGCCGCCATCGAGCAACTGGTCGAACGCGCCTACTCGCGCGTCGACATGGTCTCGCGGCGAGGCGAGTTCGCAGTGCGCGGCGGCATCCTCGATGTGTTTCCTCCGACGTCCGAGCATCCGTACCGCGTGGAGTTCTTCGGCGACGAGATCGATCAGATACGTGCGTTCTCGGTCGCTGACCAGCGGTCGCTGCCCGGCGACGTCGACCGCGTCGACCTGCCGGCGACGCGCGAGCTCCTTCTCACCACAGAGGTACGCGAGCGCGCCCGCTCGCTCGTAGACGCTTTCCCCGCCATCGCAGGGATGCTCGAGAAGATGTCCGAGGGAATACCGGTCGAGGGCATGGAATCGCTTCTGCCTGCAGTGTCCGGGCCGCTTGTGTCACTGGCTGAGTACTTTCCACCAGGTACGGCGGTCGCGCTCGTCGATCCTGAGCGCTCCAGCGCAAGAGCGCTGAGCCTCGGAGAGACGAATCGCGAGTTCCTGGAGGCCGCGTGGAGTGCGGCGACCTCTGGCGCCTCCGCTCCGATCGACCTCGGTGCGGGCGATTTCCTCAGTGTCGCGCGACTACGCGAGACAGTGCGCGAGAGAGACGGGGTCTGGTGGCGATTCAGCCCCTTCGCCACGGACGACGATTCCGCAGCCGGCATCCATTCGTCGATCATCCCGTCCTTCCACGGCAACGTCGACGGCGCGATCGAGTTCGTCGCCGCGAGACTCTCAGAGAGCTGGAGGGTGGTGGTGGTCGCCTCCGGCGCAGGCCTGGTCGACCGTGCCAGAGATGTGCTTGCCGACCGCGGCTTGGCCGCACGAGTCGTGGACTCGCTCGTCGAAGCGCCCGAGGCAGGGGTCGCCACGCTCGTGCAGGGCTCGATCGAATCCGGCTTCCAGGTTCCGGAGGCGAGACTCGCAGTCCTCACTGACAACGAGTTCTACGGTCGCACCATCGGCGGCGACCAACGCGTTGTCAAGAAGCTCGCATCGCGTCGTAAGAACGTCGTCGATCCGCTGCAGCTCAAACATGGCGACTACGTCGTGCACGTCACACACGGCATCGCACGATTCGTCGAGATGACACAGCGGGAGGTCTCCACCGGTGGGCGCAACGCCACGAAGACCACCCGCGACTACCTCGTGCTTGAGTACGCGCCGTCCAAGCGCGGCTACCCCGGCGACAAGCTCTTCGTGCCCACCGATCAGCTCGACCTGCTCTCGAAGTACGTCGGTGGCGAAGCGCCGACGCTGTCGAAGATGGGCGGCAGCGACTGGTCAGCAGCCAAGGGCAAGGCGCGCAAGGCCGTTCGTGACATCGCGGTCGAACTCGTGAAGCTGTACTCCGCGCGGATGTCGGCGACCGGGCACGCCTTCGGTCCTGACACCCCATGGCAGCGTGAGCTCGAAGAGGCATTCCCGTTCGCTGAGACGCCAGATCAGCTGCAGACGATCGATGAGATCAAGGCAGACATGGAACGGCCGATCCCGATGGACCGTCTGCTGTCGGGAGATGTCGGGTTCGGCAAGACCGAAGTCGCCGTGCGTGCGGCGTTCAAAGCGATCCAGGACGGCAAGCAGGTCGCGATGCTCGTGCCCACGACTCTGCTGGTCAAACAGCACATGGAGACCTTCGTCGAGCGATTCGCGGGATTCCCCGTCAAGGTCAAGGCGCTCTCGCGCTTCCAGAGCGACAAGGACGCGCGTCTCACTCTGGACGGGCTTCTGGACGGCTCGGTCGACATGGTGATCGGCACCCACCGAATCCTCACCGATCAGGTGATGTTCAAAGACCTCGGGCTGCTCATCATCGACGAGGAGCAGCGCTTCGGTGTCGAGCACAAAGACAAGCTGAAGAAGCTGAAGACGAACGTCGACATCCTGGCGATGAGCGCGACGCCGATTCCGCGCACGCTCGAGATGGCCGTCACCGGTATCCGCGAGATGTCGACGCTTGCGACGCCGCCAGAGGACCGGCATCCGATCCTCTCCTTCGTCGGCCCGCGCAGCGACAAGCAGATCGCTGCGGCGATCCGACGTGAGATCCTGCGCGAGGGCCAGGTGTTCTTCGTGCACAACAGGGTCAAGTCGATCCAGCGAGTCGCCAGCGAGATCGCCGAACTCGTGCCGGAGGCGCGCATCGCCGTCGCGCACGGTCAGATGGGCGAGAGCCAGCTCGAGCAGGTCGTCGACGCGTTCTGGGAACGCGAGTTCGATGTGCTCGTGTCGACGACGATCGTCGAGACGGGCCTCGACATCTCCAACGCGAACACGATCATCATCGACCGAGCAGACAAATACGGGCTCTCGCAACTGCATCAGCTTCGAGGTCGAGTCGGCCGCGGACGCGAGCGTGCGTACGCATACTTCCTCTATGACGAGATGAAGCCGCTCTCTGAGACGGCTGCGGATCGTCTGCAGACGATCGCGGTGAACAACGACCTCGGCTCGGGTATGCAGGTGGCGCTCAAAGACCTCGAGCTGCGCGGAGCCGGAAACATGTTGGGCGGAGAGCAGGCCGGGCACATCGCAGGCGTCGGTTTCGATCTGTACCTGCGGATGGTCGGCGAAGCCGTCGCCACCTTCCGCGGCGAAGACGTCGACACCGGCAACGAACTGCGTATGGAGCTTCCTATCGACGGTCGCATCCCCGAGACGTACATCGACAGCGAGCGGTTGCGGTTGGAGGCGTACCAGAAGCTGTCGGCTGCAGCCGCTGCGACGGCGAAGGACGACGCGATCGACCTGGTGGCAGAAGAACTCACCGACCGCTACGGCACGCCGCCCGAAGAGGTCGAAGGGCTCATTGCGATCGCGCGACTGCGCCGTCGTGCGGCACGCGCAGGACTGACCGATGTCGTAGCGATGGGCTCCAACCTGCGCGTGGCGCCTGCGCGCCTCGAGGACTCGATGAAGGTGCGCCTGCAGCGGCTGTACCCGAAGGCGAAGCTCGTCGGCGGGGGAGACGCGCTGGTCGTGCCGCTGCCGACCGACGCTGAGTTGCTGGAGTGGGTGGGACAACTGCTGACGGCGTTGTTCCCCGAGCCTGCGGCGCAGGCGACGGCCTGATCGCGGCGACGCTTCCCGTTCGCCCGATCAGCAGTCGGCGAGCACCTGATGGATTCCGGCGACGAGGGGCAGCGCGTCGATCTCCTCGCGCGTGAACCAATCGGTCTCGAGGATCTCTTCGAGGTCAGGGCGCGCGGCACCTCGTAACTCGCACGAGTACGCCGTTGTGACGTAGGCGACTCGGTCGCCGGTGGGATAGGTCACGATGAGTTCTTCGCCGCCGTAGGCACCGATGATGCCGATGAGTCGGATGTCGACACCGATCTCTTCGCGCACTTCGCGCGCTACGGCATCTGCAGGTTGCTCGCCGGGCTCGACGCTGCCGCCGATGAATCCCCATCGGCCTGAGTCCGCGTGGCGTGCGAACAGGAACCGGTCGCCGTCGCGGATGACTGCGGTGACTGCCGGAAGCATCAGCAGGTCGTGTCCCACCCGCGCGCGCATCGCGGCCACATAATCAGACAACGGCATTCGTCCACGCTAGCTGCTCACAGGGTGTCCGTTGGAATGCTGGCGTGTGAGCGCTACGCTGACGTCATGTTGTACGAGCACCTCGGGGCTCGGCCCCGGATCCACGACACTGCCGTCATCGCTCCTACCGCCGTCATCTCGGGCGACGTGGAGATAGGCGCCGAGTGCCAAGTACTGCACGGCGCCGTCATCACCGCCGAGGGCGGGCCGATCCGGCTCGGAGAGAACGTCATCGTGATGGAGAACGCGCTGATCCGGGCGACGGCGGTGGATGCCGTGCACATCGGAGCGCACACTCTCATCGGCACGCTTGCGAGCATCGCCGGAGCGACCGTAGGGGAGGAGGTCTTCTTCGCCTCCGGCGCCCGCGTGTTCAACGGTGCGCGTGTGGGCGACAGATGCGAGATCCGCGTGAATGCGATCGTGCAGCGTCGAGCCATGCTGCCTGCGGGAACGGTCGTGCCGATCGGCTGGATCGCGACAGGCGATCCAGTGCAGCAGTTCTCACCCGACCGCGCTGCAGAGATCGCCGACGCTCAGCCCGAACTGGACTTCCCCGGACACGTGTTCGGCGTCGACCGGGACACGCCTGACCTCATGGTGCAGCTCACGGAGCGCTACGGCCGCTCCCTCGCCCGTCACGCCGACGATCAGCCGGTCTGAGCCGCAGCGCCCACCGCGCGTTCGATCAGATGACGCCCTGGGCGAGCATCGCCGTGGCGACTCGCTGGAAGCCGGCGATGTTGGCGCCCGCGACATAGTCACCCGCAACGCCGTATTCTTCCGCTGCCTGGAACGCTGCGTCGTGGATGTCTGACATGATCTCGCGCAGCTTGTTCTCGCTGTCGCCGAAGCTCCAGCGCTGACGCGACGCGTTCTGACTCATCTCCAGAGCTGACGTCGCCACGCCACCGGCGTTGGCTGCCTTACCCGGCGCGAACAGGACACCCGCCTGCTGGAAGGCGGCGACGGCGTCCGGCAGGCACGGCATGTTGGCGCCCTCAGAGACAGCCCGCACGCCGTTGGCGATCAAAGCTTCGGCATCGGCGAGGCTGACCTCGTTCTGCGTGGCAGAAGGCACGGCGATGTCGACGGGGACCTCCCACACGCTGCCGCTCTCGACGAAACGGGCGCTGGGGCGACGGTTGGCGTACTCGACGATGCGCGCGCGCTCGACCTCTTTGATCTGGCGCAAGAGACCGAGGTCGATCCCGGCATCGTCGACGACGTAGCCGGACGAGTCAGAAGCGGTCACGGCGGTCGCTCCGAGCTGGGTCGCCTTCTGGATGGCGTAGATCGCCACGTTGCCCGAGCCGGAGATGCCGACGCGTTTGCCCGCGAGCGAGTCGTTGTGCACGGCGAGCATCTCCTGTGCGAAGAACACTGCGCCGTAGCCAGTGGCCTCGGTGCGCACTTCAGCGCCACCCCAGCCGGTGCCCTTGCCGGTGAACATACCGGACTCGTGGCGGTTGGTGATCTTGCGGTACATGCCGAACAGGTAGCCGATCTCGCGGCCGCCGACACCGATATCGCCCGCAGGCACATCGGTGTGCTCACCCAGATGGCGGTAAAGCTCGCTCATGAAGGACTGGCAGAAGCGCATGATCTCGGCGTCGGAGCGCCCGTGCGGGTCGAAGTCGCTGCCGCCCTTGCCGCCGCCGATGCCCTGACCGGTGAGGGCATTCTTGAAGATCTGCTCGAAGCCGAGGAACTTGATGATCGACAGGTTCACCGAGGGGTGAAAGCGCAGTCCGCCTTTGTAGGGGCCGAGCACGGAGGAGAACTGGATGCGGTAGCCGCGGTTGACCTGCAGCTTTCCCGCGTCATCCATCCACGGAACGCGGAACATGATCTGGCGCTCGGGCTCGACGAGGCGGTCGAGGATGCCGGCGTCGAGGTACTCGGGGTGCTGCTCGAGCACAGGCGAGATCGTTCCGAGCACCTCGTGCACGGCCTGCTGGAACTCGGGTTCGTGCGGGCTGCGTGCCAAGACGGTGTCGAAGACCGGCTGGACGGACTCGGTGAGCGGGTGAAATTCGGTGAGGGTGGCAGTCACGCGGGACGACTTTCTGAAGAGTGTCAGGGTGTGCGATCGTGTCGCATAAGAGGATGTGCAAGGTCGGGCACGAGTTTCCACTGTACCCCTCGTGATTCGAGGCCGTTGCACACGAGGTTTCAGAGCGGGCTCACCCGGTGTTCTGAAGGCCTGCCGCCACGCCGCTGACGGAGAGCAGCAGAAGACGCCGCTGTTCGTCGTCGGCGCCGGAGCCGGCCGCCGATGGCGAGCGCAGCTCGCGCAGGGCCCGCAGTTGCAGCAGCGACAGCGCATCCACATACGGACTGCGCAACGTCACCGCACGCTGCAGGATCGGCTTGTTCTCGAGTAGGCCAGCACCGCCGGTGAGGCGGATGACCCATTCCTTGGTGAGAGAGAGCTCGTCGAGCACCAGGTCTGCGAGATCGTCACGATCGCCCAGCGCGAGATATCGGCGAGCGATGCGTTCGTCGGTCTTCGCCAGGCTCATCGCCACGTTGTCGATCATCGTCTGAAGCAACGGCCAGTCTCGATAAGCCTCGGTGAGCAGCGCTTCATCGCCCACGGCTTCGAGAGCCGAGCCGAGGCCGAACCAGCCGGCGAGGTTGATTCGCGCCTGGGTCCACGCGAACACCCACGGGATCGCGCGCAGGTCTTCCAACGATTCCACCGAGAGTCCGCGACGTGCCGGGCGCGAGCCCAGAGCGAGCAGCCCGATCTCTTCCAGCGGAGTGACGGTCGCGAACCATGGCGCGAACCCTTCGGCCTTGACGAGAGAGAAGAAGCGCTCGCGCGAGGCGGCATCCATCGCGCGTGCGACGTCGGCGAAGCGTTCTGCGGCCCCGCTGGTGCGCTCTTCGACGCTGGGGGAAGAGGCAAGCAGCGTGGCTGCCGCGACCTGATCGATGTGGCGCATCGCGATGGCCGGCTCGCCGTAGCGGGCGAAGATCGTCTCGCCCTGCTCCGTCAGCTTGAAGCGCCCGTCGACCGAGTGCGGGGGCTGCGCGAGGATGGCGGAGTTCGCCGGACCGCCGCCACGGCCCAGGGCGCCACCCCGGCCGTGGAACAGGGTCAGAGAGATGCCGGAGTCCTTTGCCCACAGCGCGATCTTGCGCTGCGCTTCGTAGAGTGCGAGGTTGGCTGCGACCGGGCCGACGTCTTTAGACGAGTCCGAGTAGCCGAGCATGACCTCCAGGCGGTTCCCCGTCGTGGCCATTCGTTCACGGAACTCGGGGAACTCAACAACCTCGGCGAGGATCTCGGGTGCGGCCTGCAGATCGGCGAAGGTCTCGAAGAGCGGGACGACGTCCAGAACGGGAACATCGTCGCCGAGCGCGAAGCGTGCGAGCCTGTGCACGTTGGCGAGGTCCTCGGCCGACTGCGTGAATGAGACGACGTAGCGTCCTGCTGCGCGCAGGCCGTAGGTGCGCTGGATCTCGGCGACCGCACGGAAGAGGTCGAGCACCTCCTGCGTCTTCTCGCTGAGCTCCCCACCCGTGTCGATGTCGGCGAGAGCCTCGCGATGCACCTGTGAGTGCTGACGTACTTCGAGTTCAGTGAGGTGGAATCCGTAGGTCTCGACCTGCCAGATCAGGTGCTGGATACCCCCGAAAGCGTGACGCCGTGCACCGGATGCTGCCAGGGAATCCTGCACCGCGCGCAGGTCGGCGAGCAGTTCTTCGGGCGCGCCATAGCCGCCCGCCTGATCGACGCGGGTCGCGGCGACGCGCCGGGCGAGGGCGAGCAGCACCTGACGGTGCGGTTCGTTGGGGGAGCGGGCCGCGATGTCGGCGGCGGTGGAGCCGTCGGATGCGACGTACGCGTCCCACAGCGAGAGCACGGCGGCGCTGGGGGGCGTGTCTTCCGCGTCGAGTGTGAGGCCCCGCCCGATCCGCTCGATCGCACGCTCGAGGCCGCGAAGCACATGGTCGGAGGCGATCTGCGCTGCTTCCCGCGTGACGGCTGCTGTGACGAAGGGGTTGCCGTCGCGGTCACCACCGACCCAGGAGCCGATTCGCACGAACGGGGGAACGACAGGAGCGCTCGCGCCGGAGTCGTCACCGCGCAGGGCGTCATCGATGCGGCGGTACACGTGCGGCACCGTGGTGAAGAGCGTCTCGTCGAAGACCGACATCACGGTGCGCACTTCATCGGTCGGCGATGGCTTCTGCGCGCGCAGCGGCGCCGTGCGCCAGAGCGTGTCGACCTCTTCCAACATGCGTCGGTGCGCGCGGTGCTGCTCTGATCCGCCGTCGCTTGCGACATCGTGCTGGCTGAGGAGTTCCGAAAGGCGACGGATGCTGGTCGAGACCGCCCGACGACGTGCCTCGGTCGGATGCGCGGTGAAGACGGGGTGGAAGCGGAGGCTTTCCAGCCGGCGCTGTGCTTCGTCGTCGCCGACTTCGCGCCGCAGCTGTGCGTACGCGGTGGCGACGGTGTCTGTTCTCTTCGGATCGCTCTCTGACCCCTCGGCACGCGCGGAAGTCGAAGGGGAGGGCTGGCCCGCCCGCTCGCGAAGGATGCGCACGCGCTGGTGCTCTTCCGCGAGGTTCACAAGGTGGAAGTAACAGGTGAAGGCGCGCGCGACCTCGTCAGCCCGCGCGACGCTGAACGAATCCGCGATCTCGGCAGCGCGATCGAAGGCGTCACTGCTCTCTTCCTCGTAGGCCTGGATGGTCGCCAGGCGCAGTCGTTCGACATCTTCGAACAGGCCGGGGCGTCCGCTCTCGCGCAGAACCTGGCCGAGCAGGCCGCCGAGCATGCGGACGTCGGCACGCATCGCATCGGGAATTCCTCTTCCCGCTTCGAATCGGCCGATGACGCGGATGGCTTCTGTGTTCGTGGGCTCGGGAGTCACCATTCGAGGTTATAGCCGTGAAAGCGGTGCTCCTGACCACATGACCTCTCGTGGCAGTCGCGCCCTGGGGCATAACATGGGGGCGATGTCTGCCTCCCGAAATCTTCTGCGCACACAGCAGTTCCCGGCGGTGCTTCTGCTCGTCGCGGCGGCTGTGGGGCTGCTGCTCGCGAATCTGCCCACCTTCGACGCGATCGATACGGTGCTCGGGTTCCATATCGCAATTCCCGGCACGGAGATCGACCTGTCGGTGGCGCACTGGATCTCGGACGGGCTGCTCGCGATCTTCTTCTTCGTGGTCGCGATGGAGTTGCAATACGAACTCACCCGCGGCGAGCTGAACTCGTTCCGCAAAGCGTTGCAGCCCGCGATCGCGGCCGCAGGCGGTGTGATCGTGCCGATCGGCCTCTATCTGATGCTGGCCGGAGGCGCAGACACCGCGACGGGATGGCCGATCCCGACCGCGACCGACATCGCCTTCGCCCTCGGGGTGCTCGCGGTGTTCGGCAAGGGGCTGCCGCCGGCCGTGCGAGTGTTCCTCCTCGCGCTGGCGATTCTCGACGACATCATCGGCATCATCTTCATCGCCGTGCTTTTCGCTCACGACCTGAACTGGTTGTATCTGCTGCTCGCCGTAGTGGGAGTTGTCGCGTTCGGCGCTCTGTCACGCATGCTGCCCGCGAAGAACTCATGGCTCATCGGCACGTGCATGGTCATCATCGCCGCGCTCGTGTGGGCGCTGGTGCTCTCCTCCGGCATCCATGCCACGATCGCGGGAGTGATGCTGGGGCTCGCCATGGCGCAATCGCCGTCGATGCCTACCAGAGCAGCCCTTGAGCCGTGGGTGAACGGTGCGATCCTGCCGATCTTCGCCTTCGCCGCGGCTTTCGTCGTCATTCCTGCGGTGTCGCCCACCGAGCTGTCGCCGGCGTTCTTCGGCATCGCTGTCGCGCTGCCGGTCGGCAAAATCATCGGTATCACCGTGTTCGGCCTGATAGCGATCCGGATCGGATCACGCGGGAAGAAGTCCGCTCTGACGATCACCGACCTGCTCGCCGCCGGAACTCTGGGCGGTATCGGATTCACCGTGTCGCTTCTGCTCGCCAACCTCGCCTTCGCTGATGACCGGATCATTCGAGACCAGGCGATTCTCGGCGTTCTCGTCGGATCGCTGATCTCGGTCGTTCTGGCTGGCATCATCGTGTCGCTGCGTGCCAGGTGGTACCGCCGCGTCACGGCTGCCAGCTCCTGACCACCCTGAAAGGGACCCATGGCTGACAACGCCGACGCGCTGCGTGAGGCCGCCGACACCATGCGCGCCGTGCGCGAGCGGTGCCCATGGTCGCAGCAGATCACCCACCGCGATCTCGTGCCGTACCTCATCGAGGAATCGCACGAGGTGATCGACGCCGTAGAGAGCGGCACTCGCGCCGACCTTCGTGAAGAGCTCGGAGACCTGCTCTGGCAGGTGCTGTTCCACTCGGCGATCGCCGCGCAGGACCCGGACGACCCGTTCGACATCGACGATGTCGCACAGACGCTGACGGAGAAGATGGTCAGGCGGCACCCGCACGTCTTCGCCGATGCGGTCGCTAACACGCCCGAAGAGGTGCTGGTGCATTGGAACGCCGCGAAGGCTGCCGAGAAACGCGCACGCAAGAGTGTGCTGGACGGCGTGCCACGCGGGATGCCGGCGCTCGCGCTCGCACAGAAACTCGTGGGGCGTGCGGCGTCGGCGGGCGTGACGCTCCCCGAGCCCGCTTCGATCCCTGAGCCCACACGTTCGGTCCCTGAGCCCACACGTTCGCTCCCTGAGCCCACACGTTCGCTCCCTGAGCCCACACGTTCGCTCCCTGAGCCTGTCGAAGGGTCGAACATTGCTGCCCCGGCATCCGAGGCCGAACTCGGCGACGCTCTTCTCGCGCTGGTCGCACGGGCGCGTCAGAGCGGCTGGGACGCCGAGCGTGCCCTCCGCGAACGGTTGCGAATGCTTGAGGACGAGGTGCGCGCAGCCGAGGAATGAGCCGCACGAATGCGACCACAGGCGGCTGCCAGACCTGGGAAGATAGAGACGTGGCTACTGTGAACCCGCCGCGCGGTATGCGCGACATCCTCCCTGCCGACAAGGCCCGTCGTGAGCGCGTGCTCTCCATCATTCGCGAGCGCTATCGGGCGCACGGATTCGATGAGATCGAGACGCCGGCGCTGGAGGAGTACTCCCGCCTGCATGCCGGTATCGGCGGCGACAACGAGAAGCTCGCCTATAACGTGTTGCGGCGAGGTCTTGATGCCGAAGCGATCGAGCGCATCGGCACCGCGATCGGGCAGGCAGCCGACAACATCTCGCAGCTGTCAGACCTCGGTCTTCGCTACGACCTCACCGTGCCGCTGGCGCGTTTCTACGCGAGCAATCGCGGCCAGCTCCCCAGCGTGTTCCGCGCGATCCAGATCGGCCCGGTGTGGCGCGCTGAGCGCCCGCAGAAGGGGCGTTATCGCCAGTTCATGCAGTGCGACATCGACATCATGGGTGACGATTCCTCGCGTGCCGAAGCAGAGCTGATGGTCGCTTCTCTCGACGCGCTCGCCGCGTTGGGGCTGGAAGGCGCGACCGTGCGCATCAACGATCGTCGCGTGCTCGATTGGATGCTGGATGCCTTCGGCTTCACCTCCGACGAGCGTCCTGGCGTACTGATCACGATCGACAAACTCGACAAGATCGGCCCGGACGGCATCGTCGCCGAGCTTCGCGACCGCGGCGCAACGGCAGCCGCTACCGATGCGTTGGAGGCGTTCCTGCGTCGCCCGCTGACGGCCGAGTACAACGCGTACGGCGAGCAGCAGATCCGCAAAGCGCTGCCGGGCAGTGCACCGGACGAGATCATCGAGCACCTGATCGGCGTCGGAGAAGCGGTTGCTGCCGGTCGCGGCGCTGTCGGAGAGATCCCGCTCGTCTTCGACCCGTTCCTGGTGCGCGGCATGGGCTATTACACGGGGACGATCTTCGAGCTCGCGCATCCCTCGGTGCCGTACTCGCTCGGAGGCGGCGGACGCTATGACGGCATGATCGGCAGATTCCTCGGCCAGCAGGTTCCCGCAGTCGGATTCTCGCTCGGGTTCGAGCGCCTCGTCGACCTTGTCGAGCTGCCGCTTGAGGCCGACGGTCAGGCCGTCGTGCTCGTGCACGACGCGGATGTCCCCGTCGCAGAGCTCGTCGCACACAAGGTGGCCATTCTCAACAGCGGTGGGCGGGTGCGTCTGGAGCGTCGTGTGAAGAACTTCAAGGCGCTGCTGGAGCGTTCCGCTGCCGACGGCTACACCGCGTTCGCGACGGTCTCGGCGGGAACCGAGCCCGCAACGCTGGAGCTCAAGCCACTGTCGTAGCATCCGTTCTGCCTTGCAGCACACCTGTCAGCTCAGATCCCACTTGTCTGCCGAGAATACGGTGTGTCGACAGACATCCGCGGATCTCGGCTGACAGGTGTACCCGTTCAAAGCGATGACCGCCCGGGCTGCGCCAGGCAGGGATCGCACACGATCAACGGGCCAGCCGCAACCGCAACAACCGGTATGCCACGCCGATCAGCACCACGCCGGAACCGATCAATGAGGCGAGTACGGGCAGCGTGTTGATGAGTACGAGACATCCGAGCGCACCGAGAACCTGCAGCGCGCGCGGGTACCTGCGCGCCGCCCCGGATTGCCGGAAGGCCGCGGCATTCGCGATCAGGTAGTACAGCAGCACCCCGAACGATGAGAACCCGATCGCGTTTCGCAGATCGGCGAACAGCACGATGAAGACCACGACGACACCGATCGCGATCTCGGCGCGGTGCGGCACCTGCCAGCGTGGATGCACAGCCGAGAGGAAGCGCGGCAGGTCCGACTGCCGAGCCATCGCCAGGGTCGTGCGACCGATTCCGGTCAGCAGCGCCAGCAGGGCACCGAGGGACGCTGCGGCAGCAGCCACGCGCACGACGGGCGCGAGCGCTGACCAGCCGGCGGTGTCGACGACGTCGACGAGCGGCGCATCGGTGGACACAGCATCCGAACCGAGGGTGAGCATCACGACCACGGCGATGAGCGCGTAGAGGACGACCGCTGCGGTGAGGGCGAAGACGATCGCGCGCGGAATATTGCGCTCAGCTCTGGTGACCTCTTCGCCCATCGTGGCGATGCGCGCGTAGCCTGCGAAGGCGAAGAAAAGCAGTCCGGCGCCCTGAAGAACACCGTACGCAGTCACATCAGGAAGGGGAGCGGGATTCGCCGCAGATGATGCGCTGAATCCACTGACCATCACGACGGTGAGGCCGAGCAGTGATGCGGCCACGAGGATCCTGGTGAGCAGAGCAGTGCGTGTGACGCCGAAGCAGTTCACGACCACCAGAGTGGCGACGGCGGCGACGGCCACTGGCCTATGCCATTCCTCCGGAGAGGCATAGGCGGCGAACGTCAATGCCATCGCAGCGCAGCTGGCGATCTTGCCGATCACGAAGCACCAACCTGCGATGAATCCCGGCCACGCTCCGATCTCGGCTCGCGCGTAAGAGTAGGTTCCGCCGGAGACGGGATGAACTGCAGCGAGTTGCGCCGACGACGTCGCATTGCAGAAGGCGACGGCTGCTGCGATGGCGAGGGCGGCGAGCAGGCCGCTTCCAGCCGCGTCGAGCGCGGGCCCCCACACCGAGAAGACGCCGGCTCCGATCATCGAGCCGAGGCCGATGGCGACGGCATCCGTCAGGGTCAGACGACGCGCGAGTTTCACGTGACCATCGTCCCGCGCAATGGTGAACAGTTGGGGTTCACTGCTGGCGAGCCGCGGTGACGCGCCGCTTCTCGCGGATGTATACCTCTCTGCGCACCTTCGCGACGACGTCGCCATCGCGGTCCGTGATGTCGGTCTCGAACCACTCCAGCACCTTGGCCCCGTCGCGAGCGCGCTCGCGGATCTCTGCGATCTTCGCTTCGGGCACGTGGAAGTGGGCCGTCAGCACGCCGCGGCCCGGCTTGAGGAACTCGATCTCACCGCGTGTGTCCCACACGACGTAGTCGCGTCCGAGCTGGTGCATCACGAGCATGAAGAAGTACGGGTCGGTCATGGCAGACATCGAACCGCCGAACGCCGTCTTGACGTAGTTGCGGGTGATGAGGTTGATGTGCAACTCGACGGTCGCGTGCGTCCAATCCTGGCTGAACCGCCGGATTCGGATGCCGCTGAAGAGGTTCGGAGCCCACAGGCTCATGCCGACGGCAAGACGGCGGGGAGTGATCTTCATCTGGCAAGTGTGACGGAGGGCACCGCGTGGACAAAAGTGTTTGCGGGTTGCTACAGTTGTTCTAGTTCACATAGAACTACTAGAGATGAAATGGTGTCCGGATGCTGATCAGGATCGACGCGGAAAGCTCGCACCCGCTCTTCGAGCAGGTCGCATCGTCCGTGCGCGCTGACATCCTCATCGGGCGCCTCGTCCCAGGCCACCGGCTACCGTCGGCGCGCGATGTGGCTGAGACCCTCGATATCAATGTGCACACAGTGCTTCGCGCCTATCAGCAACTGCGCGATGAGGGCCTGGTCGATCTTCGGCGCGGGCGAGGAGCGGTGATCGCGGCATCCGCCGCGCCGCTCGCGCAGTTGTCACACCACATCGACGATCTCGTCGCCAGGGCGGCAGATCTGGGCGTCTCGCGTTCGACTCTCGCTGCTCTCATCAAGGAGAATTCCGCATGATCGCTGTCCGGCGCGCTCGCGCCGCTTTCATCTGGGTCGGCGTGATCGTCCCGCTCGCTCTTCTTGTGGCGGCCACCGCGATCATCGCGATATGGATCCCCGAACTGCCCGATCCCGTCGCGATCCATTGGAGCGCAGAGGGCGCCGACGGCTACGCGCCGCCCGGAGCATACCTGGCCATGACCCTCGGGTTGGGCGGCGGAATGATCGCTCTGCTCGCTGCGATCGCGCTGCTCTCGCACCGGCTGCCGCAGAGCTCTCGCACTCAGCCGCCTGCAGGTGCCGCGGCGCGATGGTCTCAGACGGCGCGCTTTCTGGGCGGAGTGAACCTCGGCCTTGCCGGTATGTTCGCGGTGCTGATGGTGGCGGCCGTCTACACGCAGCGCGGACTCGATGATGCCGCCGACGCCCCAGACATCAGCGGGTGGGCGTTCAGCGGCATCGCGATCGCCGTCGCGCTGGCGATCGCGGGCTGGTTCCTGCAGCCTAAGACGACCCCGCCTGCGAAGGAGGAGCAGTCCGTCACCGCGCCGATGAAGTTGGCGCCGGGGGAGCAGGCCGCGTGGTTCGCAACCGCAGCAATGGGGCGCCCGGGTATCGCTTTGCTCCTGTCGGCTGTCGTGCTCCTGGTCGCCACCACCATCTGGGTGTTCGCCCTCGACGGGGGCGGCACCGGATGGATCATGGCGGCCGTCACCATGGCGGTGATCCTTCTGATCGTCACCACACTCGTGTTCCGTGTCAGGGTCAGCCGCGCAGGACTGCTGGTGCGTTCGGTCGCCGGGTGGCCGCGCTGGAAGATCGGGGCAGACCAGATCTCTGCCGTGGGGGTCGTCGAGGTGAATCCGATCGGCGAGTTCGGCGGCTGGGGGCTGCGCATCGCTGTGGATGGACGCATGGGCGTGGTCCTGCGAACGGGCGAAGCGCTGCAGGTGACCAGACGCAATGGGCGAGTGTTCGTCGTCACGGTCGATGATGCGGCAACAGCCGCCGCCGTGCTGACCGCCGCCGTCGACAGAACCGACATCGATAGCCGAGGAGGCCGTTCATGACTCGTATCCGACCCCACACCACGATCACCTATGTCCTGCTGGCGTGCGGGCTCGCCTGGCTCGTCGCACTGCCGCTGTGGCTGGAGGGTGGCCTGACGAATCCGCTGAGCGGCGTCCTCATCTCGATCATCATGTTCACTCCGGCCGTCGCGGTGCTCATCGTGATGTTCGGCATGCGGGCGGTGCCGAAGGGCGAGCGGCTGCGTTTTCTCGGGATGTGGCCGCTGCGACCGGCCAAGCGCGTCGTCTGGATGATGGTGCTTGGCCTCTTCGGCCCGACCTTCGTCATCGCAGCCTCTGTCGTCGTCGCTTCCCTGTGCGGATGGGTGCGGCTCGACCTCGTCGGGCTCTCTGGGTTCACGCAGGTGCTGGAGGCAACGACGCCTGCAGGAGTTCCCGTTCCGCCTGCGTGGATCGTCGTCGTCTCGCAGTTGGTCATGATCCCGATCGCCGCGGCGACGATCAACGCGCTCCTCGCCTTCGGTGAGGAGGTGGGCTGGCGCGGGTTCCTCGTGCCGGCACTGCGCCCGCTCGGCACGTGGCCGTCGTTGCTCATCAGCGGTGCGGTGTGGGGTCTGTGGCATTCGCCGATCGTCCTGCTCGGCTACAACTTCGGGCGACTCGACCTCACCGGCGTGCTGTTCATGACCGCCGGATGCATCGCCTGGGGCGTCCTGTTCGGCTGGCTGCGGCTGCGATCCGCATCGCTGTGGCCGGCCGTCTTCGCCCACGGCGCGTTGAACGCCTCGGGTGCGCTGATCACGTTGCTGGTCGCGGCAGGCACGACCTTCGACATGGCGTTGGCGGGGCCGCTCGGGGTCGCGGGCTGGATCGCCTGTGCCATCGTCGTGGTCGTGCTCATGCTGACGGGTCAGTTCCGTCGTCAGCCCGAGCTGGACGGATCGGTCGGTCGGATGCTCTCAGTCCCGCGGAGCTGACCCTTGACGGGGCCGACGCTGCGGGGTTGGGTGGAGCCATGGCTGAACCGACCGCCGAGAACTGGCGACTGACCGACGAATATCTCTCCGACGCTCTCGTCGGTCACGACCCGCAGCTGGAGGCGGCGCTGGCTGCGCAGCGTGCGGCCGGGCTTCCCGATATCGAGGTCGCTCCTGTCAGCGGCAAGTTCCTGAATCTCATCGTCCGGATGAGTGGAGCCAGGCGGGTGCTCGAGATCGGCACGCTCGGCGGGTACTCCACCATCTGGCTGGCTCGAGGCGTGGGGGAGGCCGGCAGCGTCACCACGATCGAGGCAGAGCCGGAGAATGCCGCAATCGCACGATCGAGCATCGATGCCGCGGGCGTCGGTGGACGGGTGGCGATCCGCATCGGTCGCGGCGCCGATGTGCTTCCGACGCTCGAAGGTTCAGACCCGTTCGACCTCGTCTTCATCGACGCGGACAAGGAGTCCAACACCGTCTATCTCGATTGGGCCGCCAGGCTCGGACGCCCCGGCACAGTCATCGTGCTCGACAACATCGGCCGCGACGGTGAGATCGTCAACGACGACACCGCCGATCCGCCTGTGATCGGCACACAAGAGGGCCTTCGCATGCTGGCCACCGACGCACGCTTCGATGCCACGGCCCTGCAGACCGTGGGAATCAAGGGCTGGGACGGCGTCGCCCTGGCGCTGGTGGTCTGAGCGGACACACCCACGTGGGAACGGATGCTGCGCACTAGACTGGCCACGGATCGACGACGCTCCACCACCCCTTTCCCTGAGCAAGGAGCACATACGTGGCACTCATCGAGGCAGTAGGCGCACGCGAGATTCTCGACTCCCGAGGCAACCCGACCGTTGAGGTGGAGGTGCTCCTCGATGATGGCATCGTGCAGCGCGCCGCCGTCCCCTCCGGTGCATCCACCGGAGCATTCGAGGCGTACGAGCTCCGCGACGGCGACAAGAGCCGTTACGGCGGAAAGGGTGTGCTGAAGGCCGTCGACGCGATCATCGATGAGCTCGGCCCGGCGCTGGAAGGCGTCGATGCGAGCGAGCAGCGCATCGTCGATGAGATCCTCATCGAGACCGACGGCACTGACAACAAGAAGCGCACCGGCGCGAACGCGATCCTCGGCGTGAGCCTTGCCGTGGCGAAGGCCGCCGCCGACTCTGCCGACCTGCCGCTGTTCCGCTACCTCGGTGGCCCGAACGCGCACGTTCTGCCTGTGCCCCTGTTCAACGTCATCAACGGCGGCGAGCACGCTGACAACGGCATCGACATGCAGGAGTTCTTCCTCGCTCCCATCGGCGCAGAGACCTACTCCGAGTCGCTGCGCTGGGGAGTGGAGACCTACCACGTCCTCAAGGGAGAGCTGAAGGCTGCCGGCTACGCCACCGGCCTCGGCGACGAGGGCGGCTTCGCTCCCGACCTGCCCAGCAACCGCGAGGGCCTGGACTTCCTGGTCAAGGCGATCGAGA